>CASBRB010000142.1 GCA_949127975.1 Oscillatoriales cyanobacterium PMM_0019 | reverse complement strand
GAATTGTGTCAGGAAAAATTGAATGAACAGGAGTCAGGAGTCAGGAGCTCCGCCAGTCGTACAGAATGCCTCCACCTATTTTGACTCCTGACTGCCCTCGCCCCTACAACCTAATCATCGTCACGTTTGATTACTGAAGTTGTCGGATTCTTTAACTGTTGTTGTTGATTTTTTGCATCACTAACGCGCCAACGCTCAATCAGTTGAGCACGGTTTTGACTGAAGTCTGCTCGACTACGTTCCGTCGGATAGGGAACATTATCACCCTTAATTCCAGCCCAGATAATGCGGTTAAAATCACCAGCATCGACCTTATCTTCAACTTCAAAGTCGAATCCTTTGGTTGCTTGTGCCCACCACTTCCCATCATGGAGAAAATTAATGGCTAAAGTTTTGGGGACTTTGGGGTCATTACAGGCTGAACCTACAAGATTCGGGTCTACGGGTGCCTTGCACAAATTACCTGGCACAATAGCAGTGTACGGAGCAAAGTTAGGCGTTAGGGTGAATGCATCTGACATCGGTTCAGCATTGGCATCAGTTATGCTGAGGTGGTCAATTCCCAACAAATCTTCCATCGTCCGCAGCATATTGACGGTGTTGTAGTTAGTGCTGACGACTACACCTCCCCGCTTAGTGTATGGTGAAATAATATAGCCCATCGAACGGTGAGCATCGACGTGGTCAGGTCCGTCTTGAGAGTCATCTTCAATGACAAAGATTGCTGTCTCTTTCCATTGAGGAGAGTTTGATATTGCTTGTACAAGCAATCCCAAAGCATAGTCATTATCAGCCATTTGCAACTGAACAGTATTGAGACCAGCGACAGCGTTGCTGAAGCTGCCAAAGTGGTCGTGCATTATCCGCACCATCATCAAGTCAGGCAGCCCCTTTTGGGCAAATTCCCGTGCCCACTCACTGTAGCGATAGGTATCGGGAGTTTTGTTGTCATAACCTCGGTAGTAGATATCAGTGTTAGGCTGTAGCGCTACTTTGGTAACTGAGGCTTGAGGGATATTATCCTGAAAGGGCGATCGGGAAATAGGAATATACAATGAATTGGTTGGGTCAGGCTTCTTCGGATCGGGCTGACTGGTACCGTAGTAGCTCAGATCGATGAAAAAGCCATAATTACGCACGTTTTTGCCTGCACGCAGTGTAGCATCCCACAAATATCCGCCAATAGCATTCGGTGCTAAATCGCCGTCTCCCGCTGGGGCGCTAATGTCTTTCTGACCAGGCAAAATCGACGAATTGTTACTAGGATCTAGAATTCCCGTTATCCGTGCGGTAAATGGTGAGGGAGAACTCGCAGTTTGTGGCAGGGCAATGTTGACATTACGGTTTGCCCCCTCATAGTCGTAAGTTAGACCGTCGCCACCATTGCCGGAGTCTACGGACTGGTTCTTCTCAGTGTAATCTGTATCTCGGGCATAGGTAGACCAGTTCCAGCCCACCCCGCTCGACTCTCCAGTATCGTAGAAGTTATCCAGAGTCACAAAGTCAGTAGCCAGCCGATGATGGTTTGGCGATATGCGTTGTGGAAATAAGGTCAGTGCGGGGTCGCCGTTGCCATGAGGTAGGTCACCAAGTACCTCGTCGTAGGTGCGATTTTCTTTGACTATGTAGACTACGTGCTTGATCTTGGTTCGGAGAATGTTCATCACCTGGTCTTGACTATTTTGCACCCGCTTGTCAAAACCATCGTTCTGGTCTACCTGCTTGGAAAGAGCAGTCAGTTGTGTACTGGTGGGAACAGGAATCATCGAAATGCCAGCTTTTTCCAAAGCCCAGTCGTACTCGACTCTATGGGTAGTATTGCGTGCTATTCCTAGAGTAGTAGTGCGGCCATTAGACGGGTTGGCACCAGCATTACTCTTAGCATTGACAACGTAGAGCCGCTTGCCGTCTTGACTTACACTTACAGAGTTGGGATACCAGCCTGTTGGGATGCGTCCGGCAACTTGATTGGTTACTAAATTTACCACAGCTACGGCGTTCTCCGTCCCTAGAGTGACGTAGAGAGTCCCTCCATCTGGGCTGAGTGCTAGGGAGTTAGGATTAGAGCCTTTATACTTCTCGCCTGGTCGAGATAGGGAGATAGTCCGCACGACCTGATTGCTGTTTGTATCGATAACCGAAACCGAGTCATCGTTACCATTAGCCACGTATAGAAGGCTCTGATCGGAAGAAAGTAGTATTTTGTTAGGCTGGCTGCCTACATGGATGCGGGTGACTGCCTTAGTAGCGATGTTGACAGCAAGCACTTCGTCGTCGCGCTGACTGCTGGCATAGGCTGTAACAGCCGCACCGCTGGTTTTATCACTCTTGACAGCAACGTCGTAGGGAAACTCCCCTGTCGGTACCGTACCACCAGGCACAAAAAACTTAATTTCTTGGAGAACATTCCGCGTCGAAGTATCAACTATTGATACCGAATCATTTTCCAAGTTAGCAGCAACTAAGGTTTTGCCGTCTTTACTTGTGGCAACTCCTGCCACAACTGCTGCTGATACTAGACTAGGTACCTTATTACCTGCTGGGGTATTTTTTAAAATGCCACCATCGTATTTAGGCAAGGGGGCTGTCTGATTGGAATTGTGACCGAGCAGGATGAATGGACCTTGTGGGGTAGCTTGGTTTCCATTGAATTTATACACATAGATGCGGTCATCTATCCCACCAGACACGTAGAAGTGTGTGCCGTCCGGTGCCCAAGTTAAACCATCGTAGGTATTGGGAATATTGATTTGTTGCTTTTTGACCGGACTACCACTGCTAACATCATACACGAACACCCATTCTGCCTTTGATGTCGTTATGCTACTTGGAGATCCTGTCACTGGATCTAAAACGGGGTACTTAAACTTATTACCGCTCTCATCGGAAAAACCCAGGTTGTAGCCACTGGTGAGTACTAGCAGGGTTTTGCCATCTGGACTGAGAGCTGTTGTTACTGCTTCTGCTGCATCTGCACTACCATCTTGGCGCAGACCAGTGGGAAGCCGATCGAACGTAGAGCCTAGTGCTGCTGCGGGCGTAATCATTTGACCTGTAGGTAATAATGCCCCACCAGGGACATTTCCAACCGGTTTGGCGGTCCGAGCACTTACTGACTGCCAAGTCATACTAAAGGAAGTTGCCAATAGTAGGCTTAACAGACACAGTTTATTCTTGCCAGTTAGCATTACCTTATTCCAATCATGAATATCTTCGACAATATAGTTCATTATAGCTACTTACTGGTTAAGTAATATTTAAGGAAAGGATAAAATACGTTAATGGTTTTCAAAACTTAAGCATTTCCAGGTTTAAAGTTTTTAAGATCAAAAGCCTGACCTTGGCAGCGGTTTAGTGATATAATCTTACCCTTACGTAGTCGATTTAAAGGACTTACACCTCATGCTTCAGACAGAAGGTTGGCTTATTTACGCAATTATTTCCACATTACTGTACGGAGCGGCAGCGATATTTAGCAAATTGGCAACCAACCACATTGACTTCAAAAGCGCATTAGCCTACGAGTTGGTTGGCGGTCTGCTGGTGGGTTTGGTTGTGTTCTCCCTAACTGGCTTTAATGTGGTACTGGATACTCGGGGAGGCATATATGCCCTTTTAATCGGCGCGATCGGAACCTCAGCAACGCTGTTTTTCATCATTGCGATGAGTAAAGGTGACGCCTCTATTGTGGCAACTGTAATAGCGTTGTATCCTATAGTAACTGTTGTGCTGGCATTTTTCGTCTTTAAAGAACATATCAGCATACGACAGGGCATTGGGCTTGTGCTGGCATTATGTGCCATAATGCTTTGTTCAATTGAAAATCCCCCTTCTCAAGATACGGCGATTCTTACTTCCACAAGTCCCATTGCCCCTGTTGAGTCTCCTCAACCAGAGATTGAGCTAGGAAATTAATTTATGTATCGGTGGTACTGAATATTCAAACCCCCACCTCTGACAACAGAGGTTGGATACTTTCCCAGGTTAGTCCACTTCATTATATGCTACAATTCAAGTGCCGCAAATATTTAATAGGTATTGATCGGATGACTAAGCGATTAAATAATCAGATACCACGTAGTGGTAGAGTATTTCCAGAAATCCAATTAACTCCTGAAGAACGAGAGCGGGAGAGAGTGTCGGATGAAATTTTTCAGAAGCGTTGTCGTTCTGTATTCGAGCAAGTGCTGCCATCACTAATTAAAGAACACTACAATTATTTCATGTTTGTGGAGCCAGATAGTCGTGATTATTTTTTTGATGAGAATGAAGCCCATGCCTTAAACAAAGCTCGTCAACAACATCCAGAAAAATTATTGATGGTTTTCCGAATCACCCCAACTGGAGTTTGTGGCAGAATATGATAGAGGGAGAGTTTAATAGTCAAGGACAGTTGATTTTTGTAATCGATCTAGTTGATGCTAATTCAGAACACATCCCAGTAAATGCTTTATTAGATACGGGATTTGACTATTGGTTGGCGATGAATAATCAGGATATTGAAAGTTTAGGTGCGATAGCGTCAGCCGTAGGCGTTAGCGCAGCGAAGCCCTTGGCGTTAGCGAAGCTGCCCTTGGCGGATCGGACCAAAAACTTACGTGCCATTCGACTTTAGTCCTCATAGTAAGGACTAAAGTCCTCACTACGAACCTTGATTTCAGAGTTGCATGGCCGATCGTCCTTGTTTGCCCAAACGAATCAGGGCAAAATAGACTAAATAAACCACGTAAATTATTAATGCTACTATGCCGATAAAGCTTAAAAAATTTGGTTTGTAGCCCTTAAATAAATACTCCCTCAATAGCCAAGGTGCTTCCATCCATACTTGACAGAAGGTTTTTTTAACCATCCCTTGAGAGAACCCACATTGCAGGAAAGGAGTAAAAGCTAGAGTGCCTAAAATACAGTAAATTGTGATCGCCCAACGCCAACCTGTCAGTGCTAGCTTTAGGGGACGAGGCGACATATCGTCAATTTCTTCGTTGACATCAATCCAAAACCACAGGGAAATGGGAATGAGGATACGGGCGAAAAAAGAAGATACAAAGGCTAGCGGCGCTGCACCAATCATCAAGAAAACCGTAATCGCTAGCAAGCTGGAAACGCGCCAGTAGATAATTAACAGGCGCACCAGGGCATCTGTCTTCTGGAAAGCTGCCCAGAAAATCAGAATCAGCGGGACGATCACAGTAAATAGTACAGCTAGCCTGTAGTCCATCCAAACCAGGGGTCGAAACCAGATTTCTTCTTGCATCCCTTGTATATTTCAGGTAGGGCGATTTTTATCTATTATTATCATTTAATCCCGTCCCAATCGAGATTTGGGACGGCACTGAAGACCTGACTAACCCTAGTCCTCGTATACTCGGCACTCATCCGCACCAGGATTAAGATCGCAATATTGCTCTAGGGAGTTTTTCTGCGGCTTGGTTTTCTGATGGGAAGCTTCGGCTTGTAGTTCTTCAACGGCATCCCACGCAGCGGCACACTCACCGGATGTGGCACCGCTAATGTCACAGATAGTGCGGGCTTGTTCAAGCTCTTTTTCGATTTGTTCTTGGATGTTGTTCATACAGGAAAGTTTTCTTAACTCGACAGTTCAAACGTATTCTGATTTTGTTTACCCCTAGCCAGTTTACACAGGATAGGATAGCTGTATTCATTATATTAACTTATATTAAGTGAAACTGCCACTCGCTAGACGCTTTTTGGCTTCGGAGTGGATATCAGAAGTGCTATGGTGATCCTAGAGACTGGAGATCATTTCTAGTTTTGTCAAGCAAGCAGGCAAGTGGCTGGAGTCTTTTAGAACTATGGCTAACCAGATAAAATGGGCAAACGCTTTATCAACTCATGTGTCTTTAGAAGCAGCAGTTACAGAAGTGGCAACCCGCGCCCAGCAATCGTTGCAGGCTCCAGCCGATCTGGGGCTAGTGTTCATCTCATCTGCTTATGCGAGTGAGTATTCCCGGCTGATGCCCTTGTTGCAGGAGCGATTGCGGGTACCAGCACTTATCGGTTGTAGTGGTGGCGGCATTATTGGTATGAATCAACAAGGCGAGGCGCAGGAAGTTGAAGGAGAGCCAGCCCTTAGCCTCAGTTTGGCTTCCCTAGATGGTGTAGGCGTCCGTGCTTTTCATCTCCCTGCTGACGCTTTGCCTGATTTGGATAGTTCCCCAGATGCCTGGGTAGAATTGATTGGGGTCCCACCCCAAGACCAACCCCACTTTATTTTGTTATCAGATGGTTTCTCCTCGAAAATCAATAACCTGCTTGAGGGGCTAGATTTTGCTTATCCAGGTGCTGTGAAGGTGGGAGGGCTCTCTAGTTCTGGCGTTATGGGCGATCGGACTAGCTTGTTTTGTAACTATAAATTCCACCGCGAGGGCACTGTTGGGGTTGCCCTGACTGGCAACATTGTCCTAGAAACCATTGTGGCGCAAGGGTGTCGCCCTATTGGTAATCCCTACACGATTACTAAAGGAGAGCAAAATATTATTCTAGAACTGGCAGAGCAGGACAAATCTGGGATCGCAAATTATGGGGAATCTACTAAATCTCCTCTGGAAGCGTTACGGACTTTGATCCAAAGCCTGAGTGAGGCAGATAGGGATTTGGCACAGCACTCGCTATTTGTGGGCGTAGTACGAGATGAGTTTAAAATGCAGCTAGGGCACGGAGACTTTCTGATCCGTAATTTGCTGGGGGTAGATCCTAGAGTGGGAGCGATCGCAATAGGCGATCGAGTCCGCCCTGGACAGCGCATCCAGTTCCACCTGCGAGACGCCCGCACATCAGCAGAAGATTTACAACTATTACTCGATCGCTATCAAAAGCAATTATCCTACTCACCAGCCGACTGCGGAGCGTTGATGTTTTCTTGCTTAGGGCGAGGCGAAGGACTCTATGGGCGGCCCAACTTTGACTCTCGGCTATTTCGCCAATACCTGAAAGACATTCCCTTGGGCGGCTTTTTCTGCAATGGAGAAATCGGTCCAGTAGGTGGTAATACCTTCCTGCACGGCTACACTTCTGTTTTTGGCATCTGCCGCCAGATATAATTTTGATCTCAAAAGAATAGCGTTGTGTGGTTGTCAATCAGGTTAGGCTTGCCATCACAGGTGATGGCACCAAACCCCTCGAAATAGCGGCGGGCAGGTGGTGGAAAGTGGGAAAAGTCAAAAATGGCATCACCGTTGGCAATGTTAGCCCAAAAGTCTTGCAGACAGGGAGCCAGTTCTTCAGCATCTGCTAACGGTAGATTTAACGGTGCTTCAGTGAGAAGCTTGAGCATAAAGGGGCGAGAGCGCGAGCCCATCAACTGACGAGACACCTGGGGCAGTGTTTCCCAACCAGGCACAGATTCTACGCGAGGAGACTCAATCTGCAAGCAATGTCTGCCCTGAGAATCTGTACTCAAGTGCAAAATTCGGTAAGGGTGAGGATAACTAACCAGAGAACCAGTAGTAATATCATAGACATCCTGGTGGCAAGCAATATCCTGAACGTGCAAATGACCCGTAAACACCAGTTGCACCCCAGACTTTTGCAGCATTGGCAACAATATCGGTGCATTTTCTAGCATATACCGCCGTCCTAGTGAATGGTGAGATTGACCAGGCAGGTGTTCTACAACATTGTGATGTACCATTACCAGCACCAACTGCTCATCCACATCTGCCAAAACCTGCTCCAACCACGCTAGTTGAGTATCGTCTAGACGCCCTATTTGTTTACCTTGTTCGTTAAACTGGTTAGAATTGAGCCCAATTAGCTGTACCCCAGGCAGCAGTTGACAAGTGTAGTACATCTGTTGAGGATTGTCATAGCCAAACTGGTGGTAGTAGTGGGGAAAATCTTTCAGTCCTATTGAGCTAGGAGTTGGTAGCAGAGTTGGCACATCATGATTTCCAGGAACCACGTAGACTGGAAAAGGTAGCTTTGCCAGTCGCTGTGCTAACCAGGTATGGTTTTCCGGTTCTCCGTCTTGGGTTAAATCTCCTGGTAGCAACAGGAAATCAATATCCTGTTGCTCTAAATTCTTAAGAACAATCTCCAAAGCTGGAATGCTGACTTCAAATAGATGAAATCGGCTAAGATAATCTCCTATTGTCTCAGGGAGAGCAACGTGAGGATCGCTGACGATCGCAAATCGAAAATCTAATTTCATCTAAAAAAGTCTGGGAGTGTGGAACCCCCCGCGTTTTAACCGGGGGATGAAACACGACACGCTAAATTTATGCGAGCGTCCCCCTTTCGGGGTAGATAGAAAGAGGTGCAGTTTCTACCCATTCCTGTTGGTTAGCCGGAAACGCCTATCCTACACGATGTAAAGTTAGCCTCGCCAAAGTTATCGGTCGGTACTATCCAAGCAGCACTGTCTTACCCCTCGTAAAACTGTTTAACCGCTCGGTTCTAGAGCATGGAACTGGCAACGCATTCCAAGGTAGGTCTGGAACTCTTGCCGATAACGTAGTTTCCCCATCGCTGGGACTTAGGCTGGTCAACTACCTAAAGTTAGAGGCACGAGGCCCCGTCTCTTTAGAGCGGGGTGCTGACCTATATATCTTGGGTAGCAAACACCGATCGCGATCTAAATTATACCTTCAATAAGGAGTGGTAGAAGTTGGTAAAAGTTCGAGTCCGCCAGCATGTTAATCCCCTAAGCCAGAAGTATCAGATGGCGGTTACTCCTCCTGACTGGGAGAAGATTTATACCTATCCTACCCAGCAACTACATTTAGATATCGGCTGTGGTTGGGGGCGATTTTTATTAAGCATAGCTTCTCTGCAACCAGATTGGAATTATTTGGGATTAGAAATTCGGGAGCCACTGGTAGCGCAGGCTCAACAGCGGCGAGATGAATTAGGTTTAAGTAATCTACATTACATTTTTGGCAACGTTAATAATTCCTTGCTGGGGCTGCTAACTTCTTTGCCGGAGGGAGTATTGCAGCGCGTCACCATCCAGTTTCCCGATCCCTGGTTTAAGCAGCGACATACTAAAAGACGGGTGGTACAAGCAGAACTTGTAGATACTCTGGCAACTTATCTTGTCAGTGGGGGAGAAGTTTTTTTGCAGTCAGACGTAGAAGAGGTAGCAGTGGAAATGTGTTCCCGATTCCAAGCCCATCCGACATTTCAAAGGCAAGGTGAAGAAATCTGGTTAGCTACTAACCCAATGCCAGTACCAACAGAGCGGGAACTATACACTATTGCTCACGGCGAACCAGTTTATCGCGCCTTATTTCAGAAGTTATGACTCACGGTTTGGATTATCTTGTTAAATGAGGATATAGCACGATTTGTCACAGCAGTACCGGATAGATTGGGGGAATTATGAATCGGCGATTTCAGATGTTTGATTCGGTTAAGCTAACAGAGGAAATTATTTTAACTGATGGGGGAGTTGCACCAGTTGGAACGATTGGAACAGTCGTGGAAGTTTTTAAGGATGGTGAAGCTTACATGGTGGAATTGTTTGGGGATTGGGTGAAATACAACGAACAGGGAAATTTCATGCTATCCTCTCCCGATATAGCAGGCTCATTTGTAGAGACAATTGGAGTTGAGATTGCTTATCTCCATCAATTACAACTGTTTAAACCTGCCTGCGAAACGGTAGGATTAAAAGCCCACTTGCAAAGTATTATAGAAGAATTATCCGAGCAAAGTTTAGCAGATCTGCGAGATTTCCCCGATTTTTTAAGGACTAAACAGCAAGAGGAAATTTCAGGACTTACGCACACTGGGCACATATAGGGGCAACCCACCCCTAGGGGTGGGTGCCCCTACGAAACGCTATAATCCCGAATTATTTTGTAGGTTGGGTTGAGCGTAAGCGTTACCCAACACCTAAATATAATTGTATCTTTATGAAACTGCTTTTAGACGAAAACCTCTCCGATCGGATATAGGGGCAACCCACTTGGGGATTGCCCCTACAAATCGCTATATGCAGAGGTAGTGCGTAAGTCCTGTTAAATCCAATTACTAAACTGAGTATTCCAAATCCGCAAGCTAAAGCCATGAGCATCAAGGGGGAGACCTAAATAAATCGGCATCCAGAAAACAAAAGCCAGCAGAATCCAAAAGACTATACTGACGCCAAATCCACGGAGAACTTTCTTAGGACTATTGAGCCATTGCGAGACAATCCAGGCAAGTGCTAACTCAGCGAAAATAGACGCACCCATATAGTGGTAAAAAAATGTGCAGCGGGTTACTCGCATCCAAGGCAGCAAGTT
>CASBRB010000141.1 GCA_949127975.1 Oscillatoriales cyanobacterium PMM_0019 | reverse complement strand
GTTTGTTTGAATTAAATGCTGGTCGTCTAGTTCCCATGAAAATTTTACCTATTCCTGGGTTGAAAACTAGAACTATGGAATAGAACCCTATATTTTCAATGTGTCTTGGTACAGCGTTCACGGTTAGGTGACTAGGTTTTTATAATTGTTGATTACCTTACCTGTTGTTAAGATGATCTTAATCTCTAACAATGTGCTTAATGCTCTACCTAAAGTCAGAGATTGGTCGGCGAGTCGGCAGCCGACCCGCTTTACATCTCCACCCTGCGAAGAAAGAGGGTGGAGCCTTACAGCGATCCGGTAAAGTAACTATTACCGTCGCCAACGCCGTTGTCGGTTTGATTTCTTGAAAGATGTTGGCTAATCATATCGTAAGCGTTGCCTTAAAACAATAGCTTAGAATCCCCCGTGTTTTAACCGTGGGGAGATGTCAATATCTGTAATAGAACTCAGCAAAGTTAAGTTTGGAAAAAGTGTGAGGAGAAGATGTTGAAAAACTTAGGAAATTTGCTGTTGCTTGGTTCATCTATTTTCTGTGCCGGATTAATTGCTACTTCATCTCTAGCCGCTACCTCTGAAGCTGAATCTGGATCAGTAGGAGAGGCGAACGGTAAGACTGTGGCTAATATCTCTATTGGAGGCAAGGATAAACTCAAGGTATCGGCAGAAGGTAAAACTGCCGTTGCACCAACGAAGCCTGCTCTAGCACAACCCCCAGTTTCGAGTTCCAACACTAAAGCCGCAGCCTCGGTAGCTGAATCTCAGCAAGTAGTAGGGGCGAACGGTAAGGCTGTGACTAATACCTCTTCTGGAGCCTTGGCTAAACTCAAGGTATCTAAACAAGCTGAAGCTACCGTTGAACCAACGAAGCCTGACATCGCACAACCCCCAGTTGCTAATTCTAGTCAGATTGCACAAATTCAGAATTCTAGCGATAAAAGCGCAACACCAGCCTCTGCACTACCTACTTCCGATACTTTATCTGTCGATGAGGATAGTGAACCAGATACTATGGAGCAGGTGACGTCTGTTTCTCAACTGAAAGATGTCCAACCTACTGATTGGGCATTTCAGGCATTGCAATCTATGGTAGAGCGCTACGGTTGTATCAGCGGTTATCCCGATAGCACCTATCGTGGGAACCGCGCTCTGTCTCGTTACGAGTTTGCCGCAGGTTTGAACAAGTGTTTGGAACAGATTCAAAAACTGATTGCTGCACAACCCCAAGGTGTAACTAAAGAAGATTTAGCAACTCTGCAACGTTTGCAAGAACAGTTTGCTAATGAAATAGCTAGCTTGGGCCGTCGCCTTGATGTGCTTGATGCTCGCACAACTACATTGGAGAAGCATGACTTTTCCACAACGAGCAAACTGACGGGTGAATCGAGTTTCTCAGTTACCAAAGTCTTCGGGCATGACGAGCACAACAATAATACAGTGCTGCAAGAGCGAGCGTTTATAGGTTTTTTGACCAGTTTTACAGGTGACGACCTACTCATAACGACTTTAGCTGCTGGTAATGTCCCCGGTTACAGCCAAACTGCTTTCAACCTGGCAGGGGGCAGTGCTGAGGGTGCCGTGGCTGTTCACTCTGCTGGCAACACCGACAGCGTTGTTTTCCTTTACGCTGCGGAGTACCAATTTACTGTTGCCAAGCGCTTACGAATATTTTTGGATGCCTACGGAGTACCGTACTTCTTTGCTCCGACGTTAAACCCTTATCTAGATGCTACGGATTTGGCTTCGGGTGCAATTTCTCTTTTTGGTCAGCGAAGCCCGATTTATCGTCTAGGATCTGGAGCTTCACTTAGTTTCAACTACAAAGTGACTGACAAAATAACGCTGACAGGTTCTTATATTGCTGATTCAAACAACAGCAACAACCCAAATCCCACAGGTGTAGGTATAAGGAACGGAGGTCTATTCAAAGGTGGCTACACAGCTTTAGGACAGCTCACTTGGAGTCCCTCTCAGAGCTTCGGTATCGGTTTGACCTATGTAAATAGCTACGCTCCTCCAGGAGAATTTGGTTTCAACAATAATGGTACTCTACAGCTTACTGGGACAGGAGTTGCCAATAGTTTAGCAGGTCAAGCCAATTTGTTCGATTATACTGGGTCTCCAGTGGTGATGAATTCTTACGGGGCAGAATTTTCGTTTCAACCCAGTCGCAAAGTTGCCCTCAACGGTTGGTTTGGTGCCAGTTATGCCCGTTTAATTAATCATGGGGACGGTGAGATTTTTTACTATGCTTTGGGATTGGCTTTTCCCGACTTTGGTAAGAAAGGAAACCTACTGGGATTTGTTGTAGGTGCGGAACCCTACCTAACACACTTTAATGGTGGCAACCCGCAACCGTTCAAGAAAGATATCCCCCTTCACGTTGAAGGCTTCTATCAGTATCAAGTGACACCTAATTTTGCCATTACGCCCGGTGTCATCTGGCTGACGGCTCCTAATCAGGACAGGGCAAATGCTGATGATCTGATTACAGTTCTCAGGTCTACGTTCACTTTTTAAGCGTGGGGTTGTTGGTTGGTTGTTAACAATCAACCAACCAACAATCAACAGTCAATTAAAACTCTACAGTCAATGGGGCACGAGGAAACGGTATTACATCCCGAATATTCCCCATTCCTGTCATAAACTGTACCAGTCGCTCAAACCCTAAGCCAAAACCCGCGTGAGGAACTGTACCATAACGACGTAAATCTAAATACCACCAGTAATCATCTAGATTCAACCCCTGCTGTTGAATCCGTCGCTCCAGCACTTCTAGGCGTTCTTCCCGCTGCGATCCCCCAATAATCTCCCCAATCTTGGGAGCGAGAACATCCATTGCTCGAACCGTCTTTTCATCATCGTTTAAGCGCATATAGAAGGCTTTAATCTCTACTGGATAGTCGTTAACGATGACGGGCTTTTTGAAAAGTTCTTCTGCTAGGTATCGCTCGTGTTCTGACTGCAAGTCTAAGCCCCATTTCACGGGATACTCAAAGGCTTTATCAGCTTTTTCTAAAAGTGCGATCGCTTCTGTATAAGTTAACCGCTCAAACTGGTTATTGATAATATTATCTGCTATGGCGAGAACTGTATTATCAATCCTAGAATTAAAAAATTCCATATCTGACGGGCAACTCTCCAGCACAAATTTAAAAATGTGCTTCAGAAACGCCTCGGCTAAGTCCATATCCCCCTGTAAGTCACAAAAAGCCATTTCTGGCTCTACCATCCAAAATTCTGCTAAGTGGCGAGAGGTGTTAGAATTTTCTGCCCGGAAAGTGGGACCAAATGTATAAACATTACTAAAAGCCATCGCCATCACTTCAGCTTCTAACTGCCCGCTGACAGTTAGGTAAGCTGATTTGCCAAAAAAGTCCTGGCTGTAATCGATTTCTTGATTGTCTGTGCGGGGAACATCTTTCAAGTTGAGGGTGGTAACGGCAAACATCTCCCCCGCTCCTTCACAATCGCTGGCGGTGATGATAGGCGAGTGAATCCACAGGAAACCCCGCTCTTGGAAAAATTGATGGATGGCAGTGGCACAGGCGTTGCGGACTCGGAAGACTGAGCCGAAAGTGTTAGTGCGCGATCGCAAATGCCCAATTGTTCGTAAAAATTCAAAAGAGTGTCGCTTTTTCTGCAATGGATAAGTTTCGGGATTTGCCTCGCCGTATACCTTCACTTCTTTAGCCTTTAGCTCAATCCGCTGTCCTTTAGCTGGGGATTCCACCAGCACACCAGCAACTTCCACCGATGCCCCAGTATTTAGCCGCTCTAGCACCTCGGCATAGTTTGGCAAATCCGGATTCAGCACCACTTGCAGATTTGCCAGGGATGAGCCATCGTTTACCTCGACAAAGGTAAATTCCTTTAATTCCCGTTTTGTGCGTACCCAACCCTGAATTGTTACAGATTCATCAGGTTGCCCATTGCCCAGAATTTCAGCTATACGTCGAGTCACCATATTTATACAGGCAGTAAATTAACTTAGGACTAATGAAGACCTCAGTCTATAAATTAACACATTACCATTTGGGCGTGGCAATAAAATTGGAGAGGTTGTTGGGTTTCGTTCCTCAACCCAACCTACAACTACTAAAAATTAGTCAAAGCTACTGACTTCTAACCCTCTGCGATCCTTTGCGCAAACCTCTGCGATCCTTTGCGTTAAAAAAACAGGACTTACGCAGACTGGGCATATAT
>CASBRB010000140.1 GCA_949127975.1 Oscillatoriales cyanobacterium PMM_0019 | reverse complement strand
GCCCGCAGCAACGTGAAAGCCGACTACGGCAAATACGCCACCAGCATCCCTGGTATTTTCGCCGCCGGCGACTGTCGCCGAGGTCAGAGCCTCGTCGTCTGGGCTTTCAACGAAGGTCGAGAAGCCGCTCGTGAGTGCGATCTTTACCTGATGGGTAGCACTGATTTACCTTGAGATAGATGATAAGTGAGGCTCTCCCGTACTTAGGTTGATAAAAAAATCTTATCTATACTTGGAAGCCCTTTGATAATAAGCGTTGTAGGTTGGGTTGAGGAACGAAACCCAACTTGCTAGTTGTAAAACCTGGCGTTTAGCTCTGCTCAAGCTTTCAGCTAATTGATTAGTAAAACTTATCAACTTAAGTACGGGAGAGCCAGTAACAAAACGGATAGACAGAAACTCAAGCCAACCAAGTTTTGTCAAGATACCGAGAAAAACGACGGCATATCCATCAAGATTGTAATCAACCAGAAAAATCATAATTTTTCTGAGGTGCGTTTGGCTTTCTGTTCCTCAAGTTTTGCCCAGAGATACTCTCGGTTGGGTTTACGCGGCATAGTTGCAATGCGGGCAAAGTGTTCGCGGTTACGATCTTCCCAATACTGGCGAATTTCTTCTCTTGTTTGCAGCACTTCCTCATACTCGACTTCTAGCTGAGTGCGATTTACCTCCATGTAAGATAAAGCAGCATTGATTTGTTCATCTGTGAGGTTGAACTTATCACGGATCAACTTTGGTGGATACTGAGCTTTCAGAAAATCCATCACATCATAGAGAGTGATCCGACTGCCCACGATTGTGAGTCCACGTTCTGTGCGAATGATTGTTGATTGTCCTTTTGATACCAATGTCATATTCGTAACCCGTCAAATGTCAACATTCTGTGCTATTATCCTAGCTGGTGGAGAAAGTTCTCGTATGGGTCGAGATAAAGCCTTAATCCCGATCGATGGCGTCCCCTTAATTCGGCGAGTTTGTCAAGTGGCGCTCAATTGTGCCTCCCCCGTTTATGTAGTGACGCCTTGGATAGAAAAATATCAGGAAATCCTACAAGGTAGCGGCGAAATCACCTTGATTCGGGAAGTGCCTTGCCCGGAAACAGGAAAACCTCAAGGTCCCCTAGTCGGATTTGCTCAGGGGCTAGCGCAGATAAAAACAGACTGGGTACTCTTACTCGCCTGCGATTTGCCCCATTTACGTGTTGAGGTGTTGCAGGAATGGGCAACTAAGCTGGAAAATTTACCACCAGAAACGCTAGCCCTTCTCCCTCGACACCCTAAAGGCTGGGAACCTTTATGTGGGTTCTACCGTAGTCGGTGTTTGCCTCTACTGAATGAATTTATTCAGCAGAGGGGGCGATCGTTTCAGCAGTGGTTAGCACAACATCCTGTAGAGGAACTGCCTTTGCCAGATCCCCAGATGTTATTTAATTGCAACACACCTGCTGACTTGGCAGCTTTTTGACATCTCCCCACGGTTAAAACACGGGGGATTCTAAGCAGTTGTAACTAGAATATAAAGAAAGGTTTGAGACAGTCGTAACCGCAAATAAAGAGGAAAATTAAACCAGTGCCTACGACAGAGCAACTTAAAACTTTTTTCCGTATATGTGTACGCGCAAGTAATTTATTAAGAACAATAGAATTAACAAGGTACGATACTCGCTCTCAACGAATCGTTATCTTAATAGGTGAAACAATTCAAGTAGAAATTTTAAGTAATGGTGAGGAATTAATCAGATGACTAACTATCAACAATTAACCGAAGTCGAACTGAAAAATTATATCAAACAACATCCAGAAGATGAAGACGCTTTTCAATACTTCCTTACTATTATGAGAGCCAAGCCTGGTATTGTGGTCAGTACGGAAGAACAAGCTGTGATTGAATTTCAAAAAAGAATACAAGCGGAGTCAACACATTGACTACGAACTCTAGGCTACCCAAACAAGTAAAATAATTCCCTCCTACACCTAAATAAGGATTACTAACCCTACCCCCTACTCCCTACCTCACAAGGGTACGTTTTTAATATTTGGGATGAGATAAGACAAGGTGGACAAGGTGGACAAGGCAGAAAAGGTAGAAAAGGTAGAAATTTTACTTACTCGTCCTCTTTGTCATCAGTCGTACGAAGTAGATTGGGAGGATTTGTCCACGATTTCTGACGCATGAACCTCCTTGTCTACTTTCCTTCCTTGTCATCCTTGTCCCGTCAACACCCATTCGTAAAAAACGTACCCTTGTGAGCTACTCCCTACTCCCCCACACCAGCCCTAACCCATTCCCACACCCCCAATACTCCCCAGCCTCACCAACAGCATTCCCAGGCAGAGCCCTGCCAACTGTAAATTGCCCTCACCCCCAGCCCTCACAAGGGTACGTTTTTAACATGACAAGGTAGAAAAGATAGAAATTTTTAATCACTCGTCCTCTTTGTCATCAGTCGTAAGAAGTAGATTTGGATAATTTATCCACGATTTCTGATTTTGAACCTCCTTGTCTACTTTCCTTCCTTGTCATCCTTGTCTCGTTACTACCCCTTTGTAAAAAACCTACCCTTGTGAGATCCCCGCCCCTCCCAGGAGGGGAGCCGGGAGGGGCTAGGCTCACAAGGGTACGTTTTTAATATTTGGGATGAGATAAGACAAGGTGGACAAGGTGGACAAGGTGGACAAGGTGGACAAGGTAGAAAAGGTAGAAATTTTACTTACTCGTCCGCTTTGTCATCAGTCGTAAGAAGTAGATTGGGAGGATTTGTCCACGATTTCTGACTTTGAACCTCCTTGTCTACTTTCCTTCCTTGTCATCCTTGTCCCGTCAACACCCATTCGTAAAAAACGTACCCTTGTGAGCTAGTGGGTGGTGGGTATTACCCATCATCCAAAAACTGCCAAAACTGTGTAATTAAACACCTAATACAACCTGAATGGGAGAAACCTTTGAATTTTCTAAAAAAACACAGCCTCAACATTCTGGTATTTGTAGGAATCAACTTCACACTGATTTTCAGTGGCATTCCTGCAAAGGCAGTTAACTTAACAGCTTCCAGTGTCAAAAATGGACCGATGGCGAAGCTAGGCTCTGATTTGGTAGCACTACCATCTTATAACATCAGTAAAGTAGGACAGGTAACCAGCGAAGGAGACGCTGCCATCCGCGCTGATGTTGCCCGGAGCCTATTTGGTGTGGACGGAAGTGGAGTCACGGTAGGCGTACTGTCGGACAGTTATAACAATCTAGGGGGAGCCACCCAGAATATCGCCACGGGAGATTTACCAGCGAACGTGCAAGTGCTCAAAGAGCTGTCAGGTGGAGGCATAGACGAAGGACGCGCCATGATGCAAATAATTCATGACGTGGCTCCTGGTGCTAAGTTAGCTTTTTACTCAGGAATTAATGGTGAAGCTGACTTTGCCAATGGGATTATTCAGCTAGCAACTGTTGCCAAAGCCAAAGTTATAGTCGATGACATTGGTTATCCTCAGGAACCATTTTTCCAAGAGGGGATTGTTGCTCAGGCTGTAGACACAGTAGTGAAACAAGGCAGTGCTTACTTTTCTGCCGCCGGTAACCACGATCGCCAATCTTACGAGAGCGCCTTTAAGCCAAGTGGCAAGCAGTTGAACCTCCCCGGTTTTCTAGGCGGTGAGTTACATAACTTTGATCAAGGATCTGGAGTTCAAGTTTTCCAAAGCATCAGTATTCCCACTGGCAATAAGTTGAGACTCTCGTTTCAGTGGGATCAGCCGTTCAAATCAGTCAATCCCAGTGGTCCTGGTAGCATTAGCGATTTAGACTTTTACTTACTCGATAGTACAGGCAGCAAGATATTAGCTAGCAGCACTAATAATAACCTGGTAACAGGCGATCCTCTGGAAATTTTAAGCTTTACCAATAACGGCTCCTTTGGTACAAACCAGTTTAACCTAGCGATCGCCAAAGTTGCTGGTCCCAACCCAGGATTAATGAAGTACGTCAACTTTGGCGATAACATCACCATCAATACCTTCGATACAAAAAGCAGTACCGTTGTTGGGCATACCAATGCTCAAGGCGCTGAGGCAGTTGGGGCGGTGTACTACGGCGACACCCCCGCATACGGCACTAATCCACCTGTTCTGGAAGACTTGTCTGCCGCAGGTGGTACGCCGATCTTATTTGACACTGCTGGCAACCGCTTGGCCACTCCTGAAATTCGCCAGGAACCTAAAATTGTCGCTCCAGACGGAGTTATTAATACTGTTCCAGGATTGGCTCCTTTATTTGGCACTTCGGCAGCGGCTTCTCATGCCGCCGGGGTAGCAGCTCTGATGCTACAGGCGAATCCCAATGCCACTCCTGCGACTATTTACTCAGCTATGGAGAAGACTGCCATTGGCATAAACACGAATGGCTTCAACTATGATAGTGGGTATGGTTTGATTCAAGCTGATGGGGCAGTAGCGGCTGTGCTAACTCCCGTACCTGAACCTTCTGCTGTGGTGGGTGTGTTGGGGTTTGGTGTTTTCTCTTGTGCAACTGCCATGCTCAAGCGTAGAGCTAAATGTCCCTTGACTTGATGTCACCTATCGATCTATAATGATAGGCTGTGACTTTTAAAAAAGGCAATGAACGCTCAGGAAATAATTCGCTCTATCGAAGCGGAACACATAAAAACCAACTTGCCCGTTATCCATGTAGGCGATACGGTGCGGGTGGGAGTAAAAATCCAGGAAGGCGGTAAAGAACGGGTACAACCTTATGAAGGTGTTGTCATTGGCAAAAAGCACGGTGGGATTAACCAAACAGTTATCGTGCGCCGCGTCTTCCAAGGGGTGGGCGTCGAGCGGGTGTTTTTGCTCCACTCTCCCCGGATAGAAAGTATCAAAATAATTCGTCGTGGTAAGGTGCGTCGTGCTAAACTATATTATCTGCGCGATCGCGTTGGTAAAGCCACTCGGGTCAAACAAAGGTTCGATCGGGAACTTTAGTCAACACCACCCAAATGCTGCCAACTGACGTCGATCTGTGTTAGAGTATCTACAGAAGTTCAGGTTTCTATTTTCCATTAAACCTGTGCGCTCTTAGTTCAGTTGGTAGAACGCGGGTCTCCAAAACCCGATGCCGGGGGTTCAAGTCCTCCAGGGCGCGTCTCTAAACCCCAGATTATGTAAGAATCTGGGGTTTTTTGTTGCTACTTGCACTCATCACTGTCGTAGTGCTATGATAAAAGTTCATGCCTAATGTACCCGATCGCTCCCAGACAGCTGTACCTTCAGCCTGATAGGGAATAAGTGTGGGGAAAAATTGTTATTGTAGGAGTTGTTCATAAACGTCTACCTGTAGACGCATGCTAGCTGCATTAACGGGGGAGAGAAAGGATTGTGGCGAAAAAAAACGAAGCAGAAGTAGAAGAGAAAAAGCCTGGGTTTAACGCTAAAGAATTTTTTGAGGAAGTCAAAGACGAACTCAATAAAGTAGTTTGGCCAAGCCGACAGCAGTTGATTAGTGAATCAGCGGCTGTGATTTTGATGGTAGCTATGTCTGCAATAATAATTTATTTGGTCGATAAGTTGTTTAAATTCGCAGCATTCCAGGTGTTCCAATGATATTTGCAGCAGAGGAATCATACGAGGAGTCTCCGCAAGAGGAGGAGCTAGCCAAAAAAGCCCGTTGGTATGCGGTGCAGGTAGCGTCTGGTTGTGAAAAGCGAGTCAAAACCAACCTGGAGCAACGGATTAAAACTTTAGACGTGGCTGACAGGATTTTACAAGTAGAGATTCCGCAGACGCCAACCGTGAAAGTCCGCAAAGACGGTTCTCGACAGCACGCCGAAGAAAAAGTTTTTCCTGGCTATGTGCTAGTTCAGATGAAAATGGATGATGACGCTTGGCAGGTTGTCAAAAATACACCAAATGTCATAAATTTTGTAGGCTCAGAACAAAAACGCGGTACAGGACGGGGACGTGGACACGTCAAACCACTACCGCTCAGTTTAGGCGAAGTCGAACGCATCTTTAAACAAACCACAGAGCAAGAGCCGGTTGTCAAAACTCATTTGGCGGCAGGCGATCGAATTATCGTCCTCTCAGGCCCGTTTAAAGATTTTGAAGGTGAGGTGATGGAAGTCAGCCCAGAAAGAAGTAAGCTAAAAGCGTTACTTTCCATTTTTGGACGCACTACGCCAGTGGAATTGGAATTTACTCAGGTTCAAAAACAAAGCTAAAATGGCAAAGAAAGTAGTTGCAGTAATAAAATTGGCTCTCAATGCAGGGAAAGCCAACCCAGCCCCCCCAGTAGGACCTGCCCTTGGGCAACACGGCGTCAACATCATGGCGTTCTGCAAAGAGTATAACGCCCGCACCGCTGACCAAGCAGGAATGGTAATTCCGGTAGAAATTTCGGTTTATGAAGATCGGAGTTTCACTTTTGTTCTCAAAACTCCTCCCGCGTCAGTTCTCATCCGCAAAGCGGCGGGAATTGAGCGAGGTTCTAACGAACCTAACAAAAAGAAAGTTGGGACTCTGACGCGGAATGAACTCAGAGAAATTGCTGAAAAAAAAATGCCGGATCTCAATGCCAATGATATTGATGCCGCAATGAAAATTGTGGAAGGCACTGCCCGAAATATGGGCGTGAAAATTGCTGATTAAGCAGTCGGCCCTGCTTCAAAAAAGATAAGCTCTCACAATAATTAGGGGGAGAGGCGAAAACTCGTTAATGACCCCAGGAGAAAAACATGGCAAATAAAGCATCCCGTAGATACCTAGAACTACAAAAGAAAGTCGAAGACAGAGCTTACGAAACCACAGAGGCTCTGGATCTGTTAAAAGAAACAGCTACCGCAAAATTTTCTGAATCAGCAGAGGCTCATATTCGGTTAGGAATTGACCCTAAGTATACAGACCAACAACTTAGAACTACAGTGGTTTTGCCCAAAGGAACTGGGCAGAAGGTGCGGGTGGCTGTAATCACTCGTGGGGAAAAAGTAGCTGAAGCAACAAATTCTGGTGCGGATTTGGTAGGTTCCGAGGAGCTAATCGACGAAATCCAAAAAGGAATGATGGATTTTGACATCCTGATAGCTACGCCAGATATCATGCCCCAAGTGGCAAAACTAGGTCGTCTGCTAGGTCCGAGAGGCTTAATGCCATCGCCCAAGGGTGGTACAGTGACATTTGATCTGGCACAGGCGATCGGAGAATTCAAAGCGGGTAAATTAGAGTTCAGGGCCGATCGTACAGGCATCGTTCATGTTATGTTTGGTAAGGCATCATTTTCTGCCGAAGACTTGCTGGTGAACCTAAAGGCATTGCAGGAAACAATCGATCGCAATCGTCCTTCTGGAGCTAAGGGTCGCTATTGGCGCACTGTATACATAGCTGCGACAATGGGACCGTCGATTCAAGTCGATGTCAACAGCCTGCGCGACCTGAAATTGAATGAGGCTGCTTAAATTTTGTAGCATTGGCGACGCCAATGCCGCCCTGATTGTTGAGTTGGGAGTTTGGCAATAGAAACAAAAACCTAACAACTGAATAGGCTTTTACCAAAGACAGCAGGAGCCAATGGCTTAATGTCCTGCCGAGGTTAACCACGCTAGCCCATGCCCATGCCCTCACCGCCTGTGTGAGTGCATGAAGCTGAGAGTGCGTTGCGAACCCCGGCAGTCAAGTCCGGGGTTTTGTTGTGGCAATGATACTAAGGAGGTGAGAGAAGATGGGTAGAACGGAAGAAAATAAACATCAGATTGTGGCTGAACTCAAGCAAACCTTGAGTGAGTCCCAACTAGCTTTTGTTATTGATTACAAAGGGATGACGGTGGCAGAAATCACCGATTTGCGTCAGCGTCTGCGCCCCACAGGTACAGTTTGCAAGGTAACAAAAAACACGCTGATGGCAAAGGCGGTTGAGGGTAATGACCACTGGCAACCGATAACCGAATTTCTCAAAGGGTCCTCCGCCTTTATCCTCGTCAAAGAAGACGTCAGCGGTGCCATTAAGGCATACCAAGACTTCCAAAAAGTTGCCAAGAAAACAGAGCTTCGTGGCGCAGTGATGGAAGGTCGCGCCTTGAATGAGGCCCAAGTAAAAGCGATCGGGGACTTGCCTTCAAAAGAACAACTCATGGCGCAAATTGCTGGTGCTATCAATTCCCTGGCAACCAAGATTGCTGTCAGTATCAACGAAGTTCCTGCTTCACTGGCACGGGGTATCAGAGCGATATCCGAAAAGGAAGAAGGCAACACAGAAAGCGATGTTGCAGCGTAGGTATCTACCGGAAAAAATCGCTGATTGCAATTGTTTGATTTAACTAATGTCTTAGGAGTTTATCCATGTCTGCTATCACTGAAGAAATTATCGAGAAACTGAAAACGCTGACGCTGTTAGAAGCATCTGAGCTCGTCAAGCAAATTGAAGAAACCTTCGGTGTGAGTGCTGCTGCTCCAGCCGGGGGTATGATGATGATGACTCCTACTACTGTGACTCCAGTTGAAGAAGTCGTAGAGAAAACTGAATTTGATGTCATTCTGGAAGAATTTCCAGCTGACAAGAAGATTACCATCCTCAAAGTGGTGCGTCAGATCACTGGTTTAGGGTTGAAGGAAGCCAAGGATTTGGTGGAATCAACGCCCAAGCCAGTTAGAGAAGGAGTGCCTAAGGATGCCGCTGAAGATGCTAAGAAGCAGCTAGAAGAAGCTGGCGCGAAGGTATCTGTGAAGTAAGCGTTTTTGACACTTTCGTTAGGGGAGTGGGGAGTGCAATTTCCCCATCTCTCCATCACCAATCAAAATGGGAGCCTAATTGGTATTACCAACGACTACCAAACCAATGCATTGGATACCAAAAATGGTGCCAACCAGCACCAGGGCTAAACATACCATGCCAACCACCCATACCTGACCAAGCCATAGGTAACGCCATCAGAGCTAGGAGCCCCAATACCGAGCCCCGGAGTCCCCAGGTGGTAGCTCCCATAGACAAATTCATCCAAATCCGACTTAGACAACTCATATTTTTAGGAAACGAAACATTCAATTCATCGGTATCGAAAGTATTTTGTTTGATATCTTTTATTTTTAGCATCATCCTATAGATAGATTCGTCTTTCCATTGAACGAAGTACAAGAAGCTTATCGCTACCTGCAAAGTGGCAGTCACTTTGGCATACATGGTCAATAATCCCTGGAACGACAATTTAGCATACCTTTGTACGCAAGACCCATGATTGCCAGTCCTGAATTCCCCCGCATGACTTCCCAGGAATACTTGGAATGGGAAGAACAGCAACCGATTAAATACGAATACGCCAACGGATTTGTCTATGCTATGACAGGGGGAACCATCCCCCACAATGACATTGCCCTGAATTTAGCCTCTGCTCTCAAAACACATCTGCGGGGTAAAGGCTGTAAAGTCCAGATGGCAGATGTCAAAGTTGCTGTATCTGAGAAAGGACCATTTCACTATCCTGATGTTATGGTTAGTTGCGATGAGCGAGACAGACGTGCTATCAAACTCATTCAATATCCTTGTTTGATAGTTGAAGTTCTTTCCCCCGGTACTGAAGGATTTGACCGAGGCGATAAATTCAAACACTACCGCCGCATCAAAACCCTGAAAGAATATGTCCTCATCAGTGCTGACAAGATGAGCGTTGACTGCTACCGACTAAATGAGCGTGGTATATGGGAACTCATTCCTTACTCAGTTGACGAAGTTACTACAGAAGGGGCGGAACTAGAAATACATTTCACTAGCGTTGATTTTCGCTGCCCTATTTCCCTGCTTTACGAAGATGTAGAATTTATAGCAAATGATAACTCATAACCTTAGTATTTCCTAACTTCTGAGGGTCTGGTAAGTTCAATAGTAATTATGCCGCCAAAATCTGGAATTGGGGCGGCGGTTTTGCTGAGACGGACTCGCACTTGTGTGACGCGCTCCTCAAGCAGGATAGCTTCAGCTATAGCAGTTGCTAATCGTTCTATTAACGAAAACTTGGAAGTCTTTACCAACTGCTGCACTGTCGCAATCACACTGCGGTAATCGAGAGTATCTTCTATGGCATCGCTTTTACCTGCGATTGCCAAATCCAGCCATAGGGTGATATCAACTTCAAACCATTGTCCTAGTACCTGCTCCTCTGGCAGATATCCCGTGTAGCCATAGCAGCGAATCTCAGTTAATTCAATTCTATCCATTTAAACATCCTGCCTAGGTTCGTATCATTCCTACCTAGTATTGTAAAACTTCACGTCTATTTTAAATTTCCTTGAGCAGCAGGGATGACCAGAGTACAAAGCCCAATATTGCCAAGCCTGTTACCCCATCCATCCAAATCAACAGGTGCATCTTGAGGGAAAACTGTGACAGGGAGCCATAGAGATAGTGCCCCAGACTGGCTAAACCCGTTAATGAGTAGACGATTAAACAGGGATAGGCGAACCCGAATTTTCTGAATTTGTAGAGCCAATATCCAGCAATTCCCACACTGGTGAGAATGATCCAGGACTGATAAATCGATGGAGCCGTAATCCAGGAGGGCTGAGGATAATGCTCAATAAAGCGGTAATTATCGGTAAAGTGAATGGCGGTAGAAATGATGCTGGCTAGCAAAACCAGCTTTAGTAAAAGTTGAGGATTGACTTGACGATCGGTTTCTTGATTCATGTTCGGCGTCTCCCTGGATTAAACCGCATCGGTTAAGTGGACATAGGGCGCAAACAAAGCCCGTTCTTCTTTCCGCAATCGCTTTGGGCGCATCGTTGAGCGATCGGCAAACAACCCTTTTTGCCATCCTTCGGCAGCTAAAATTCCCTGAGCATTGGAGAAGCGGAATTGCATGATTGCAGAAGCATTTCGCAATTCGGAAATCCACATTTCCGTCTGGACGCGATCGCCCAGATACAGCGGCGATTTGTACATGATATTCGTTTGGAGCAACACGGGAACAAACCCCTGCTGAAAAATCTGGTGGGTGGGCATACCGACTGCCTCCAGCAATTTCGTCCGCCCAATTTCCATCCATTGCACGTAGACGGTATTGTTCACATGACCGATGAAGTCAATGTCAAAGGAGTAGACCTCTAACTCAAAGTAAATTTTCTGCATCCAGCCTTTCCTTAAGTTTAAATCTGTTGCTTGCCGAGTCTTTTCGGTGTTTCTGAATCATGCTGCCTTACCTAACTTTTAACTTGCAAGTTAAAAGTTAATATACTATAATATATGTTGGCAAAAAGTTACTTCGGTAGAAAGTCTGACCTGAATCTTTTTGCCCAATGTATGACGTACCTTTGTAGGTCAGAGCCGTGAAGCCCTGTCTATCCTGAGCAATGCCTTACCCGCTAGCGATCGATCCCAAAACTCAAGCGCCATTCGGCTAAAGCCCTCACTACGAACCTTCTTAGTTCGTTTGTAGTGAGGGCTTTAGCCCTTACCAGCTGAGGGCTAAAGGGCTCTCCCGTACCTAGTGTGATAAATTTTACTAATCACAAGGCACTCGATCCTTGAACAGAGAGAAACCTAAGGTTTTCAAACCTTAATGTTGGGTTTCGTACCTCAACCCAACCTACAACGCTTATCTTCAAAGGCGTCCCCACTATAGATAAGATTTTTCTGGCTAAAGCCCTCATTACGAACCTTCTTAGTTCGTTCTTAGTGAAGACTGCCACTACATATAGCGGGTGGTAGGGGCAAACCCCCTGTGGTTGCCCCTACATATGCCCAGTCTGCTACAGTACTGCATATGTTGCTTACATGGTTAACCAGCACAACAGACGGTTTCATCGTGCCAGAAGACTTTAACGCCCCATTGCCAGAAGAGATTTTGGCAGCATTTGAGGGCAGTCAATAGTGAAACTCTTGCTCGATACACACTGCAGGTTGTGGTGGTTTGCTCAACCAGAGCGCTTGAATGAGGAGGCGATCGCTCATATTGCCGATGAAACGAATGAATTGTGGTTCTCCGTTGCTAGCATTTGGGAAATAGGTATCAAAGTTGCGATCGGAAAGTTGCCGCTGCCAGAACCGATAGATAGCTATATTTCTAGCCGCATGGTGCAGCTAGATGTGCGATCGCTAGAAATACGACTACCTCATAGAGCGATCGCTTTGAGGGAGCGTCACTCACTCCCGCGTCACTTTTTCGCGTTGCTCCCTACTGAAGTATTCAGGTATAAGGCAGAAAGGAAAATATGGATGAGAAGCTAATTGATGGATTAAAATCAACTTATAGCAGTCAATTATACTAATGACTCAGACAGAAAAGACTTCCACCTTCCAGAAAGCGATCGAGGTAGTAGAAGCACTATCGCCAGATGAGCAGGCGATGCTTATAGAGCTTATTCAGAAGCGCTTGCAACAACAGCGACGCCAGCAACTATTACAGGAAGTTGCTTTATCAGAGCAGGAATATGCTCGGGGTAATGTGCGCCGTGGTTCAGTTGCAGACTTCTTGGCGGAGTTAGACGAATGAAAAATTTAGTCTGGAGTCAAGCATTTATTCGGGCTTTTAAACGTTTAGTCCGTCAAAATCCTCAATTGCGTCCTCAAATCGAGCAAATATTGAAACAGCTTGCTGAAGAACCATTTCACCCTAGCTTACATACTCATAAACTCAAAGGAGATTTATCGGAAAGATGGGCGTGTTCTATTGACTATAGTAATCGTATTCTGTTTAAATTTGTGAATAATCCTGATTCAGATGAGGAAGAGATTCTTTTGTTGACATTAGGTTCTCACGATGTAGTCTATTAATGTGGTTGGAGAAAGTTGTAGGTTGGGTTGAGGAACGAAACCCAACATTCGACAAGCTGATGCCGACTCAAAAGGTACCAGTATAGCGTGTAGGTTGGGTTGAGGAACGAAACCCAACATTCTTCAAATTTAGGTTAGAATTGGTGTAGCTCTTTCATAAAATACAGTACTGTAGCACACTGGCATATATAGGGCAACCACAGGGGGTTTGCCCCTACGAACCCGCTATATATAGAGGCAGTGCGTAAGTCCTGAAATATAAGGGTAGCTTACCCACCTCACCACTAAGTAAAAAATTGTCATCCAAATAACCTCCCCAGCTACAATAATATAAGCTATGTCCCTAATTAAAGAACCAGATACCCTCCAAGAAGTAGAAGAAAAAGTTATCTTCCCACCTAACGATTTATGGAGTGACGAACCCCCCTTGGAAACAGATTTACATCTGAGGCAGATAATCCTGCTGTTAACGTGCCTCGAATGGTGGTGGCGCAACCGGAATGACTTTTTCGCCTCCGGAAACCTGACAATTTACTACAGTCCTAACCAACTTAAATCAGAGGACTGTCGAGGCCCAGATTTTTTTGTCGTGCT
>CASBRB010000139.1 GCA_949127975.1 Oscillatoriales cyanobacterium PMM_0019 | reverse complement strand
CCCCTCTCCTACCCACCCCCCGGGGGTGGGTGGAGTAAGAAAATTTTACATCTCAAATGGAATTGCTATATATAGCGCTTCGTAGGGGCAATCCCCAAGTGGGTTGCCCTCTATATATGCTTTAGCGCCCTAACCCCTTTTATCCAATCAAATAAAACTTATTAACTTCCCTTCGGAACCTTCGGCACAGAGGGGATACTCTTGCGAATCGCATTCTCTATCAATTCTTTAGCTTGTTCCACATTCAGATTCTTCTTGCCTCCAGGCCCTTTAGTATTACCCTCAAGGAATTCCACCAGCTTATCATAAGCTTCGGAAGCGTAGTCGTCGCACCAGTCGAGAATCGTGTCAGAGATTTTGTTTAAATCATCCGGCAGAGTAACACCTAGTTGAGCTACCTCTGGAGGAAATAGTTCTGGCTTGGTTTGATATAAGTGGACAAAGCCAACGATAACTTTTTCATCTTCTGAAAAATTTCCCGGCTGGTTAAAAAATTGCTCGATAATGTTCTGTTGTTCTAACATAGCTTAAATCCTCTAATTATTGACCGACAGCGCAGAAGCTAGCCCAATGATAAGGCTGCTGAAATGGTTTGTCGTTTGGACTGAGATTTTTCAAGAGATTACCCAGGATTGCCTTGGCTTTGCCACTCAGTGCTATCTGCTTCTCTTTTATCCACTGTTCTAATTCTACCTTAGTGATGTCCCGCAGCCAAAGTTGGGCTTGATTGAGGGCAAGCGCTACACTCGGCTGAGTCTTTAGGTTATCATAAAACTTAATTAACAAAAATGTCGTAGATAAATCGCTGACAGCCCACAGACTAACGACAACGCTAGCACTGCCTGCAACTATCAAACCACTGGGTAAGCTGATGTATTCATCGCTGCGGTTATTGAAGTCACTGATGCCAGTTTCGCAGGCAGAAAGGGTGACAAGACGGCAACTGCTCAAGTCGAGGGTAAACAAGTCTGCCAAGGTAAGGCACTTACTTAGGTCAATAATATTGCCATTTTTCAAGGAAAGATAGCGGTTGGGATCTTCTTCAGGATGAGGTGGGGTAAGTTCACATTTAGCTAACAGGAGGGCTGAGAGTAGAGGCTGATTAAAGTTAAAGTAGCCGTGACAGGAGAAATGAGTGCAGTGGGCTTGGTTAAGTTGGTATTGTGCCAGTGCTTCTTTGGTGGCATTATCTTCGATTAAAACATCTCTCAAGTCAAATTGCTGCTGGATGGTGGCAACTTCGATATTGGTATAGATGAGGTCTTTGGTAGGATTTTGGACAGCAAACAGGTGAGAGAAGTTGGAGCGATTTCGCCCAAGTGCCTGTTGCAGTAGTTGACAACTAGGAGCATATTTCACCCCACCAGGAAATTTATCAATTAGATGTAGGGGCAATCCCCCCGTGGTTGCCCCTACAGGCGTTTCCCCCGTAGTAGAATGTAGGGGCAATCCCCCCGTGGTTGCCCCTAGGGGTAACGCATGAAGCGGAAACAGGTGCAGGAAGCGGTGGGGAATCAGAATTAATTGCTTACAGGTTGAAGGAATCAGAGAGAGGATATCATCCAGATGCAATATCTCAGCTAAACCCTGGAGTCGGGAAGCTAAATCTTCTTGCCACTGGGTTCTGTCATTTCCGTAGTCTCTCAGGTACTCATCACGCCATTTTAGTAACGCTTCATAGTCTTCTAGTGAAGATTGCCAAACTTTTAACCCCCCTATCCCCTTTACTAAGGGAAGTTCTAAATTTTCACCATTCCCCTGTTCTGGGATAATTATGAAAGTGAGAAACTTGTCATTAGTGATGTACCACTCCAGAATAGCAGTATCAATACCCGTCAATGATTTAATCTGATGGTAGGGAATCGGTTCAACTTTTTGGGTGAGGCGGAAGTTAGAATCTAGAGGGCTGATGTCACGGGTAATTAATTCATCTAGTTGTTGTCGTAGTAGATTTAATTGAGATTGCTCTGGGATAGACTGTGATTTACCATCTCCCAATTTGTTATTATTTGTTAGTTGGATTTCTAGTCTACGCTGTTCTGCATCAATTTCCCGACGCAGGCGATTCAATTGGTTGAGGATGTTTTCGGGAATGTTACCTTTAGGGTAGAGATCCCGATTGGCAATCAGTTCGACGAGGTTACGGGCTTTGCTGCGTTCGACGTATTCTATAGCTTGAGAGTATTCACCCAGTTCTAGGCAAACTTCTACCATACTTACATAGAGGTTATTCCATTCTTCAGCTAATTTTTGTTTAGCGGCATCGCCTGAGATTATCTCAGAGCGTAGTAATTCTACTGTATCAATGGCGGCAGCAAAGGCAGTGTAGGCTTCAGGGAATTTTCGGGCTTCTTGGTAGGCTAGCCCAAGGTTGAATAGAGTTTCTGCATGGTTTTGAGGCAATGCCTCGCGGGTGCGCACAGTTAATGCTGCCTGGTAATAAGCTATCGCCTGCTCCAGATTATCTGCCCTGTCTCCCCTGATTCTGTCACTGTAAGCATTTGCCAGATTATTTTGCGTCATTGCCCAATCCGTGGGGAAATCTTTGGGGGTGTACACAGTTAATGCTGCCTGGTAATAAGCTATCGCCTGCTCCAGATTATCTGCCCTGTCTCCCCTGATTCTG
>CASBRB010000138.1 GCA_949127975.1 Oscillatoriales cyanobacterium PMM_0019 | reverse complement strand
TTGGACACTGAGCTGTCCCGTGTTCACGATTAATGAACCCCCGGTTCCGGTGACTCTTGAGGGATTGAAGTTTGGTCCCGATTCGCCAGAAAGGGCAAACAAGCCACTGGGATTTTTCCCATCAGGTGAAATGCCACTTACTTGTACCGAGTCTGTGGCAGTGACAGTTAATGTTCCCCCAAGTCCCGAACTCCGAGTTGAGGTTGATGCCCGTGCCCCATCTCTGATTATTAAGTTTGTCGTGTTAACCGTCACGTTTCCCGCTGCTCCCTGACCTCTAGTGATAGCAAATAAGCCGCTACGAGTTCCTTGGGAGTCGGTACCAATCAGTTCTACCAAATCTCTAGCGTTTACGATTAAATTTCCCCCTGCACCCTTGCCAAGAGTTGAAGTTAATAACTGCGAGCCACCTTGAAGAGTTAATGTTCCCGTAGTTAGCATCAAGTTGCCAGCTTTTCCTATACTTATAGTATTAGTTGATAATATGCTGACACCCAATACTTTTACTGATTCGGAGGCATCAATAAGCAAATTCCCCGCATCTGCTGTAGAAAATGTCGCAGAGCTAATTACTGCTCCATTTTCCAGCTGCAAATCTTTTGTTGAAATAATAATATTTCCGCCCTTGCCCGTTGCTCCTGAATTGACTGAAGTAAAAAAAGCGGTGGGCTTATTAGGATTTGAGCCTCCAATTAGTTTTACACCCTCTGTTGCATGTACCGCCAAAGTTCCCCCTGGTTGCGACTGTAGGGTCACAGCTTCAATTTGAGAACCATCTCTCAGGACGATCTGATTACCCCAAACTTGGATATCACCACCACCCGCGCCACTAGCATCAACTGCTGATGTACCGGACAGTTCAATGTTCCTGAAAGTAGAAACATCATTATATCCTAATTCCCAGCCTTTATTTATTGGGGTGATGCTAACAAAACCGCCGTCAACACTGCCCAATTCAATCCGTCCCCCTGCTGTTTTGAGGATTCCTCCCTCAATGGCTATATCACCACCCACCAAAGCTAAGGTTTGATCTGGTTGTACATGCAAGCCAAAAGTAGTATCTATTAGATCGGACGTGGTTCTTCTGGCATCAACTGTCCCTTGCACCTGAATGCTTCCGGGTGTCGAGCCAAACTGCAAGCCTACTGGCACACTCACTGTCAGCAGAGGCGTGGTTTGTGAGTTGTTACTAAAAAAAGAGGAACCATCAGCAAACTTGATAGCACTGGCTGTAGTAGCAATCAAAGATCCGCCAATGTTCAGTTGAGCATTGCTGCCAAATATTATTCCGTTGGGATTGAGCAGAAACAAGTTAGCGCTGCCGTTAGTTTTCAGCAAACCATCAATATTTGAAATCGATGTTCCCGTAACCCGGCTGAAGATGTTCGCAATCCCTGGATTGTTGTTAAAGTAAACCACTCCACCTGTGGGGACAGAAAACTGGCTAAAGCTGTGGAATAGGTTGCTGCCGACGGGCGTTCCACCATTGATGGTGCAGTTGTTGCTGCTACACATCGGCACAGAAGGAATCCGTAGACTGGTATCTGCTTGGATGGGGTTGGCTTGTGCAATAGATTTAAAAGATAAACAAGAGAGACTTAAAACCAACCAAGACAAGTTTCGGGCTAATGCTGGAATATGAGACAAGGCTGAGTGAGAAAATAAATTATAATCAAACATTGGGGATTACTATTATTGTGTATATATTATATGTTACCATATTTCCTGGCGCTCCCTTATTTAGTGTGATAAATTTTATTAAGCAATTGGCTGAGAGCTTGGACAGAGGGAAAGTCAAGGCTTTCAACCCTTAATGTTGGGTTTCGTACCTCAACCCAACCTACAACTACAACTGCCGCTACATATAGCGGTTGGTAGGGGCAAACCCCCTTTGTGTGCCCAGTTTGCCCAGTTTGCTTAAGTCCTGACCTTAATGTTGGGTTTCGTACCTCAACCCAACCTACGACGCTGGAGGCGGAATCGTTGGTAAGCAATAAATGTGGCTCGTGAAAAGTAGGGGCAAGCTAAGCTTGCCCCTACTTTTGAATATTAATAAGTCATGTACTTGTTCAAAGATTGTGCTTGATTTGTTAGATAAAAGTGTTACGAGGTTTCACCTCCTCTAGAAATTTATCAACACTACAGTATCGAAAATTTTCCCAATGGCATTAACCATTAAATACAACCCTGACCACCAGTACAACCATAAGCATACGAATAGATTGAACCACCTGCAATTGACTCTAATTCAAGCTCGGATAACAGCTCGTCGTCTTCGGACTGAACGGGATTAGAGCCGATTGAGTTATCTTCGTTGCGATCGTTGAAGAAGTTGCGCCAAATCTTGCTTTCCATTTTCTTACCCTTTATCATCCTTTGTTTGAGCCACCATCTAGTGGTGTTATTTAAACTCTAACAAGGTAAACGATAAATAGCAACTATTTTTTATGAATTTCGCAGCTTTTTTTTACGTAAATATACTTAATTCAAAAGTTATTAATCTTACTGTATAAAATTGATTGGTTTAAAAATAGCAGTGTAAGTATTTAGTTGTTCTACCTATTGATGTAACGTCGATTTAATTTTAAGAGGGACAGGACTTACGCACTGTGGCATATATAGGGGGCAACCACAGGGGGATTGCCCCTACAAACCGCTATATATAGAGGCAGTGCGTAAGTTTTGACTAAGATAGC
>CASBRB010000137.1 GCA_949127975.1 Oscillatoriales cyanobacterium PMM_0019 | reverse complement strand
TCCTTGCTTGCTGGTTGCATTCTATATTGTCACCTTTTCCTTGCACGCCTTCTGATTGCAATGCATTGAAGATGGCTTTGGCATTCTGGTTGGTGGCTTTTTCATCGAGTAGGGTTTTACTGAAGGTGTTAATGGAGACTGTATTCGACTCAAATTCTTTCCCTGGGCTAATTATTGTTACTACTTCGTCACCAGCAATATTTTTCACTTTTACTACGTAGGCATTTCTTTGGTCGTTACTTTCGTAAATTGCATCTTCTTCTGGATTGACTAGGGTATACCCTAATGAAGTTAAGACGTTTACTACACTGTCCGCAATTTCTGCTCGTAGTTGGGAACTCAAAATAACCAGTTTCGCCTGTTCGACAATTTCTCCTAATGTGGGCTGTAAAGCGGTTATTTTATCACCCAATTCTTTAAGCTGCTCGGTGGTAAGGGTGCCTGCTCCAGTTTGAAGTTGCGATTCTAATTCACTCAATTGTTGCTCGTACTGGCTTAAGCTACCCTTTACCCAGTAGTCTACCTCTAGTTTAAATTTCTGAGCCTCGTCTCCCTGACCTATTTCTACTTCACATTCTCGGTTAGCTTGTACCTCGGCGATTAAGGTTTTTAAGTCTTCTAAGGCAATATTGTACAGTAATAGCCATTCTTGCTCTTTTTGTTCTAGTTCTAAGCGTAGATCTGCTAAGTCTAAGTAGGTTTGTTGGGAAGTCGCGATCGCTGCCTCACTCACCCCTGCTACAATATTACTACGTGCCAGCTCTAACCCGCGACGCAAATCTTCTAAACGCCCAGGTGCAAAGCGTTGATGTTGGTAATCTCTACTAATTTGTTGCCAAATTGCTTCTACATCTGAGAGTAAATCTTGAGCTAGTTGTGCTTTACGCTGTCTCTCTTGTTCAATATTACCCACAACGCGATCGATCTGCTGCTGGAGAATAAACTGCCCTCGTTCTCGTGCCTGTCTTTCTTCTGCAACCAACCGAGTAAACTTTTGATCTTGCTGGGCAATCAAGCGGGTATATTCCTGCCGTTGCTCTTGGGTAATTCTTAAATACTCACTGCGCTGCTGCTGAAATCCTTGCTGCATAGCAGACTCTAAACGATTAGTTTCTCTCTGTAGCGCTTGTCGTTGACGAGACTCCGCCTCACGCACTGCCGTTTGAAACTCTTGTCGCTGTTGTTGCAAGCGTTTAGTAGTATTTATTTCTAAGTCTTTTAGGTCACTTTTTAGTCTCAGGGTTTCTTGTTGTTGGTGCTGGGCGCGTTGCTCTAGGGGAGCTAACCTCTGTTGAAATTCTCGCCGTGCATCTTCTCTGACAGCATTTAAGCGTTCTGGTAAATCCTGCTGTACAGATCTTAAACGAGTGTCCTGTTGTCTCAGTCGCTGCCATTCTTGTTCTTCAACGCTGACATAACGCCGTTTTTCACCGCTCATGTTTCTAGTCCTTTCCTTATGTTGTATTAAATTTGGCTCTCAGGTGCGATCGCTACTGCCCTATCATCCCGAATAATTTAGCGAACCCGCCCAGGAGCGCTAAGAGCAATCCTGCCAACACGCCGCGACTCAGAAACTCTTGGTTGTCCATTCTCTTGCTGAGTCCATCTACTTTTTCTTCTAATCTAGCTTGTCCTACTTTGAGGACAACCAAATCATTCTGCCTTATTTCTGCTACCTCCTTACTCAGATTATCTAGCTTCTGGTCAATTTTGGCTAGCACTTCCTTTAAATCTGATTCGATCGTTATTGACATAGTAGGTTCTTCAAATCCTAGTTGGGTTTCGTTCCTCTACAATCTTATCTTAGTCCTAAAAAAGGCTCGTAGTGAGTACTGATGTCCTCAGTAAGGGCTTTAGCCGAATGGCACTTAAGTTAAGGGTCCTCGAGCTAGCTTAAAATAGCGGGGATTGCCTCCGGCACGCTCGCGCGTTCGCCATGTGGCAAGGCATTGGCGCAATTAAATAGCGGTACGCACAGAGACACAAGTACAAGAACTGGGGATATTTTTCTGAGATCCACCCAGAGTTGGCTCTTAGCGCCCTCACGAACCGTAAAGTTTTATGAATTATTGTCATTTTTTATTAATTTTAAAAAAGTCCCCAAGTTCCTGTAAAACAATATAGGAAACGTGGGGATCAAAAATGTCTAATTTAAATATGTCTAATCGGGCTCTAATTATTAAGGAAAAATTGACCAACAGTATCGGTTTGCCATTTCGAGAACTTTTACCATAGTCCAAGATTCAAGAATACTTGGATTTATTAGGCATTAAATATCGTCATCGCATTTTCGATCCATTTGTTATAATTTGGGCTTTTTTATCGCAAGTTCTAGACCCAGATAAAACTTGCCATAATGCCGTCAGTCGCATTATTTCTTGGTTAGCCTCTGAGAACGTAGAACTGCCCTCACAGGATATTGGTGGATACTGCCAAGCTAGAAAACGACTGCCGGAGAAGTTATTTTCTTTCCTGTTTAATAGTGTAGCAGATTCTTTAGAAAAAAAGGCGAATGATTTTCAATTATGGTGCGGTCGGCATATAAAAGTAATAGACGGGTCTACAGCCTCAATGCCGGATACTGTTGAAAACCAAAAAGCTTATCCTCAACCAAGCAGCCAAAAAGCAGGTTGTGGTTTCCCGATAGCTAAACTTGGTGTATTATTTAGTTTAGTCACTGGTGCTGCTGTAGCTGTAGTTTTTGACACCTTAAACGTCCACGATCTAAAGTTAGCTAGAAGATTATATGAGTTCCTCAATCCTGGTGATGTCCTTGTAGGCGATCTGCTTGGCAGCAGCGCTTCGCTATCGCGCTTTTTGTTCTTACGTCGATTTTATATTTATTAAGAACCACCAAGCCGATG
>CASBRB010000136.1 GCA_949127975.1 Oscillatoriales cyanobacterium PMM_0019 | reverse complement strand
GAGATGGTGGCTGGTGGGTTACGCTTTCGCTAACCCACCCTACTAATAGCTCCAAGAAAGAGATGGTGGCTGGTGGGTTACGCTTTCGCTAACCCACCCTACTAATAGCTCCAAGAAAGAGATGGTGGCTGGTGGGTTACGCTGTCGCTAATCCACCCTACGAATAGCTCCAAGAAAGAGATGGTGGCTGGTGGGTTACGCTGTCGCTAACCCACCCTACTAATAGTTGTAGGTTGGGTTGAGGAACGAAACCCAACTTGCACGGTTTTTAAAACGTTGGGTAACGCTGTTGCTCAACCTCTAAGCCAATTAATTACAGTAATTACGGGAGAACCGAGGGGATTTATGCCAATTCATCAAAGTTCCGGTAGATGGCGCTTAGGGCTAGGGTTATCCCTGTTCGTTGTATTAATGTGGGGTATCCTGCCCATTGCCCTGAAAATAACACTTGAAGCCGTAGATGTCTATACCCTCACTTGGTTTCGCTTTCTGGTTTCCTTTGGGTTGTTAACTGCTTATTTAGCAGTACGGCAACAATTACCCGAACCACGAAAACTGGTGGCGACGCCTTGGAGATTACTAGCTCTAGCTACTATATTTCTGGCAATGAATTACCTGTTTTTCCTCCAAGGAGTAAAGCAAACTTCACCATCTAACGCAGAAGTTATTATCCAACTGGCTCCTGTTTTAATGGGCTTGGGATCGTTGGTTATTTTTAAAGAGCGTTACAACCTTTATCAATGGATAGGGCTGGGGGTGCTAAGTTTAGGGTTTTCCCTCTTTTTCCACGAGCAATTACGCACGATAGTACAAGCACCAACAAATTATCTAGTGGGCAGTGGCATCGTCGTCTTGGGGGCAGTGGCGTGGGCTATTTATGGTTTAGCCCAGAAGCAGTTGCTGCAAAAATTAACCTCTGCCAATACCATGCTGCTGATTTACGGAGGTTGTGCTATAATTTTTAGCCCATTTGCTAAACCAAAAGCTCTCTTGACACTCGATCCCACACATTGGGGAATGCTGGTTTTCTGTGCCTTGAATACTGTATTCGCTTACGGAGCGTTTGCTGAGTCTTTAGAACACTGGGAAGCATCGCGGGTAAGTGCTGTGTTGGCTTTAGCTCCCATCGTCACCTTGGTAGCGGTATGGGCTCTGTCATGGTTAGCGCCAACAATGATAGCACCGGAACATATCACAGCTTTAGGATTGGTAGGAGCGGTTTTATTCGTACTTGCCTGCACGACGATCGCCTTAGCAAAGAAAAATACAATAAATATATAGGAGGAAGACAGATGTATAGGCGAAATTTATCAGAGTTACAGTTTAAACAATCTTACCGCCAGGAAAATGTGGTTGCTCAACCTATATCCTTCCCAGAATCCTCGCCAGCAGGGTTTACAGTTCTGCCAAACGAACCCACTTACGACCCTCAGCGCCATCTAGCATTAGAAAAGCCAACAGAAATCCGTCGCTTGGCAGATCTAGGTTATGACAATACGGTAATAGCTCAGTGCCCTACCGAAGTGGCTATTACCAGTCCTTTCCGCTTGCTTTCAGAAGAAGGCGTCGCCGCGCTGCATGAAGTAAGTTTAGCGTTGCAAAACTATAGAAAAAGTTGCGATCGCATCCCCAACATGGTTCGTGGAGCGGCGTACCGTTCTGCCTTTGTGCGATCGCTGTGTCTTTGTCCAATTGTTAGTGAATTTCTTTCTGTTATTGCTGGTAATTCCTTGGCCCCGCACAGCATGCCGTCGATGCTTGGTCATCTTAACTTTGCACCTGAAGACATATCGAAGGCTGTTGATAAATGGCACACTGACACTATCGGTCTTGATTACGTACTGATGGTTACAGATCCTTCCCAGCTTGAAGGCGGTAAGTTTCAGTATTTTAATGGCACGAAGGAAGAAGGTGCAGCAATACTTAAGCATGAAGAGGAACTGCCCTCAGAACGCATTATCACTGCCGAATTTCCTGGTGCTGGCTACGCTGTAATGCAACAAGGCAACATGGTGTTGCACCGGGCTACTCGACTCACCCGTCCCAGTCAGCGTATCACTATGGTAAACGGTTATGTTTCGCTTGACGTTCGCTTTTCTGAGCAAACCCGCTTCCCAGACATGAAATCATTGGATTCCCCTGATGTGCTGTTTCCGGAATGGGCGAGATATAAGGCATGGCTCTCTCGTAGCAAGCTCGACGCTTTAATTAAGGAACTACCCTTTACTGACGATCGCGCTGTTATTTGTGCAGCTTTGCGAGAAGCGATAGCTGATGTTGAGGTAGCGATCGCTGATATCGAAGACACCTCCCAGAGCAAGATGATTTACTATGGTGGCTAAATCATCCACGCATCAGTGCGTAAGTCCTATAAATTTGAGAATCCCCGCTCTCATAGACGGGGATTCGATCGGTTACTCTGCCGTATAAAACTGCTGGATATCCGACAACTCGGCTACCTAGGATTCACGTCCGGATACCCAAACATCTCGCCATTTGACAGTTCCTTCCGAAGCGAGAAACCAACGACGAGACACCAGATTTTCTCGCAGCGGAGGACGTCCTTCCCGCCACATAGCATACTTATATGTAATTAGTTTTCCGGCACTTTCGCTAAAGGGAATTTCGGCAAACCAGGTGTTAGAGTTAATGTACTCCAGAGGATAAGCCTTAGCAATATCCCAGTTGCCCAACTCCGGACAATCTCCTGTCACCACAATAGTTTCACCAGGCTGAGTACGAACACTATTGAGTTGCGCTCGTACCAAGACTTGTCCCTTGGCTCGTTCTCCCACACGGGAAAGAACGATCGTATCCCGTGGCCCTAACTCCAGATTGTGGAGCATACCATTCTCAACAGTAAACTTACGTCGCGACAGCACGCAGGTGTGTTCTCCATCTGGAAAGTCGGTAGGCACTGCATCTATAACCAAAGCTTCGCCACGATTGAGAGCCACGAAACACATGCAATTACCATAACGTCTCACGTAACAGTAAACATCCGAGGTGATATACCGTTGCTGGTGGCTCCCTACAGATACTGCTGGGTTGAGTCGCCGTAAACCTGATAGTAAGCGAATGTAGCGGTAAATCTCGGTGTCACTATCCCAATTCACCATCATTGGTCGGTTGTAGGGATCGTTACCGCCGTTGGTATCATCGTGGAGATACTGTTCTGTGCCGTAATAGATGCAGGGAATACCACGGGATGTCATAATCAGAGCGATCGCTACTCGCAACATCTCAGGATCTGGGTTGAGTGATTGGAAGCGAGGCATATCGTGATTATCGATAAATGTCACCAACTCTGTTGCCCCGTTGTAGCGGTAATCCAGATCAAAAATATCCTGAATTAGCTGGAATCCTCCTTCTGCTCCCTGTCCTAATGCTCCCCGAATTGCTACACAAAGACCAAAATCCAAAATGGTCATCCCAGAACAGTTGGCAAACTCAACCGACGGTTCGTCGTGGGGGTTGTTGTATATCCACTCTCCGAATACAAACACATCCGGCTTATGGTTTTGAATTTCTGCGTTGAATTCCTGCCAGAACCAGATGGGCATGTGCTTGACTGTATCCACCCGTAGGGCATCGACTCCCCTGTCTAACCACTGCTTAATAGCAGCTTTGATGTAGTTCCGATAATTACTGTTATTTTCGTTAAAGGTAGCTAAACCTGACAGTTCGCAGTTATGTACCTGCCACTCATCTTCCCAGTTGGTAACTTCCCCATAGTGGTGATACCAGTAGTCTTTGTCGTCATTAAAGTCGGCAATTTTCACTCCATCATCATAAAGCTCTCCTTTGACACCACTGATATCAGGGCTGCTGTGATTACACACAATATCGAGAATTAGTTTCATATTCCGCTGGTGCAACTCAGCAATCAAGCGGTCAAATGTAGTATCTCTTGTCTCCTGAGTTTTGTTCAAGGAAGGATTCTCGTCTTTGCCAATAAACCTAGGATTAATCCGCTTGAAATCCTTTATCCAGTAGCCGTGAATCGCGGCATTGTCAACGAATAAGCCTTCAACTTGTTCAAACAAAGGAGTTAGCCAAAGGGCAGTAACTCCCAGGTTTTTTAAGTAGTCTAGTTTCTCTATAACGCCCTGTAAGTCTCCACCCCAGTACTTGCCCCACGATTGTCCCGTTGTATCGAAAAGCTCTGAATTTGCACCAGAGTTATTATCTGGCTCTCCGTCAAAGAATCGATCGACCACTATGAAGTAAATTGTTTCTTGACGAAATTCAATATCTCTGGTATAGAGAAACTCTAGATCGATGTCAATATCTTGCTGAGGAGCTTTTACCAAAGAATCAACTTCGACTTCTGCACGAGTCAGTTCATGCTGAATGTCAGAAGCTTGAGAGGGAGGAGTTGATACCATAAGATTTTTCTCACGTTATAATTAGGGTTATGCCCTGGCTCGCGCCGGAAAGGTGCGGTTTAGAGAACCCCACCAATCAGCGTGCGCTTTGTACCGAGTTTATCACAAACAACGCGATAATCCTCCATATAAATTTTAAATTTTGGTGGAAAGCGAGGTGACGAACCACAAAAAACATCTAATCAGGACTTAGGCATAGACCCTATATATAGCAAGTCTAAATGAGTTGTAAAAATACCCTCACCCCCAACCCCTCTCCCAAAGGGGGAGAGGGGAGTAAGAAAATTTTACATCTCAAATGGAATTGCTATATAGCGGTTCGTAGGGGCAATCCCCCTGTGGTTGCCCCTATATATGCCAGTGTGCGTAAGTCCTGCTAATATAGAACTGGGTGTAGTAAGTTATCTCATGTATTTGACCTAGGATTCGATTATGAACTCATCAACACAGGAACTGAAATCTCAAGAAATAAACGTCAAAATTCTCTTAATGGGAGGACATGAATACAGCGTTTATATTAATTCGGATGCACCGCTACTGCAAAACCTCATTAAAGCAGTTTTTGCCCGTACCCATAACAAAACATCTGATTTTCTTGGGGTGTTCCAAATTCCCATAAATGAGGGTCGTTCTGTCCTGTTTTTTTCTAGCGAACACTTAGTTGGACTGGTAACAGAACCTCCGATTTTAATGCAACACTTACCAGAGACTAACCCCCAAGAAACAACTACTCCGGCTGCTTGGGAAAACATCTCGGAACCACCACTCCAACCAACTAATGTTATACCTTCTCAGTACATGCAGATTGATGACTTTTTGACGATCGCAGAAAAAAATATGCTGCTTAACTATGTTTGGCAGCGCGAGTCAGAGTTTGTTTCTACCACCACCTCAACAGGTGATGCTGATTATCGCCGCTCTATGGTTCTATTCTCATTTCCTGAATTTTCGGATATGTTAGTTAATAGGATTAAAGCAATTTTACCAAATGTATTTAGTAAATTCAATATTCCTGCGTTTCCAGTTTCAGAAATTGAGTGTCAATTAACCTCTCACAACGACGGTAATTATTTCAAAATTCATAACGACAACGGCGGTGTACATACTGCTAGCAGAGTATTCACGTATGTATACTACTTCTACCGCGAACCAAAACCTTTCTCAGGTGGAACTCTGCGGATTTACGACAGTAAAATTGAAAACAACTTTTATGTACATGCGGAATCATTTAAGTATGTTGAACCGCGCAATAACAGTATTGTGTTTTTTCCCAGTCACTACTTACACGAAGTGCTGCCTGTAAGTTGCCCCACCAAAGCATTCGCAGACAGTCGCTTCACCATTAATGGTTGGGTACGTCGTTAAATCCATTAAATCCAAAGTTGAGCGATCGATCCCTAGTTCTCTGCAAAATACACAGTACTGTAGCACTGCCTCTACATATAGGGGTTCGTAGGGGCAATCCCCCTGTGGTTGCCTCTGTATAGCAACCGCCCAGGCGGTTGCTATATTTGTAGGTTGGGTTGAGGAACGAAACCCAACATCATCCGTGTGGGTTTATGTTGGGTTTCGCTATCGCTCAACCCAACCTACAACTGCCTCTACATATAGCGGTTCGTAGGGGCAATCCCCCTATATATGCCCAGTCTGCGTAAGTCATGATTTAGACAATTGCAATGTGAAACGTTTTTCCTAGGGTTTTAGGCTCTGGAAGAGGTTCACCCTTTCCTAGTGCAGACTCGATGAGAAGTTCTAACACTTCCCGTGCATTTTTAAAAGCCTCTTCGTATGTATCTCCATGCGTATGACAGAACTCCCCCCATTCAGGAAGACTGACAACAAAACACCGATCCTCCTCTGACCACTGAATAAGTATAGTATAATGACATTCTCTAATCTTTTTGGGCATCTGCATTCAAACTTCCACCAAATCGAGGGAAAACTCTTCATTTTCTAACCAGTTACAATTAGCCAATCGCTCGATCGCTCTATCAATTAAAGCCACCCCCTGATCCAAAGTTTCCATTACAGCTAACTGTCCGCGCAACTCAGCAGCACCAGCAAACCCCTTAGCATACCAAGTCATGTGCTTGCGGGCTTGACGAATACCCCGATCGCCCTTATATTCCCATAAAGCTTGCAAATGTTCCCTAGCACATTCCAGGCGTTGCACAGGAGTTGGCGGTTGTAACTGCTTGCCAGTCTTCAAAAAATAATCAACTTCTCCCACCAAAAACGGATAACCCAAAGTTCCCCGCGAACACATTACCCCATCAGCGCCAGTTTGCTCTAAACAACGTACCGCTGCCTCAACTGAAAAAATATCCCCATTAGCAATAACAGGAATCGACAGAATTTCTTTCACCCGCCCAATCCATTCCCAACGGGCATTACCATTGTAACCTTGAGCGCGAGTGCGACCATGCACCGTAATCATCTGCGCTCCAGCATCTTCCATTCTCTTGGCAAATTCCAGTATATTGATTTCCTTATCCGTCCAACCAATGCGCGTTTTTACCGTTACGGGCACATCCACCGCCTTAACAACCGCCCGTACAATTGCCTCAGCCGTTTCTGGTTCTCGCAACAAAGACGAGCCGCCACCATTCTTAGTAATTTTATTTACAGGGCAACCCATATTAATATCAACCGTATCAGCCCCTTCCTCAACCGCCATCACAGCAGCCTCAGCCAAGAAATCAGGGCGACAATCAAACAGTTGAATACTAATCGGTTTTTCCTGAGGATCTACCTCCATAATCTTCGGCAACTGTTTAACATAGTGCAGCCCCGTCGCATTCACCATCTCGGTATACATCATCGACTCAGGAGCATAGCGACGCACCAGACGGCGAAACACCAAATCCGTCACCCCAGAGAGGGGCGACTGTAAAACCCGGCTTTTCACTGCCAAAGAGCCAATCTGTAGAGGTGTTGCCAGTCTAGCTTGCAGACTAGGAGATAATGAAACCATATAGAGAGAGTAGGTCGTGGAAGAATACAGCGCACATAGTTCAGTACTGTAGCACTGCCTCTACATATAGGGGTTCGTAGGGGCAATCCCCCTGTGGTTGCCCCTATATATGCCCAGTCTGCTACAGTCCTGTAGTTGTTATTATAGTCTAGAGTGGGAGATTACTCCCTTCCCGCTAGCAGATTATGTACTACAGGCGGGAAGGGAGTAATAACCAACAGCAAGAAATACGTCGCCTACAACGTAGGATGGAGAGATCCCGCAGAGCTAATAATCCCAACAATTATAATCCCAACTTCAAAGATGCCAAGGGAAAGAAGAAGAAAGGCACTATAAAGAAAGGTAAAAAGTTTTGGAAAAATTCTAACCACTACAGACGGGTTGCTGCCAAAAAACGTGGAATGGAGCGAAAACAGGCAGCACATCGTAAATCACTACATGGACGGTTAGTGAATAAAGTTTTAACATTGGGAAACAATGTTAAATTAGCTCATGTCAGCATTAAAGGCTGGCATTCGATATTTGGAAAATCCATCGGTTACAAAGCCCCAGGATATTTCCAATCAGAACTCGTTCGTAAAGCTGAAAATGCTAAATCGGACAAATCTTGTGAATGAGCCATTGTGGAAGAAAAAATCCACCGTAATTTATGGTGCTTCAATTCCATTACAGGACTTACGCACACTTGACCAATTTAGTTATTCCAGTTGGCCCGAATCCCCGTCTATGACGAGCGGGGAGAGGCTCAACTTAAGTCTTGTTGACCAGCCTTAGTTCATGGACACAACTGGACTCGAACCAGTGACCCCTACGATGTCAACGTAGTGCTCTAACCAACTGAGCTATGCGTCCTTGTGCTTTATTAATATAACACAGTTAAAAAAAAAGTGCAAGTTGAGCAAAAAGGATACAGTACTGTAGCACTGCCTCTACATATAGTGGTTGGTAGGGCAACCCACGGGGGTAGGGGCTACCCTACATATGCCCACTCTGCGTCAGCCCTGGGATAATTTTCCTCGTTCCGGTGGGCGAACGCTCTTGTTCGCCCCTACCGACGTGGGGGGTAAAGTAAAAACGCCGAAAACCAAGCGTAACAGCAGCCAATTCTGCTATAATAACTAGGTTGTTCAGCTTGATGACGTCTTTGATCGATCAAGAGATTAAAATAGATACCTTAGCCCAGGAACTGGCAACTATCCAGCAAACTGGTGCTAAACGGATTGCTTTGCTGGGTTCGCGTCACGTTCCCATCACGCACCAGCATCTAATTGAGATGATGAGCTACGCCCTGGTTTTATCCGGCAATCGCATTATCACATCTGGTGCTGCGGGCACCAATTCCGCTGCTATCCGAGGTGCGATGCGAGCCGATGCCAGTCTGCTGACGGTGATTTTACCGCAAAGCCTAGAGCGTCAGCCGCGAGAATCCCAAGAGCAGCTCCAACAAGTTATGCACTTGGTAGAAAGTCCTGAAAATGATAATCTGTCTCTCGGCGAAGCCAGTGCCCTCTGCAATCAGGAAATTGTTTCCAGGTGTCAGCAGTTGATTTGCTTTGCGTTTCACGATAGCCATACCTTGCTTCAAAGCTGCCAGGATGCCGAAACTCAAAGGAAAGTAGTCACCCTATTTTACTTCGATTAGTTTATGACTCTACCAGTGTCTGCGATTCTGCTGGACTGTGTTGCCGCAGCAGCATTTCTGATTTATGTTCCATTTATAGTTGTGGGCTATGCTCGTACCCGTATAGGATTCGACAAGGCAGCACCCCGCACTATGTTTGATAAACTGCCTCCCTATGCTCAAAGAGCGTCTTGGGCGCACCAAAACTCGTTTGAAACTTTTATGACTTTTGCTGCTGCTGCCCTGATGGCTTATGTAACAGGGCAAAATTCTATTATAGCGGCAGTAGCAGCGATCGCGTTTGTGGTCGCCCGCATATTTCACTCTGTGTTTTACATTCTGAATGTACCATTAGCCCGATCGCTCATGTTTGGCATTGGCACTCTTTCCACTGCTACCTTATTTGTTCTGAGCCTGTCAAGTGCCAATCGCCCCCTATAGTTTCTCCACCTACCTAACAACAAACAACTTAATTTATGGCTGCTACCTATTCATTCGACATTGTCAGTGATTTTGACCGACAAGAATTAGTCAATGCCGTAGATCAAACAGAGCGTGAAATTAAAAGTCGCTACGACCTAAAAGACACGCAGACTACCGTTGAGGTAGGTGAGGATTCGATAACAATTAACACCGACAGTGAATTTACTCTAGAATCTGTTAACGACATCCTCCGAACCAAAGCTGCCAAGCGCAATCTGTCGCAGAAAATCTTTGACTACGGCAAAGCTGAATCAGCCAGCGGCAACCGCGTCCGCCAGGAAATTAAGCTTCGTAAAGGGATCGGCCAGGAAATTGCCAAACAAATTACGAAGTTAATTCGGGACGATTTTAAAAAAGCGCAAGCTTCAATTCAAGGTGATGCTGTGCGGGTTTCTGCTAAATCTAAAGACGACCTGCAAGCAGTTATTCAACTATTGAAGCAGTCAGATTATCCAGTTGCTCTGCAATTTACCAATTATCGGTAGTTATTGGTCATTGGTCATTGGTTTTATTTATGACAAGTGACAAATGACCAATGACAAAACTATAGACTGGACATCACATCCCGCGCTGCGGACAAAGTGCGATCGATATCTGAGTCAGTGTGAGCTAGGGAGGTGAAGCCAGCCTCAAACTGAGAAGGAGCGAGGTAGATACCGCGCTCTAACATACCCCGATGAAAGCGGCTAAACTTAGAGAGATCTGATTTTTTCGCGTCCTCGTAGTTGTGGACAGGTCCGGCAGTAAAGAACATACCAAACATAGCGCTAATATAACCGCCGCAAGCTGCATTACCAGTTTCTCGAGCAATTTGCAGCAAACCGTTAGCCAATTTTTTGGTAATTTTGTCTAGCTGTTCGTAAGTTCCAGGTTTTTGCAGCAATTCCAGCGTCTTAATTCCGGCAGTCATAGCTAAGGGATTACCAGATAGTGTCCCAGCTTGATACATTGGTCCTGCTGGTGCCACCATTGACATAATATCCCGCCTTCCTCCATAGGCTCCCACTGGCAAGCCACCACCGATAATCTTACCCAGAGTTGTCAAATCTGGAGTGATGCCAAATTTTTCCTGAGCGCCACCGTAGGCAATCCGGAAGCCAGTCATCACTTCGTCAAACACCAGTAACGCCCCATTCTCTTGAGTAATCAGCCGCAATCCTTCCAGAAAACCAGCGTCAGGAGGAATAAAGCCAGCATTCCCTACCACAGGCTCTAAAATAACTCCGGCAATTTGATCGGGGTTTTCTGCAAATAGGGCTTTGACAGCCTCTAAATCATTAAAAGGAGCGGTGAGAGTGTTGCTGGTGACTGACTTAGGCACCCCTGGAGAGTCGGGAAGCCCCAGGGTAGCCACTCCAGAACCAGCTTTTACCAGGAACATATCCGCGTGTCCGTGGTAGCAGCCTTCAAATTTGATCAATTTGTCGCGCCCAGTAAAAGCTCGCATCAGGCGCAGTACAGCCATACATGCTTCGGTTCCAGAATTGACAAACCGCACCATCTCGATACTGGGAACAGCGTCAATCACCATTTCCGCCATTACATTTTCCAGAACCGAAGGCGCACCGAAGCTGGTGCCCTTTTCTAAGGCATCGTGCAGGGCACTGATAACTTCTGGATGGGCATGACCGCAAATAGCAGGTCCCCAAGTACCAACATAGTCTATGTACTGGTTCCCATCAACATCCCAGATGTAGGCTCCTTTAACTCTATCAAAGACGATCGGTTGTCCGCCCACTGATTTGAACGCCCGCACTGGGGAACTAACGCCTCCCGGCATCAGCTTTTGAGCGGCATCGAAAATCTCTTCTGACTTGGTGGTTTTCAAATTCGTAGTGCTAACCAATGATATCTCCTGATGTTGATAACTCTACCTAAAGCAATTATCCTACCTGCGATCGCGGGCTATGATATCTTAGGACAATTAAGTTACCCTAAAAAGATGTTATCTGCCGAACCAAGCCCTTTGAGCCAAGCCATCCCAGTAGATAAGATTTGTTACAACGAGCAGGGACTGGTGCCAGCCATTATTCAAGATTACTTGGATGGTACTGTCCTGATGATGGCTTGGATGAATCGCGAGTCGCTCTCAAAAACTCTGGAAACAGGGGAAACTTGGTTTTGGAGCCGCTCCCGTGGCAAGCTGTGGCATAAAGGGGAAACTTCAGGTCATATTCAGAAAGTGCGCGAACTCCGCTACGATTGTGACAGCGATGCTTTACTGATTGGTGTCGAGCAAGTGGGCGATATTGCCTGCCACACTGGGGAGCGCAGTTGTTTTCATCAGGTGGATGGGGAAAAGGCACCGCCAAGCGCCGATACTTTGTCTGAGCTGTTTGCGGTAATCTGCTCGCGCCGGGATCATCCTCAACCAGGTTCATATACTTGCCAGCTATTTGCTGGTGGTGATAACAAGATTCTCAAGAAGATTGGCGAAGAAGGTGCAGAGGTAGTGATGGCGTGTAAGGATGATGACCCTGAAGCGATCGCCAACGAGGCAGCCGATCTATTATACCACACTTTAGTCGCTTTAGCTCATCATCACGTTGATTTACGAGCCGTCTATCGCAAATTGCAAGAACGACGCCGATAGTTAGCAATCCGACGCCTAACGCTTCATCACTAGCAACATGATGTCGTCAAACACCTTTTGCTTGCCAATATGCAGCCGGACATCTGCAATGATAGAATTTTTAAGGTTAAAATATTCAAGATAGATACTTTTTGATCAACTGACTACGCTCAAAAAATACAGCCCGATCGTTAAATATCGTGCCGTTTTTAGCAGCATCTTGAATCAGTTGTGATAAAATATCTCTTTTTTTCGACAAAGTAACGAGCAAATCGCCGAGTTGTTGCCAATTATGCACTGGCACGAACATACCACCACCAAAGTCTTTTACCAGATCGTCAACATACTTGCTTTGATAGCCGATAATCGGTGTTCCGCAGATCAACGCTTCGAGCAGGCAGCGGGGAGATTCCGGGGTAACATGGGTGAATAGCATGATGTGGGCTCCCCTAATTTTCTGGAGCAATTTATCTCTGTTGGGTTCAAATCCGGGCACGTCAATACAAGAAGTCAAACCTTTGTGGGCAATCATGGCTTTCATTTCCCACAGCAAGCTGCCATCCCCAATCCAAGTGGCATGCAGGTTAACACTTAGATCCCGCGCTCTAGCTATGGCTTGCACCCAGTCGAGCGGTGCTTTCGACGGAGTCATTCTGCCTGCGTAACAGATGCGGATGGTGGAATCGGTAGTGGCACACCGGATTTTTTCAGAAAGCTCTTGAGGGCTAATATTATCACTAGGCTTGGTGTGGATGTTGTGAATCCGATAGTTGTTGGAGCAAAAGGGACTGTAAGCCGAATAGCAATCGTCACCATGCCACAACCCCAGGGCACAATTTTGAATAATCCATTTGTTGTAGCTAGCTATTAGAGGTGCCATAATTTTCGCCTTCAGTTGGGTTGATATTCTTGCACCCCTTGCTAATTCCAACATCACCTGATCTTCAACATGATCGGTGTGGATAGCATACTCTCTGCCCTGTTGATGAGCTGACAGAGCAGCCACCGCCGCCCAGTCACCAAGCAATCCGCCAATAGCAAATTGCAGGTAACGACTGCTCCCGATCAATTCTGCTAACTTCGCTCGTACTGAATAATAACAGCTTAGGAATTTGAAGGGTGAATAAGCCCAAGGCAGTGGCACTAGCTCAAAGCGTTTGCGATCGGCTAGGGTGTTGGTGTTACGCCAAACCCACATTTTCTGCTGTTCTGCTATTGTTTCGGGTATCAGCGGTGCCGCCACAATCAGCGATTCAAAGTTATTAGCCCACTGCTCTAAGCCATTACAAGCCTGCAACTCAAAAAATAATTGATTACCTTGGGAGCGAAACGGAACGGGAAGAACAAGTAACATTCCTTTTTGATTCATCGCGAATTTTGAATTTAATTATTTCATAATTATAGTACTTTTGACTATCAGAAGCAGACATCTAAAAAATGTCCTGAATTTAATCAAGACTAAATATAGAACTCTCCCTACGACTTTCGTCATACGCTTACTCCCTTCCCGCCAGAAGATTATGTACTACAGGCTGACGACGGCGCGGGCGAAGCAATCGCGCCGTCGTCAGCCGGAAAGGGAACCCCTAAGTATGATTACTTACAATGTTCGACG
>CASBRB010000135.1 GCA_949127975.1 Oscillatoriales cyanobacterium PMM_0019 | reverse complement strand
GGGGGATGAGGGTGAAAAAGCCCTGCGAGTGTTCCGTAGAAGCTCGTTTTCTCACTCTAAACATGTCCAACTCCAGCATAAAAAATGTGGGTAAAGACAAGGGCTCTGCCTGGGAACGAGAGGAAACTCGTCGTAAGAGATTCATCACTTTTTCCAAATTACCAAAATAACCCCGCTGATAATCAGGGCTAAACCGACATAACGACTGATCGGAATGGTTTCTTTAAAAATAAAGTAGCCCACTAAGACTGAAAAAACATATACTAGAGACGCGGCAGGACCAGCAACGCTGAGATTAACGCGAGTTAGCAGCAAAATATAGGTAAATGCACCTAAACCATAGCAAGCGAGTCCCGCGAGTAGTTCTGGTGTGGTGAGGATACCCAAAACATGGCTAAACCAATTGCTAGAGTTGACTTGCCCCAGCTTCAAAGCTCCAGTCTTGAGCCAAAATTGCCCCGCAACGCTCATTAAAATCGAAACGAGGAATAACCCAAACTCTGGTGGATTCACATTTAACTTTGAATTCTAGGATGGTGCTTGACATATCATGATGGTAGATGAGTCCCATAATCTTGTCAAGTACCAGTTTGAGAGAAATCTTGACACTAAACGAAACCTGCTCATCCGAGTTGGAACCCCCCGATTTCTAATCGTGGGGTTGTCTCAGAAACCAGCTAAGATCGATTTGGCAGTGACATTCGTTCGAGAGAAAATTTATGACGATTGTTGTTGAATCTCCTTACACCAACCAGCAAATTACCGCTTGGCTGCGTGGCTTGCTGGCGCTTGCCTGGGCAGATGGGGAATTTGATGCTGAAGAACAAAAGTTGATTGCCACCCTAACGCAAGATGAACTAGCTCCCAAAACTGATTTAGCCTCTCTAGACTTCCACATTTCACCTAGTGAATTAGCTGCAGCTTTGGGCGATGACACTGAAACTGCGCAGAATTTTTTGCGTACTGCAGTGATGGTAGCGTTGGCAGATGGCGTCTATTCCTTGTCTGAGGATAAATTGTTGCGGGAGTTTTATCAGGCACTGGGACAGGAGCCAATAGTTTTAGAGGCGCTGCAGCATACTATTTACGAGCCTGCAGCAACTGAGCCAGCTATGACGGTGGGCAGAGAAGTTCGAGAATTGTCTCCAAAAAGGCAGCGGGTTTTACTAAAACCAGTACGTGAATGGCTAGACGGGCTGGAAATTCACGAACCACAAGTGGCACGATTTTTGTGCAAGCTTATTCCTGCTCAGTGTCCCTTTGAGCGAAATATTGAACTATTAGGTCACAAAATTGTCCACATTCCGCCGCTGTGTAAGCTCAATCCCCTCTACGATCAGTTAGTTGGTTTGCGTTTCCGAGCTTTATCCTACCTTGCTGATGAGTGCGGTGAAGACGTGTCCAGCTATTGTCAATAATACTTAGTCAAAAGTCAAAAGTCAATTGTCAGAAATAAAACTAATGACCATTGACTAATATAAAAATATGCAGTTTATCGATCGAGCAGAAGTTGAAGTTGAATCCGGCAAAGGTGGCGACGGTATGGTGGCGTTTCGGCGGGAAAAGTATGTTCCCGCTGGGGGACCTTCCGGTGGCAATGGTGGGCGCGGTGGCTCAGTAATTTTAAAGGCAGTTGAACACCTGCAAACTTTGCTGGATTTTAAATACAACCACCGCTTTCAGGCAGAAAACGGGGGGCGCGGAGGACGGAATAATCGTACCGGGGCGGCGGGGAGCGATCGCATTATCCAAATCCCCGTGGGCACTGTCGTCTATGATGCCGAGACTAATGAACTACTGTGCGATTTCATCCAATCTGAGCAGACTTTCTGTGTGGCTGTTGGTGGCAAGGGTGGATTAGGCAACCAGCATTTCTTGAGCAACAGTAATCGGGCACCAGAGTACGCTTTACCAGGACCACCGGGGGAAAAACGACAACTGCGGTTAGAATTGAAGTTACTGGCTGAGGTGGGAATCATTGGTTTACCGAATGCTGGTAAGTCCACATTCATTGCTGCTGTCTCATCCGCACGACCAAAAATTGCAGATTACCCCTTTACCACCTTAATTCCCAATCTGGGTGTCGTGCGTAAACCTACTGGCGACGGTACTGTGTTTGCCGATATTCCAGGATTAATTGCTGGAGCATCCCAGGGCGCAGGTTTAGGTCACGATTTTTTGCGACACATTGAGCGTACCCGTTTACTGCTACATTTGATTGACGGTACTGCTGAAGATCCCATTGCTGCCTACCAGACTATTCAGCAGGAATTAAATGCTTACGGGCAGGGTCTGGCACAGCGTCCTCAAATTTTAGCACTTAACAAAGTTGATGCTATTGATGGAGAATTGGCTAACACCATTGCCGCCCAAATATCCGCTTTGAGTCAAACACCAGTGTTTTTGATTTCAGCCGTTACTCATACCGGACTAGACCCTTTATTACAGGAAATATGGCAAACCTTACCTTGAGCTTCGTCAAAATGTTTTTCTGAAGTACCAAGAACCTTAAATGTGAGTTCCAGACAAGTCAGACTTTACTGCTACCAATGTCGCCGCAGTCTTTCCCTGTCTGCTTTTCAGATAGAGCGTTGGGAAGGCTTAAATTATAGAATTTGTGAAAATTGTTTAAAGAACAGGACTTACGCACTGCCTCTATATAGCGGGTTCGTAGGGGCAAACCCCCTGTGGTTGCCCCTATATATGCCAGTGTGCGTAAGTCCTGAAGAAGTTAGGAGTAACAACCATGAACATGCAAGTAGAAACTTCAATTTTTGAGACTGAACTTAAAGTTAAACAGGCACTTCAGAAACGTGAGGGCGGAAAGACTGAGTATGAAACATTAGTCGGTTTTGCTGATTTGGTAACTGATGAGTATGTCATTGAAATCAAGCACGTCTCAGACTGGAAGGAGGGGTTAAAGGTACTTGCTTATCAGGATCAGTTACCAAACCGAAAACCTAGGATTCATTTATTTGGGGGACATTCTCAACCCTTCCGTGAGTTAGTTGAAAAGACGCTAACCAAGCTTGGTGTAACCGTAACGTGGGAGGAAGACGCAGGAACTTAAGTCTTGCCACAATAGTTAATATAGTTCGTCGGGGCAAACCCCCCGTGGTTGCCCTTATATATGCCAGTGTGCTACTGATCTAGCATAACAAGTACTACCGAGCCGCTGATATTATATCAAAAGAGGTTTTATGGGTTTAGGTCTCCTCATTGATGGCAAATGGGTATCGGAACGAGAGCAAGAAGATACCCAAGGAAGATTCATCCGACCATCTACTACTTTCCGTAACCAGATTACGGCTGATGGTTCTAGTGGTTTTAAAGCTGAAGCCTCTCGCTACCATCTTTATATATCCTGGGCTTGCCCTTGGGCACACCGAACCGCAATTATACGGAAGTTGAAGGGGCTCGAGGAAGTTATCGGGTTGTCAGTTGTGTACCCAGAAATCTATGACAATGGCTGGGAATTTTCCGACGAACCAGGCTGCATACCCGATCGAGTCAATGGCAGTCGCTATCTCTGGGAAATCTATCTCAAGGCAGATGCAAATTATAATGGACGAGTGACAGTCCCAGTGCTTTGGGATAAACAAACTGCCACGATAGTTAATAATGAATCCCGCGAAATCATCCGGATGTTGGATACGCAGTTTCAAGCTCTAGCTAAGTCAGATTTAAACTTCTATCCCAAAGCTTTGCAGGAAGTGACTGACAAAACTATCGAAGCCATCTATGAACCGATCAATAATGGTGTCTACCGATCCGGATTTGCTACCACTCAGACAGCTTATGAGTCAGGGGTGAAAGATTTATTTAATGCCCTAGATCGCTGGGATAAGGTATTGGCAGAAAAGCAATACCTGTGCGGCAATCGCATCACCGAGGCAGACTGGTGTATGTTCACCACGCTGCTGCGCTTCGACGCGGTTTACTACGGTCACTTTAAATGCAACTTACGCCATATCTGGGATTATCCCAATCTGTGGAACTACTTAAAGGAACTTTATCAATTTCCTGGAGTCAAAGAAACCTGTAACCTTGACCACATCAAACGGCACTACTACAAAAGCCATAACAAGATCAATCCTACCCGGATTGTTCCTGCTGGACCACTGATTAATTTTGACACACCGCACGATCGCGGTAGAATTAGTGCTGTTGCCAAAGTTTAAACTGGAAAGGAATGCCAGTTCCATATCAAGCGCCATTCCTCCCGTACTCATCTTTGATTGAACACGGGAGCAGAAATGCCGTACAATAAAAAAAACATGGGGAAAGGCTTGTTTTGTCTTGAAACCTCACCGGAGCCGGATCTTGTCAGCACCCCGCTCTAAAGATACGGGGCTTCGTGCCTCCGACTTTAGGTAGCTGACCCGCCTAAGTCCCAGCGATGGGGAAACTACGTTATCGGTAAGTGTTTAATTTCCTACCTTGGAATGCGACGCCAGTTCCATGCTCTAGAACCGAGTGGTTAAATAGTTTTACGAGGGGTAAGACAGTGCTGCTTGGATAGTACCGACCGATAACTTTGGCTAGGCGAACTTTACATTGTGCAGAATAGGCGTTTCCGGCTATTAACAGGAATGGGTAGAAACTGCACCTCTTTCTACTCTCCCCGAAAGGGGGACGCTAAATAAATTTAGCGCGTCGTGTTTCATCCGTGGGCTAAAGCCACACGGTTTCCACACTCCCGGAGTTTTTTAGATGACATCGTATGTAACCTCTACTAGAGCCGAGATGAGTGAACTCCGGCGTCTAAAAACTTTACTGCCACCAGAATTGCAAAGCTGGGTTACGGTTGAGTCAACCACAGAGGTGAATCCACCCTTAATCCGCTGTGAAGAAATTGGCAAGGATCAGATTGAGATTCAAATTGACCTGGTAAAGTGGGAGCAGTTAGCACTGGATCAGCGTAACTTGCTGTTTTGGCACGAAGTAGCCAGGATTCAAAACGACACCATACCTAGAGAGGGTTGGGAAATGGCGGCGCTTGCCATTGGTTTGGGCGGTGCTGTGGGTGAGTTATGGGTGCAGGATATCTTACTGCTATTGTTGGCTGTAGTCTTGTGTGGCGTTTCAGGCTATCGCATCTACCAGAAAAACAATGGACAGCGTAACATGAAGGCAGCGTCAGAAGCAGACGAGAAAGCTCTAGCACTTGCCACTCGGTTTGGGTACTCACTCCCCAACGCCTACAAAAGTCTCGGCAGCGCCTTGAAAACCTTGATTGAGCAAACTCCGGGGCGACGTCAACGTTCTAGATACGAAGCGCGGCTACAAGCCCTCAGGCGCAGTGCTGCCAAAGTCAAATCTCAGGGAAACAATGAGGGACTAGGGGCTAGGGACTAGGGTTTTTTGCCCTAACCCATCTTAGAGCTGATTCAGCATTTTATGGGTTTGTGGCACGACACGCACCTGCAAGAGGTAGTGCTTCATCAACGCTTGCCAAGTCAGAACCTGCTCTGGAGAAGGAGGCATTGGTGCCGCCCCACCTAGATAGTGGGGAGTTTCCAAAGGTGTCACTGGTTGCAGAAACACCGGAATTTTAGGACTAATCGCCGCCACTAATTCAGCAGCTTGTTCTAACTCAGTTGAATTGGTTTGCTGGGAAAGTATTATCTTGACAAATACTTCTATTTGTGCATTGTAACAATGCTGTAGAAATTCCTTGTGAGCCTGCCAGTGGTTTTCCCCACTAACGCTCGGCAGTTTAATATCCATACCGACCGAATCTAGATAGGGTAGAATCATTAATAACTGCTCTGGACGATGTCCACCGGTTTCCAAGTAAATTGGTAACCCAGTTAATTGCCGCACCTGGGGCAGAAATTGTTCTAAGAAGGGGGCATGAAGTAGCGGTTCGCCACCAGTTAGGCTAATGCTGTCGTGCAAAGCTGGGTGGTTTTGGCGAACTACCCATTCCAGTAATACTGGCAGCGACACAGGATTGGAGTGGGTTTCAAAATCGCGGCATCCAGGTGTCTGCTCAATGCGGCAACTGGAGGGCGTATCCCAGGTATGGGCACTGTCGCAAAAATGACAGCGCAGATCGCACAGGGCGAAGCGGATGAAAATTTGACGGGTGCCAACATTGAGTCCTTCGCCTTGAATAGCAGAAAAAACTTCAATCAGTCGCGCCGTAGGATAGTCAGCAGTTTTACTTTTCACATCAAAATTATTATAGGGTTAAGCATCTCTATTGTCTTAAACTACAAAGAAATTGGGGCTTTAAATGCCTAATTATGTAGCAACCAAAAAATCCAACTAGCTTAAAACTGGATAACAGGTGTTAATGGGCTCAACTTCACAAGTAGATTTTCTCTTTAAAATTTTGAACCATAATTACGTGGTACAGATGCCCCCTCGCTTGAGTGTGCTGGAAGCAGTTGCCTTTAAGAAAAGTTGTCAGCAGCTTCTCTTAACAATTTCTGCTCCCAACCCAATTATCCTCGACATGAGCCAGACGAGGTTTATAGATAGTAGTGGTGTGGGCGCTCTAGTCCATAATCTGAAACTGGCACGGGAGTACGGAGTAGAACTGGTGCTTCAGGGGGTACATCCTCAGATCATGGCGGTGTTGTCCATGACAGGGTTGGACGAGGTGATGACGATCGAGCCACTTGAGGCGACCGAATCCTCTAGTCACAGCCGAGAAGACTCACCACCGATAACTCATCCTTCGGTGCATTCCTGGGTGAAACGGGGTGTTGACATAGTAGGCGCGGTGGTGGGTTTAGCAATTACAGCAGTTCTGTTCATTCCGATCGCTCTAGCGATCTCCCTTGACGATCCTGGGCCGCTCTTTTTCAGTCAAACCCGGTGCGGCTGGATGGGCAGGCGATTCCGGTTGTGGAAATTCCGCTCTATGTGTGTCAATGCCGAACAATTAAAATCACAAATCAAAAATCAAGTCAATGGTGCCTTTTTCAAACATGAAAATGACCCTCGGGTGACACGAGTAGGTCGTTTTTTGCGGAAAACTAGCCTGGATGAACTGCCGCAGTTTTGGAATGTCCTCAGAGGCGAGATGAGTCTGGTTGGGACCAGACCTCCAACACCGGATGAAGTCGATCTCTACGAAGTACCGGAATGGCAGCGTTTAGATGTCAAACCTGGGATGACTGGTGAGTGGCAGGTGAACGGCCGATCGACTGTACGCAATTT
>CASBRB010000134.1 GCA_949127975.1 Oscillatoriales cyanobacterium PMM_0019 | reverse complement strand
GGCGCAATGGGATTGGGATCGATCGGCTCTCGGAACACTGCGATGACATTAGTCGGTCATATTATCAGAAGTTGCGCTCTTGCTGCCGAGTGGTTCGCAGCTTCGATCCATCAGTTGAACAGGAGTCAGGAGTCAGGAGTCAGGAGTCAGGAGTTAATTAGTGGGGGATTCAGTGTTAATTCCAGAAAACTTGGCAATAAATAATGGTATTTCTGAGACAATAGCAGCGGTTGCGGTGGTAGTGCCGATATATAATGAGGTCGAAAGTTTACCCCACTTAATTGAAGCGATCGCTACCGCTTTAACAGCAGATAAACTCAACTATGAAATAATTTGCGTAGATGATGGTTCAACTGATGGCTCGGCACAACTGCTCAAGCAATTAGCGCAAACTCGCTCAAACATCCGAGCCGTGCTGCTGCGCCGCAATTATGGTCAAACGGCGGCAATGGCTGCTGGTTTCAATTATGCGCGAGGTCGGGTAATTGTTACGTTAGATGGTGACTTACAAAACGATCCCGCTGATATACCTCGACTCCTAGCAAAATTAGACGAGGGTTACGACTTAGTTAGTGGCTGGCGTAAAGACAGAAAAGATGCCGCTCTAACTCGACTGCTTCCTTCTAAAATGGCTAATTGGCTAATTGGGCGAGTTACTGGCGTCAATCTACATGATTACGGTTGTTCCCTCAAAGCTTATCGATCGGAACTGGTGGCGGATATGAATTTATACGGGGAGTTGCACCGATTTTTACCTGCCCTGGCTTTTATTGAAGGAGCAAGAATTGCAGAACTGCCAGTACGTCACCATGCGCGTAAATATGGTCGCAGTAAGTATGGCTTGGGGCGGACATTCCGGGTGTTGATGGATTTGTTAACCATTTGGTTTATGAAAAGGTTCCTGACACGCCCGATGCACGTTTTTGGATTGTTGGGGTTGAGTTCGATGTTATTGGGTATCCTGTTGGGAGGTTATTTAACTTTCATCAAGCTAGCACTAGGCGTAAGTATTGGACATCGACCTTTACTGATATTAGCCGTGGTGCTGCTGTTAACTGGTATCCAGTTATTTAGTTTTGGCTTGCTGGCAGAGCTATTGATGCGTACCTACCATGAGTCGCAGGGTAGACCCATCTATAGGGTGAGAGAAATATTAGAGCCGATCGTTAACAATAGTTAACATTAGGGATATGGCTTGAAAAAGGGAAATAGTGAAAATTTTTTGGACGCTGGAGAAGCAAGAACGTCAAAACCTACTCGTTTTATTTGTTGTTGGGCTATTATTCTGGTCGAGCGTAGCTTCGTTACTGCCGACACTGCCATCTTATGTAGAGGATGTCGGTGGTACTAAGCAGCAGGTGGGAATTGTGATGGGCGCTTTCGCCATCGGGCTGTTGCTGTTCCGCCCAATGCTTGGGCAGATGGCGGATAAGCGGAGTCGGAAACTAGTGCTACTGTTGGGCACCGCTGTGGCGGGAATAGCGCCTTTAGGCTACCTGTTTGTGCAGTCGATTCCACTGTTGATGGCAGTCCGAGCTTTTCATGGCATCAGCATTGCCGCCTTTGGTACTGGTTATAGCGCTCTGGTTGTCGATTTATCGCCGATACGCCAGCGAGGTGAGTTAATTGGCTATATGAGTTTGGTAGTTCCTATTGGTGTGGCTACAGGTCCTGCTATTGGCGGTTTGCTACAAAATGCTGCTGGCTACAAGCCTTTGTTTGTTATGGCAACTGGCTTGGGAATACTAAGTTTAATTGGTGCCTGTCAAATTAAAGAATATAAAAGAGGCGAAATTGAAATCCAGAGTAATCAAACCGAGGGTTTATCTGGAAATTCACATTCGGAACCACTTGTCAAGCAGATAGGTCGAATTTTCGGCAGTTTACCCTTAGGAATACCGTCTCTAGTGCTGCTGCTGATAGGTTTTGCCTTTGGGGCATTGACTACGTTTGTGCCTTTGTTTATCAGAGAAACTAGAGTTGATTTAAATGCGGGGTGGTTTTATACAGCAGCGGCGATCGCTAGCTTTAGTATGCGCTTATTCATTGGGCGTGCTTCAGACCGCTATGGTAGGGGGTTGTTTATCATCGGTAGTCTAGGCTCATACGTTCTGGCAATGCTGATGCTCTCCCAAGCTCGCAGTGCGAGCGCTTTTTTGCTAGCAGCTATTTTGGAGGGCGCAGGAGCGGGAACGTTGATTCCGATGATGATTGCCTTGCTGTCCGATCGATCTTCTCCCCAAGAACGAGGTCGGGTTTTTGCCCTGTGTATTAGTGGATTTGACTTGGGGGTGGCGATCGCTGCTCCTCTATTTGGTTCGGTTGCAGAGCAAGTAGGCTACCGAGGAATATTTTTGATTAGCTCTGGTTTAGCAATGCTGGCACTAATCGTTTTTCTCACCCTGTCGAGTAAAAATTTATCCTCTTCAGTGCGATTCGCTTTAGGGCGAGAAAGGGACGCTTTTGCAGTTATTTGACACCTTTAAAAAAAAAAGAGAGCTGGCATCCTACAAAATCGGGCGATCGCGCTATTCTGGTAAATCCATCTGGAGCGGCTGTGCCGTAAAATATCCCTCGATCCAATGATCCTTGCCAAGCTCATACTCACAGATCTCAAAGCCATGACTGGTGTCTTTGAATCCAGGCTTCTCGCTGAGGCGGGCTATGGCGGACTCGGCATCATCCTGGGTCTCGTAGACACCAATGAGCTTCTCGTCACTCTCACCACCGAATTCGTGTATATGCCAAAGTATGAACACCGATCTCATATGTATTCCTTCACTCGAACGCTCGGTCGCCCCACTTCTGAATCTTGCTGAATTCCGAACCAGGACCTTTGGGGTAAGACTGGCATATATAGGGCAACCACAGGGGGATTGCCCCTACGAACCACTTATCGTAGTGGCAGTTCTCGTTCCCAGGCTCTGCCTGGGAATGCAGCTTTGGAGGCTCTGCCTCCACCCCTTGGGAACACCACCGAGAGAGCAATCGGTGTTCAAACTCATTCCCTCCTTTAGCGTTTCAAGCAACTCCATAACCTGTAATTGGACGTTTGTAGAGTGGATGCAACCCCAAAACGATATCGTCTTTAGGAATACCCATCTCGACCAATTCTTGTGCGAGATCTCTCTCGGTCATATTGCGTTGAATCCAGATTTTGCCATCCTTAATATCAAGATGAATAAAACAGTTGTAAATGCGCTTGAATTCTTCCCAGCCGATATCTAACATTTGATAGTGATCGTGCTCGGTGTCAAAGATTAGCTGGCACTCAATGTCTGAGTTGGAACTATTTTGCTCAAGAGTAGCATGAGCGGTGAGTAATTGGCGAATAGCTTGGCGGTATTGTTCTAGTCTTTCCAT
>CASBRB010000133.1 GCA_949127975.1 Oscillatoriales cyanobacterium PMM_0019 | reverse complement strand
GTCGAAATAACTATGAATCCCTTTTAGGGATTGAAACTTTATCCCTTCAGAAATAGAGCTAGTTTTGATTGTCGAAATAACTATGACAGGACTTATGCAGACTGGGCATATATAGGGGCAACCACAGGGGGATTGCCCCTACGAACCGCTATATGTAGAGGCAGCGCTACAGTACTGTATGAATCCCTTTTAGGGATTGAAACTAGTCGGGTAATGCGAGCCCTGTTCTAGGATCGCGGATATACAAGCCAAGAGTTAATGATTCCATAACTGTGTCCCATACTGGGATCAGGCGCTCCGCATCGTCCACCCAGTAGTCAAAAGTAACCAAGCATTGAACTCCAGAACCTAGCCCAATACAAATTCGGGAATAAGCTTCGCGCTTTTCTTCAGGGTCAATAAATTTGAATTGAGTCCAAACGATGCGGGCAGTTTGGCGCTTGAGTTGAATAATTTCCCCTTGCTCGATCGGATTGCGCTCGTCATCTTCAACCAACTTCTTTAATAGCGGAGCCAGGGGAAACTCTGCCCAGTTGCCAGGGGGCAGTAAATTAAAGGAAGCTTCTAAGCGGCAATCGTCGTTCGGTGGCTTTTTGTCTAAAAACCGGAACGACTTTTCATCCGGTTCAAAATGCCAATCTTGGGGGACATCAAACCGCAAAGCTCCTCGCCCTGCTACAAAGATCCGAGTCCCTGGTTTGGATTTCCAGTTGTGGTCTTCTTTTAAATCAATCGTTTTCTTGATCCATTGAAGATTATGCTTTTTGGACTTAGACATAGCCACTAAGAGTGTTGATTTTCCTATTATTTTATCGGTCTGTAGGGGCAATCCCCCGTGATTGCCCTGGACTTTAGTAGCTATATTTGTAGGTTGGGTTGAGGAACGAAACCCAACATCACCCCTGTGGGTTTATGTTGGGTTTCGCTATCGCTCAACCCAACCTACAACTTTACCTCATACTAAAGATTTTAGTCTTTGTGATGAACTAAATCGCCGCAGCCTGAGCTTCTTGCTTGACCATCTCTCGGAAGTGAATAACATCGTGACGGGGATCGGCTTGGCTAACGCGAACTTCCAACCGATCGCCCGGTGAGATCGATCGCTTAAAACGCATCGGCAACTCTAAACCCAAATCCTCTAACAGAATCAAAGCCAAATCCTCATCTTCCCGTAGCCATCGCAGTACCAGAGCCTGCCACACCTCATCAGAATGACGCCGCAGATACTCCAACCCCCAATAACGATTCGTCTGACGTTCCACCAAACTTGCCTCGTAGGCAGTAGAGCTAACACTGAGCAGAATTTGTTGCAATTCTTCAGCAGAAAATGGCAGTGTGTCTCCGCGCAAGTGAGCCTTAATCTGAAAATGACCCAGTAAATCAGTGTAGCGACGGATAGGAGACGTTACTTGGGTGTAGGTATCCAAACCCAAACTGGCGTGTCGTCCTGGTGTGATACTCATTTCACTACGGGGCATACAACGACGCATAGCACAGGAGCGAACTGGTCCTGCTGGCAGTTGTAGCAACTCTTCTTCTGAAGGTAGTTCCGGTTGGGGCTGACTGCGATAAGGTAAAGGAATTTGCTGCTCCTGACCGTAACGTGCCCCCACCGCACCAGCCAGGATCATCATCTCTGCGACTAACTGTCGTGCCTTGGAGTCTTCTAACACACCAATGGTGATGTCATCACCTTCTACCTTGATAGAAGCTTCCGGCATATTGATGCTAATGGCACCTTGAGACTGACGCCACTTTTGCCGTAGTTCTGCACGAGATGCGATCGACGCTATTTCTGGTTCAGCAAGTACGCCCAACTCCAACATTTCATCAACATCTTCGTAAGTTAGGCGATAGGTTGGTTTAATCAGACTGGCATGGATGCTGTATTCACTCACCGCACCGACTTCATCCAACACTATGCCAAAACTCAGGGCATAACATAGTTTACCCTGAATCAAACTCATCGGACCAGTGGCTAATTCCGGCGGGAACATCGGAATCATACCCGTCGGCAGATATAGCGTAGTGCTGCGGCGTCGAGCTTCCAAGTCGAGTTCGTCCCCAGGATTTACCAAGCGGGTGGGATCGGCGATGTGTATCCAGAGTCGCTGACGTCCATCAGTCAGGTTTTCTATACTCAACCCGTCGTCAATCTCCTGGGTGCTTTCATCATCAATCGTGTAAACCTTAAGATGAGTCAGCTCTAGGCGGTTAACGTCGAGGTCGAGGGGTGGGGAATCCAAGCGTCGCTGAGCCACTTCTAGCACCATGAAGGGAAACTGAACAGGAATTTGACTGCGTCGCAGAAACAGGTTTTCGTGAGGACTCCACCAACCCAAATCCACTAGCAAATCAAGACCAGCTTGAGGAGTTTGGGGGCGTCCTAAGGTAGCCAGAAGTTCTTGAGCATTACGAACCGGAAAATCTGGTTGGAGGACAAAGCGTTCTACGGATTCGATGCGAGAGCGATCGCTCTCTTGCCACTGAACTTGCTCACCAGCTAGTCCTCGCTGCAAGCGATTCATAAATTCTTGCTGCTGGGAACGCCGCTGAACTTCAACTTCTATTTGATGTTTCAGTTCTGCTACCTGAGCCGCGCTGCGAGGTTCGTAGCGTTCGCCCTTTTTCTTGAAGTAGAGTTTATCCTCTGACAACAAGTAATAAGCCGCATAGCAATAGGGTGGACTGCCATCTGAATATAGGAGAGAAGCTAGGTTTGAGGGGTCAAACGTTTCATCATCCTCTACCAACAGTTCCCATGCCACCTCTAAACTTGATGGTTCTAGTAGTGGTTTTACCTCCTCTAGGAATTTGGTAATTTCCGAGGGGAGGTAAGTTTGACCCGACACCTCATAGGCAATACTTCGGGGATGGAGGGTATGGGATTGGTTGCGCTGGTCGATCGCAATCCAGTGCTTTTTCCCCTCTGGACGGTCTATTACAGCCAGACGGCGCTCTCCATTCTGCCAGAATTCTATTAGTGTTCCCTTCTCCACCCGTTTTTGTTACCCCGTTAGCGTTGATTGGACATCTGTTATCCCCAGTCTAACTTTTGGGTGACAACGCTTGCCAAAGCGGCAAGCTGTACTTAACTACCCTTCTTGATTAATGAACGGCAACAAGGCTATCAGCCGGGAGCGTTTAATCGCTTTTGTCAGATCGCGTTGTTGTTTCGCCGTTAATCCGGTAATGCGGCGTGGTAATATTTTACCCCGCTCGGTGATAAACTTACGTAACAGATCCACATCTTTGTAGTCTATGGGGTCTTCAGGCTTGATTGGAGAAAGGCGGCGGCGATAGTAAGTCATAGTTTAGTGATTGGTGAAAAGGGGAAAAGGTAGCCATTGGTCCCTATCGGGACAAATGACTATTACTTAATTTCCTTGTGGACAGTGTGCTTATTGCAGTGAGAGCAGAACTTTTTCCGTTCTAGCCGTGCCGTGGTGTTGCGGCGGTTTTTCGTCGTTGTATAGCGAGATACACCGGGCGATCGCTTGTCTGTGTTGGTGCGACATTCGGTGCATTCTAGCGTAATAATGATCCGGACCCCCTTTTTGGCTGCCATAAATCAGTTCCTACAAAATCCAACTTTGGGATACAATTAGACACAAATTTCCATTATTACATAATACTTCCAGCTTGCGCAAGTAACCTTTTAAATCTCAAATCGAGGAAAACCATGCTGCCAGTCAAACAAGCAGAGGAAATAATTTTAGGTTTGGTGCAACCTCTTCACGATGGTGAAGACACTGAAAATGTAGACTTATCATCTGCCCTAAGTCGTATTTTAGCGAAACCAGTGACCAGCCAGTTAGACTTTCCCCACTGGGATAACTCGGCAATGGATGGCTATGCAGTGAGGTTCGCCGATATCGAGTTTTGTGATGACCAGCAGCCAGCTATTCTGGAAATTGTAGCAGAAATTTCGGCAGGGGTTAAACCTCAACGTTCCATTCAACCAGGGCAGGCAGCGCGGATATTCACAGGTGCAGTGATGCCCTTAGGTGCAGATACCGTAGTGATGCAAGAGCAAACACAGCAGGAAGGAGAGCGCGTCAAGATACTTGCTGCCCCAGAACCTCAAGCCTATGTACGTCACCAGGGCGCTTACTACAAAGCGGGCACACCGCTACTGCCTGGGGGAATCCCCATCAAAGCTCCAGAAATAGCAGTGCTGGCAGCAGCCCAGTGTACCCAGTTGGCAGTATATCGCCGCCCTCGTGTGGCAATTATTTCCACTGGGGACGAATTGGTAACGCCCGAACAACCACTGCAACCAGGTCAAATTGTAGACTCGAATCAGTACGCCTTAGCAGCATTAGTAGCTCAGATAGGCGGGACGCCTATACCAATGGGTATTGTACCAGATCGACCAGAGGCACTCTTGGAAGCGATCGCTCAAGCTGTGGCATCGGCAGACATGGTTCTTTCCTCCGGTGGCGTCTCCGTAGGGGATTATGATTATGTCGAGAGCATTCTCGCTCAGTTGGGTGCCGAAATTCATATCCGTGCCGTTCAGATTAAACCCGGTAAGCCCTTGACATTTGCTACATTTTCAGGATCAGCTACCTCTAATCAGAAACCAGTATTATACTTTGGTTTACCAGGGAATCCGGTTTCCTCACTGGTGACTTTTTGGCGGTTTGTCCAACCAGCGATTAAGAAACTTTCTGGACTAGCCGAGGGGTGGGAACCGATGTGGGTGCAGGCGCTCACGAGTGACAATTTGCTCTCCGATGGTAAGCGAGAAACTTACCTTTGGGGCAAACTGAATTTAGTAGAGGGAGTTTACGAATTTCTCTTAGCGGGTGGTAGTCAAAGTTCAGGCAATTTAATTAACCTAGCTCAAACTACTGGGCTGGCTGTTCTGCCCGTAGGTAAAACATCGATCCTAACAGGCGAACAAGTGCAAGTTTTAGCAATTAGCTGATTTTAGTCCTGCCAAAATAATATAGGAACTTTGTTGGGTAAAGCCTGCGATCAAGCCAACCTACAATTATTCTTAGTATTAGTTAACCAACAGCAAATCCCGTATACTGTCGCACAAAGGGTTCATGAAATGCCAAAACAATATCTAACTTAGGGACTCCCAAGTTTACCAGTTCATTCGCCATGCCAATTTCTGTTCCATCATGCTGTATCCAAATCTTTCCATTTTTAATGTCTAGATGAAGGACACAGCCATACATACATCGCTGATTTTTCCACCCCGTATAAACAACTTGATAATGGTCGCGATCGCTATCAAAAATAAGTTCCGTTTCGATTTCATCATCTGACGAGCCTGGGTTGGCATAGTCAGTCAAAATTTGCTTAATGTATGTTCGATATTTTTCTAGTTTTTCCATTCTAAAATTTCCTCGATCGACCTTGTTTAAAACGCTTGAATCCACTCCCGGACATCGTACTCAGTCCAGATGCCATTTTGCCAGTAGGGATCTGACTCTACCAGTTGGCGCACGGTGGTTTCGTCTTCGGCTTCATAGATGCCAAAGACTTTGGTTACATCCTTAGTGGGACCGATAGTAATCAGGATTCCAGCTTCTTTTTGCTTGGCGAGTCCGTCTAGATGTGCTTGTCGGTAAGGGGCACGCTTTTCTAGGACGTCTGAGCAGTAGCTTCCCCACATAACATATTTAGGCATAGTGTTGGTATTGATATCGACGGTTATTTTTGAGGTTTCTTGGCAAAGTTCTAGAGTTGATCTTGACGGAGCGTCCCGTAGGCGTAGCCCGCCGCAGGCATCGCCCTCTCACTTTTTCGCGTTGCTCCCATTAACTTCAGTACTGTAGCAGGCTGGCATATATAGCAAGTCTAAATCATTTATAAAAATACCCTCACCCCCAACCCCTCTCCCAAAGGGGGGAGAGGGGAGTAAGAAAATTTTACAATTCATTTAGACGCGCTATATAGGGCAACCACAGGGGATTGCCCCTACAAACCGCTATATGTAGTGTGGTTGCGTAAGTTCTGAACTTGTAACCAATAGAAATACGCAGAGAAAATCACTCCCCTCGGCGTACCTTTGCGATTACCTTTGCGTCCTTTGCGTTAAAAAACCTAACTTCTAGGGCACAGTGGTTTCGTCTTCAGCGATTGCGGATATAATAAGATCGCATTAAGACAGAATATAAAAATTTGTGGCGCTTGAAGCCAAACCACAAGATGACACATCTGACGGTAGAAAAGTTTCGCGATGCTCTTCAAAAAGGTCTGGGACGCGCCGTTATGCACGTCCGAGAACATGGCACAGAAAAGGTGCGCAATGACATTCTTCATGCTTGTCTACACAATATTGCATATGACCATCAATGTGAGGAAAGCCGTGCTAACTGGTTGCTTGAGATAATTAACCTAACAAATGACGAAGAATACTACCACCAGTGCATCTTGGAAGCCATACCGAATTCAACTGACTTATGGGACACACAGCAACTTGTTGAATTAGCGACGGAATTGGCGCGACGTGGCTTAGAGGAGGCACGTCGTGCAATCTATGACAAGTTCGCTCTACAGGAGTTCGATGAATTTTGGATAGGCGGCTCTCAGATTGTTGAACTCGATGGCATTGAGGGTTTGCTTCATGTAGCAGAGGTTATTGGTACCCGACTGCTCGAAGAGCCAGATTTCCGGCACGACTACGACTACTTAGTAACAGAGGCGATTGAGCGTTTCGATAAACAGACAGTCATAGCAGCGCTTGAGAAAAGGGCTTCAGAGAACGCCAATGTCAGAGCGTACCTTGACGCAGTCGTGAAGTCCAGCAAGTCGGTGTCCAATACCCATTGATCGCACCCCACCATCAAAGATATCTTATCCAGAATCGAGACGGGAGTTGGTTCTTTTTCAGGAGCTTACCCTTCTTTCGGTTCCAGAGCCAGCGACGAGGATATCGAATATATATTTTCGCGGCTGCTTGGTGAGACAAGTCGGGAGAAGTTAATACAATATCTCTGGATATTCAGACGGCGGAAACTGCCTGAAATTAACAGACATATATTTGACTTGGCAGAAACTGATGACGAGGATCTTCAAGAAGCTGCAATTGTGGCGCTTGCTAATACTCAAGATAAATCGGTTCGTGACCTGGGTATAAGGCTGCTTCGAGAACAGCCGACTTCAATTTACCAAGGAGCGATTAAGCTGTTCATCAAAAACTACGAGCCTGGAGATTACCAGCTAATTGAATCAGTGCTGCCTGTTTTAGGAGATGATTGGAGATTGCATTCGATCGGATGTGACCTCATTGACCTAGTTGAAGCACATGAGGATTTGGAACTAGCTTCTTGTTGTTTGAGGGTTTACGAACAAACACCTTGCTCGTTATGTCGAGAAAAGATCGTAAAAGCAATGCTGGCAACACAGAAATTTCCGGAAACCTTACGACAGGAGTGTCGCTGGGATTGCTCCACTGATATCCGAGCCCTGACAACCTCCAGAGAACCAAGTTCGTAACCAATAAAAATACGCAGAGAAAATCACCCCCCTCTGCGTACCTTTGCGATTACCTTAGCGTCCTTTGCGTTAAAAAAAAACCACAATAAGGATCAATTAACCAGGCATTTGCGGCTGGAACTGGAACAGAGAATATACCACATTCCGGCGGATATCCGTCATCATATCCAGAAACATTTCATACCCTTCCTGCTTATACTCAATCAGTGGGTCTTTTTGCCCATAACCGCGCAAACCTACAGCCTCGCGCAAGGCATCCATTGCTTGTAAATGCTCACGCCACAGAGTATCGATTTGTTGCAGGATAAAAAAGCGCTCTGCTTGACGCATCAGCCCAACCTGAATTTGATCAACCTCTGATTCTTTGAGATCGTAGGCTTTACGCACTTCTTCGTGCAGGAAGGTTTTGATTTGGTCTACATTCATATCTTCTAAATGTTCTGGCTCCATATCTGCTAGTAGGTGAACAAATTCTTTCACCTTCGCCACCATATTGACCAAATCCCACTCTTCCGGAGGCAAATCGGTATTGATGTAAGCATCTACGATGTCAGTCATCGTCCTTTCAGCGTACACAATTACCTGTTCCTTCAAGTCTAAACCCTCTAGAACCCGACGGCGTTCGGCATAAATTGCCTTGCGTTGGTTGTTCATCACTTCGTCATACTCAAACACCTGTTTGCGGATGTCGTAGTAATAGGTTTCGACTTTCTTCTGGGCACCTTCTAAACTCCGGGTGAGCAGCCCGGATTCAATAGGCATATCCTCTTCCACATTGAATTTATCCATCAACCCAGCGACGCGATCGCCCCCAAAAATCCGTAACAGGTTATCCTCCAAGCTCAAGAAAAACTTCGTTGAACCAGGGTCCCCCTGCCGCGCTGCACGACCCCGCAGTTGGTTATCAATCCGTCGCGACTCGTGCCGCTCCGTACCAATAACGTGCAGTCCGCCTAGTTGGACAACTTCCTCATGTTCTTTAGAAGTAAAATTTTCGTACTCCTTGCGGACTAGCCTGCCTACCTCCCGCAATTTCTGAATTGCTGGGTCATCTACTGGGGCATTTTCCGAGGCAACTGCGATTAAATCCTCTGCTTCCAACTCTGGTAGACTCCGTTCCCCATATTGCTTCACGGCAAGATCCACAGCTTCCTTGAGCAGTTTTTCCGTCTCGCGCGATAACTGGGTGGGGAAAATCTGCGGCGAAGCCTTCCAGGTTTTTACCTTCTGCCCCGGAGCAAACCCCTGTGCTGCTCTCCTCCCAGAGACTCCTGGCACCCCCATCGGTGCAAAAGCTTCTTCCTCCTCTGGCTTGACAATTCGCGGCATCAAGTATTCTCGCAGCTTCAGTCGTGCCATGTAATCTGAATTACCGCCCAGAATTATATCTGTACCACGACCTGCCATATTGGTAGAAATCGTCACTGCTCCTTTACGTCCGGCTTGGGCAACAATTTCCGACTCCCGTTCCACGTTCTCCGGTTTAGCATTGAGTAAGTTATGGGGCACTTCCAACTGCCTCAACCGTTGCGCCAGCAGTTCTGACTTTTCTACACTGGTGGTTCCCACCAATACCGGACGCCCATCTTGATGCATTTGGGCACACTCTTGAGCCACCGACTGCCACTTGCCTGCCTCAGTTTTGTATACTACATCTGGCAAATCCTTACGTTGGGAACGTCGGTTAGTGGGAATAATCGATACTTCGCGGTTGTAGATTTTTTCAAATTCTGCTTCTTCGGTTTTCGCCGTTCCCGTCATTCCCGACAGTTTTGGATACAGTAAAAAGAAATTCTGGTAGGTAATCGTCGCTAAGGTTTGGGTTTCATTCTGGATTTCCAAGCCTTCTTTGGCTTCGATCGCCTGGTGTAAACCATCACTCCAACGGCGTCCCGGCATTACCCGACCAGTGAATTCGTCCACAATCACCACTTCTGAGTTGCGGACGATATAATTAACGTCGAGGATAAACAGCTCTTTGGCTTTAATCGCGTTAAATATATAGTGCGCCCACGGATCGTTGGGGTCATATAAGTCCTTAACGCCCAACACCCTTTCAGCTTCAGCAAATCCCTCATCTGTCATCAGGACGTTGCGAGCCTTTTCGTCAACGTCGTAATGATCTTCTTTGTGCAGTTGTAGCGCCACCTGAGCGGCTTGCATATACTTTTCGGTGGGGCGTTCCACCTGCCCAGAGATAATTAGGGGTGTTCGCGCTTCGTCAATTAATACCGAGTCTACTTCGTCGATAATGCAGTAATTAAAGGGACGCTGTACCACATCTGCCATCGACGTTGCCATGTTGTCGCGCAGATAGTCGAAGCCTAACTCACTGTTAGTGCTGTAGGTGATATCACAAGCATAATTTTTTTTGCGATCAGGCGGTCCCATACTATTCTGGATCAGCCCCACACTCAAGCCCAAAAAACGATGTACCTGCCCCATCCACTCAGCATCACGGCGAGCTAGGTAGTCGTTTACTGTGATGACGTGAACTCCTTTGCCAGTCAGCCCGTTAAGATAAGCTGGTAATGTAGAAACCAGGGTTTTTCCTTCCCCGGTTTTCATTTCGGCAATCTGTCCTTTGTGCAATATAGTGCCACCGAGCAATTGAACATCAAAGTGACGCATTCCCAAAACCCGCCGCCCTGCTTCCCGCACTACGGCAAAAGCTTCTGGCAAAATATCATCCAGCGCATCTTCCAGCTCTTTCTCTGTCTTAGTTTTCTCCAGCAACTGTTTAAATTCGGAGGTTTTGCCCTTGAGAGCCTCGTCGGTTAACCCTTGAATTTCTTCTTCCAGAAGGTTGATGTCTGTAACGTAAGGCTGGTATTTTTTCAGCTTGCGTGCGTTAGGATCGCCCAGTAAAGTTTTCATCATAAGCTCATCTGTGAATTTCAGTGTGAGGTAATAAGGGGAAGTTTGAATTTTAAACTATTAGTTTAGTCTAGCCTAAGAAAGGTTTTCCAAACCCCGTACAGCCTTCAGCCTTTATCGTATCACTTTTGCTGAGCCTGATTAGTACGGGCATCCGTATTGAATTGTAACAAATTCTTGTAATTGCGGTAATCTGCGTCAAAGGGTGGTAAAGTCTTTACAGAGCCTGAAATATCTGAGAGAAGTTCAGAGGTGGGACACCAACCATCAAGGCTGACTCATCACTTAGGTGAATTTCTACATCCCGTTTGCGCTCTGTAAATAAACTAGCTTCCCTGATGTGGCGGGAAGTAAGAAAATGGACAATTTGATTAGAAGAACCACGCCAGCCTTTGTTGTCGTTCAGCTCTGGCACATATAACCCGTCGATGAGAACATCTATCAGGGTAAGAACTTGTGAGATAGCTGAGTCAGACTGGGCTTGCAACTGCTCTAAGGTGAAACCACTAAAGCAGATAATGGAGAGGTCGCTGTGTTGGCGGATATAGGTAAATAGTGTACTCAAGGCAGATGCCTGTAGCATGGGTTCTCCACCAGATACGGTTAAACCTTCTGTACCAGGAACAGATAAAATATAATCAGCGAGTTGTCTGGGGTCAACTAGAGTGGCTTGCTCCTGGGGAATCCAGTCTGGGGAGATACAATCCCGGCACCGGAAGCAACAACCTTGTACCCAGATTACAAAGCGTTTACCGGGACCGAGAGCGTGTGTTGCTGGACAAATTTCAGCAATGTTGAGTAGATTCATGGTTAGAAGGTGACAATAGTCTTTTGTTGCGATCGCTCATGCACCTTTTGACCTGTTGCCAGTTCCTGGTCAAGTTGTGCTAAAATTTGCTTGATGTTCCCAATAAAATTATCCACTTTTTGTGGGTTAATTGGGAGCAAACGTGCTAGTTCTTGGTCAGATTGATAGTGGGCACTGAGGTATGTCCGCATTTCTTCAGTTGCTGTTTGATATTGATTAAAATCAGCAATCCCACGCTGTAACTGCTGCTGGGTTTTTTGGAACTCCGACTGTTGCTTTTCCAAGTCAGCTAGAACTGATGATAGAGCTTGATTTAGTAGTTGATGTTGGGATTTTGTTAGGGTGATGAGTTCGGTGGCGGTGTGAGTTGTGCTAGTATCTTTTTGGTGTTGGCGCGATCGCAGATAAGTAATCTCATCTTGTAGCCTAGCTTGTTGTTGTTGCAGTGCTGTAATTTGCTCATCTAGCTGGAATTTCTGCTGCTGGAGTGATTCTAGGGTTTTTCTTTCTGGTTCTAGAGTAGCTGCCTGATGATTAATCTCCTGTCGTAGAGTTTCTAGGTTAGTTGTTTGTAGTTCGGCTTGTATCTGTTCTAGCTCTTTTGCCTTCTGCTTTAAGTTTTGCAATTCACCGCCGTCTCGTCTTAGCTGTTGTTCTTGACTCAGTAGGCTAGCTGTTGAGGTAAGAATTTGAGATTTTTCGGTGGCAATTTGGCTAAGTTCTGCAATAATGCGCTCAATTTTCTGCTTGAGGGCTGAGGGTACTGGTAGAGTAGACAAATGGGGCTGCCAGCTATTGAGCAAGGTTAGCTGGGTTTGGAGGGTTTGAGTAAGAGCGATCGCCCAGGCATCTAATGTATCATTATCTATACTAGCGAGTTGTCTGAGAACTTCTGGAGCATAGGTAGATGCCCAAAGCTCAATCCCTGCCTCAATCAGCTTAAAAGGCAGTTCAACTGTTTCAAACTCAAGTAGACTTTCAGCTTGCCGAATCTGTTGTACCAGTTGGGTTATTTTATCAAGTTTCTGGGAGAGGTTTTGTGGCATCGTCTTATTGTAGCGATCGAACACGGTAATATTCTATCATATTAATTGTAGGTTGGGTTGAGGAACGAAACCCAACATCTTAATTGTAGGTTGGGTTGAGGAACGAAACCCAACATGTTACAGTATTGTAGAAGACTGGGCAGATATAGCAAGTCTAAATCATTTATAAAAATACCCTCACCCCCAACCCCTCTCCCAAAGGGGGAGAGGGGAGTTGTAGGTTGGGTTGAGGAACGAAACCCAACATCTTACAGTATTGTAGAAGACTGAGCATATATAGGGGCTTGAGCAGGGGGATTGCCCCTACGAAAGCTATATGTAGTAGTTGTAGGTTGGGTTGAGGAACGAAACCCAACATATTAGTTGTAGGTTGGGCAGGAAGGATCTTGCATAGATCGGTAAAATAATAGGGATGAAAATTATCCGACAGCCCGCCAGGGGTTTAAACCCGCAGCTTATAGCTAAAGTCCTCGCTCAAGAGGACTACACAATCTTATCAGCCCGCCAGGCTTGAAAATTCCTACGCAGATATAGGGGCAACCACAGGGGGATTGCCCCTACGAATCGCTATCCATATTTTCAAGCAAAACAAACCCAGGAAACATTTTAGCTATGACATTTCCTAATTCATATTCCACTCGTTTTTTACTTCTAACTTCTTCAATTACTAAATAGGCAACTTGAGATCGATCGACTTTCATTCCCACCCGCCATTTATCCTCTGGGGAATAACTAGGCAGTTTAACCATATCTGGCAGCACTTCTTTAAAAATTCGCCCTTTTGATTGGGGATCTACCCACAGGGTAAGACTCAGGCTAGCATTAGTTTGAAAAGTGACTAACGGGGGGATATTAGCAAACTTGGGTTGGGCTAAATTATCCAAATTAGCTCCTCCGTCGATAATAGGGATGAGCCGCTGTTCTCGTTCATATTGGCTGTTGATGGTGTCTACGACGATGCCGAGGGTGTGAACATATTTTTCAGTGGGCTCGACTAAGCCATTGGCAATCAGGCAGGCACCGTAAGAAATAGCGTAAGTACTGCTAGTGATGTTGAAACTTTGGTCAAATCTGGGATCGTCGTTACCTATTGACAGGGCATCCATTATAGCTCTTTGTACTAAAATAAATTGAGAAAAGCCACCTACCATAAATAGGCGATTAATTTCTTGATTATTTTGCTGTAACCAATCTTGTAGCCGTTGCATTACCAGTTGGATGCCTTGGAGAATCGACTTAAAGGCTTCAATTATTTCATTAAAATTAACCGTGTAGCATCCCCTATCAAAAACATAAATATCTTTGTTAGCAAAATCATCCTGTGCCTTGAGACAGTTAATCAGTCTATTGGTAGTTGCGGTATGTTTGGTTATTTTTACACTTTCAAAGTCTCTGAGTAAGTACATGAACTCAGGAGATTTTTCATCTATAGCTTGATCGTGCTTCTTGGTGTATGCTGTTTGTACGCACTGTCGATCGAAAGCAACACCAGCGGAGTCGAGTCCTTTAGCGCCTTGCCCATCAAAGTAGAGGACTTCTACTTTGTTATTATTGTAGATGCGGCAGAGACTAACGTCAAAAGTGCCACCACCCATGTCGCAGACAAGTAAGTTGCCAGTGAAGGGTTCAGTTTGGTTTTGTTGAGAACGGCGTTGGGTTTCCCAGGCATAGTAGGCGGCGGCTGCGACTGGTTCGCTTACCAGTTGCAGTAGTTTTTCACCTAGTCCTAAGTTTTCTTTAATTAACTTTTGCAGGCGTTCCCGTCCCAAGTTGTAGATATCCCGCTGCCAGATTTCGGGTACGGAGACTACTAAACCAGAAATTTCGCCCTTTTCACGGCTGAAGCTGTAGGGGTTTTTTGGAGAAAGGAGAATCTCTTTTAGGTAGTCAGCCGTGATGTTGATGGGGGTGCGTTCTCCTTGAAAATAGTTGCCGAATTCAGACTCTGGCAAAGGCAACCGCATTTTAAAGTTGCCATAACTTTCAATATTTGGGTTATTGGCAGCAGTGTTACGGGCGGCTGTGCCTATTTCAATGATGCCGTCGTCTTCATAGGCGATGAAGGAGGAAATGTATTCTTCCTGTTGTCCACCGTATTTAAATGCTTGCAGGGTACCATTTTCTAGGTAGGAAATTATGGAATTTGTGGTGCCGAAGTCGAGTCCGATGTTGTATTGTGGCATGATATTTGTTGACATGAGTATGACTCATTCAGGACTGTAACACACCTTTCTTCTCGTTCCCAGGCTCTGCCCTTGTCCTTACCCACATTTTTTATGCTGGTGTTGGATATGTGTAGAGTGAGAAAACGAGCTTCCACAGAACACTAGCAGGGCTTTTCACCCTCATCCCCCAACCCCTTCTCCCATCATGGGAGAAGGGGAGAAAGAGGAGCTTCCACAGAACACTAGCAGGGCGTTTTCACCCTCATCCCCCAACCCCTTCTCCCATCAAGGGAGAAGGGGAGAAAGAGAAAACCATCCGATTCTTACTCCCCTCCTGGGAGGGGCTCACAAGGGTACGTTT
>CASBRB010000132.1 GCA_949127975.1 Oscillatoriales cyanobacterium PMM_0019 | reverse complement strand
TCTGATTGTTGCTGGGGGGCGCGATCGCCTTGTAAACTAAGTCTAAAGTGACTAATCCCACAAACAGTCCGTGTTTTGTCATCCAGAGCAAATCTCGCTGAGTTTTTGCTATAATAGATTAATTGTCTAATTTTGCCCTTAACAGCTATGTCTTAGAAAACAAATCGGAATGCAGAGCGATGTAAAAACTGGTACGCTTTATGTGGTGGGAACGCCGATCGGTAACCTGGAAGATATAACTTTCCGGGCGGTGCGGGTTTTGAGGGAGGTAGATGTTATTGCTGCTGAGGATACCCGCCACACAGGTAAGCTATTGCAACATTTTCAAATTAAAACGCCCCAACTTAGCTACCACGAACATAACCAGAATCAGCGCAGTCCCCAATTACTGGAACAGTTGAGTCAGGGGAAAGCGATCGCTCTAGTCACAGATGCCGGGATGCCAGGAATCTCAGATCCAGGATACCACTTAATTAAAGCTTGCGTCAACGCTGGGGTAACTGTAGTACCAATTCCTGGTTGCAGTGCAGTTATCACAGCTTTATGTGCGGCTGGGCTACCTACAGAGCGGTTTGTGTTTGAAGGATTTTTACCTGCAAAAGGAAAAGAGAGGCAGCAGCAACTAGAAGGGTTGAAAAGCGAAACGCGAACCCTAGTTTTTTACGAAGCTCCTCACCGACTGCGACAAACTCTGCAAAGCTTGGCAACTACACTGGGAGAAGACAGGCGGCTGGTACTGGCGCGAGAACTAACTAAACTGCACGAAGAGTTTTGGCGGGGAACGATAGCAGATGCTTTAGCTCACTATGCTTTGCGGGAACCGCAAGGAGAATTTACCTTAGTTATCGCTGGTGCCGAGTTGGTAACTCCAGTGCTGTCAACAGAAGCCCTGAAAGCTGAATTGCAACAATTAATCAATCAAGGGTTATCGCGTTCCCAAGCTAGTCGTCAATTAGCCGAGCAAACTTCTCTACCCCGCCGCCAAGTATATCAATTAGCTTTGGAACTTCCGGCTCTCCCGTACTTAGAGTGATAAAAAAATCTTATCTATAATTGGGACTCCTTTGAAGTTGTAGGTTGGGTTGAGGTACGAAACCCAACATATTAGTTTTAAAGCCTTTGAGTAAAATGCCAACAATGGATTGAAATCAAATGTTTGTAGGCTGATTGGTTGGTATCCTACTCCCTTCCCGCCATTCGATTATGTACTACAGGCTGACGACGGCGCGGGCTCCCGCAATCGCGCCGTCGTCAGCCGGCAAGGGATCACACACTTAGTTCCATCTCGACTCAATCAAGAACAACAAATAGAATTGAAGAGAATGCTTCTAGAAGAATAGCCTGATGGAGCGTATCTGCTCGTCAGGGATAAATCCCCTTGTTGCCAGAATCTCATCTACCATGTTGGTTACTGTTATAGTAGTGGTAACTTTACCCATTTATTTTGATATTTATCCTTCGGCTCTACAATTGTAACGAGCTGGTAACGCCAGTTTCCAACCAAACTCAAATACTTGACAAAAGTATAGGAATAGTGCTATGGCTAATTTTTTATTGGAAGTCGGTACCGAAGAATTACCTGCAAGCTTTGTGGAGGATGCGATCGAACAATGGCGATCGCGCATTCGGGCGACGCTGACAGAACAAACCTTGACAACAGAGACAATTCATGTATATGGCACCCCCCGCCGTTTAGCGGTGCTAATCACAGGCTTGCCCTCCCAACAACCAGACAGAGAAGAAGAAATTAAAGGTCCTCCAGCAGCAGCAGCGTTTAAAGACGGCAAACCGACAAAAGCAGCAGAAGGGTTTGCGCGGAAGCAGAATGTAGAACTAGATGCGCTAGAAGTTCGAGCCACCGACAAGGGGGATTTTGTCTTTGTGAACAAAGTAATTTTCGGACGCTCAGCGGCAGAAATTCTCACTGAACTAATTCCCCAGTGGATTTTTAACTTAGAAGGTAAGCGGTTTATGCGCTGGGCAGATGGAGATATCAGGTTTCCGCGCCCGATTCGTTGGCTGGTAGCTTTGTTGAATGATGCCGTGCTGCCAGTAGAGTTGGTTAATGCTTCAGAAACTATTTCTAGCTCGCGCCTCACCAAAGGTCATCGGATCTTGCATACCCCCCCATTAACAAACAAAATGAAATGGGGGGTAGAGATACCACAAGCGACAGAGTATGCCAACTGTCTCCGCTCAGCTTATGTAGAAGTTGACTCAGATGAGCGTAAAACAAAAATTCAACACCAAGTGCAGACGGCTGCTCAACAAGTCGGCGGCTTTGCAGCTATATACCCTAAATTGTTGGAAGAAGTTACTAACTTGGTAGAATGGCCGACAGCAGTGGTAGGGAAATTTGATGAAGAATTTTTGAGTCTACCAGCAGAGGTAATTACTACTGTGATGGTGACTCACCAGCGCTACTTTCCAGTGTTTAAAGATGAAGAACAGCGGGAATTAACCCCTTATTTTATTACAATCTCCAACGGCGATCCCGCAAAATCAGATATTATTGCCAAGGGTAACGAGCGGGTAATCCGCGCCCGGTTAGCAGATGGTCAGTTTTTCTATAAAGCAGATTTAGCCCATCCGTTAGATAGCCATGTGCCCCAGCTTGAAAAAGTTACCTTTCAAGAAAATTTGGGAACAGTGCGCGACAAGGTGGAAAGAATACGCAACATAGCGGGACAAATTGCCCAGCAATTGCAATTAACAGAAGATAACCGCAGTCAGATAGAAAGAGCCGCTTTGCTGTGTAAAGCTGACTTAGTGACTCAGATGGTAGGAGAGTTTCCAGAATTGCAAGGAGTAATGGGACAAAAGTATGCTATAGCTAGTGGCGAAACAGAGGCAGTGGCGACGGCAATTTTAGAGCATTATTTGCCGCGAGGAGCAAGCGATCGCTTACCCCAAACTCTCATCGGTCAAGTTGTAGGTTTAGCCGATCGGCTAGATACATTGGTGAGCATATTTGGCTTGGGAATGCTGCCCACAGGTTCAGCCGATCCCTTTGCCCTGCGCCGTGCTGCCAATGCCGTTATCAACATTACCTGGACAGCACAGTTACCGATAAATTTACAACAACTACTGGAGCAAATAGTGGCAGATTTTCTTGCCGCCCCAGGTAGAAGCAATGTAATATCCCCTCTAGCGCTTCTACAGGATTTCTTTTTGCAACGCATCCGCACCTTACTGCAAGACGAGAAGAATATTGACTACGACTTGGTGAATGCTGTTTTGGGAGAGAACGATGCAGAGTATACCCAACGGGCGTTGAGTGATTTATTAGATGTACGCGATCGCGCCTTATTCCTACAAGAAATACGGAATAACGGCACCCTAAACAAAATTTACGAAACTGTCAACCGCTCTACCCGTTTAGCCGCTCAAGGTAATTTAGATACCCATTCACTCAACCCAGCTACTCTAGTAAGTCCAGAATTATTTCAAAAACCCTCAGAACAAGCTTTCTACGATGCCGTGGTGCAGCTAGTACCACAAACCCAGGCATCTAAAGAATCGCGAAATTACCAGCAGCTAGTGGAAGCTCTAATCCAAAGTACACCCACAGTTAGTAGTTTCTTTGATGGACCTCAAAGTGTGTTGGTGATGGACTCCGATCCAGAAATTCGCCAAAATCGCTTAAATCTGTTAGGCTTACTCCGCAACCATGCCCGTGTGTTTGCGGATTTTGGCTTAATTGTAAAAGCTTAGGATTAAACAACATCGGAGTGAGGCTAACGCCCTTTAACTTTTTCTGGGAAATTAGTTCGTAGGGGCACCCCCTACCCCCGTGGTTGCCCTGGGCTAACGCCCTTACTTTTTTGCGTTGCTCCCTGTCGGATGTTACTCATACCCCGATTCTGGAAAAGTCTCAAAAATTTTGCCCGATTTGTATCCCAATGGGGTACAATGGCAATATGTCTAAGGATAGATTGACTATAGCGTGACTTAACGAACCTAGGTAACGGACAGATAATTATGAGTCAAGCGATTACCAAAATAATTAACCTTCAAGAATTGCTAAGTAGCGCAATCCAGGAAACCATCGCCATGACCTTACAGGGAATTGATATTAGCGATCCTTCAGTGATTACCCCCTTAGAATGGACAGCCAATCAATATCCAGAAATTGCCCCTTCGTGTAATGAGTACCTCATTGAATTAGTTAAAAATCTGACGAATTCCACCCCATTTGAAGATTCGTTCTCAAGCGTTAACGAATTTTAAAACTTAAACTTAATGAATTGGCAAGATTTTTTAGCAGCAGGAGAAAGAGCGGTTAGCATTGTCCGGGCGGGACTTAAGAAAAGAAATATTAACGCAGGCGAATAAATCCGCTATATATAGAGGTAGTGCGGTAGTGCGTAAGTCCTGAGTATAGAATACAATATTCTAAAACAGAAAGCTTTCGTCAGATTAACTATGCCCAACGCTCATGTTATCGGTCTTGGAAAATCAGGAATTGCCGCCGCCCGACTTTTGAAACTGGATGGTTGGGAGGTGACGCTAAGCGATAGTAACAGCTCTGACACTTTGCAACAACGACAACAACAGCTTGCGGGTGAGGGAATTAAGGTTAAACTGGGCTATTCTTTTGAGCCAACGGCTTCTCTACAATTAGTAGTCGTTAGCCCTGGCGTACCTTGGGATTTACCAGCCTTGGTAGACGCCCGAAACATGGGGATTGAGACGATTGGAGAAATGGAACTTGCTTGGCGTCATCTCCAATCGTCTCCGTGGGTTGCCATTACCGGAACCAACGGCAAAACTACCACCACAGCTTTGATTGCCGCCATTTTTCAAGCCGCTGGCTTTCATGCCCCCGCCTGCGGCAACATCGGCTATGCCGCCTGTGAATTAGCTATCAACCAGCACTCAGAGGAAACAGCACCAGATAAACAATCAAAAATCGACTGGGTGATTGCTGAAATCAGCAGCTATCAGATAGAATCTTCTCCCTCTGTAGCTCCCAGCATTGGAGTATTAACAACCTTCACACCGGATCACCTGAGTCGCCACGGCACCCTAGAGCGTTACTATAATATCAAGGCGCATCTGCTCAGTCAGTCCAAGCATCAAGTATTTAACGGAGACGATGCTTATCTGCGTCGGCTCGGAGTCGAGCATTGGGCTGGTGCCTGTTGGACAAGTGTCAAAGGCAAAGGGAATTCGATCGGTAATCCAGCTTTAGGAGTGTACATTGAGGATGGCTGGGTGTTTGCTCAAGGTGAGCAGATTGTGCCCTCCGCTTCTTTGCGGATGCCGGGAGAACACAACCAGCAAAATCTGTTGATGGCAGTGGCGGCGGCGCGACTGGCGGGAATTGAAAAAGATGCCATTGCTCGAGCAATTGCTAACTTTCCCGGTGTTCCCCATCGTCTGGAACATATATGCACCTGGCAGGGAATTGATTTTATCAACGACAGCAAAGCTACCAACTACGACGCCGCCCAAGTCGGCTTAGCTTCTGTTAATAGCCCAGTTATCTTAATTGCTGGTGGTGAAGCCAAAGCCGGTGATGACACTGGTTGGATGCAAACAATTCAGGCAAAAGCTGCTGCCGTACTGCTTATCGGAGATGCTGCACCAGCCTTTGCCCAACGCTTGCAGCAGGTGGGCTATTCTAGCTATGAGATTGTGGAAACGATGGATAAGGCTATACCTAGAGCTGCTGAACTCGCCCAAAAGTATAATGCTCCTGTGGTGCTATTGTCTCCTGCTTGTGCTAGCTTTGACCAGTACCAGAACTTTGAGCAGCGAGGCGAGCATTTTCGTCAACTCTGCCAGCAAATGCTACTTTAATACAGGACTTTGTTTAGGAGATATGAAAAAAGTTGGGTTGGTATTTCTATTATTACTTAGTAGTGCGATCGCTGTATTGTACTACTATTGGCATCAAGCGACACAACTACCTGATTGGTATAGTAGCCAAAAAGCAAAGGAAAATGTAACAAATATTTCAACTTTACCAGCTAGTGTAGAACACAAGCTGGTAGTCAATCCTGTTAGCGAGAGTAAATCGAGTAATTTTGAAGATATCAAAGTTATCTTGAACGAAGCTGACATCAATAATCTAGTTATCTCAAAAATTTCTGAAAAAACTGGGGAAAGTAAACTGCACGAAGCCATTAAAGCTGTTAATACAACCATCAAAGATGGCAAAATGGAAACTGGTGCTGTAGTCAATATTTCAAATTTTCCCGTCGAACAGCTTGATGAAAAAGAAAAAGCTGCTCTGAGAAAATTAACTAAAACATTTCCTGGGTTGACAAATCGAGAAATTTATATAGCTGTAGTAGGTAAGCCCTCACTGGAAAACGGTCATCTAAAATTTGACGATAACACAGAAATCAAATTTGGTAACTTGAGGTTTACCATATCTGAGCTATCAGATAAATTGGGAATTCCCAAGGAAAAACTGGAACAAAGGATTAATTTAGAACTGAAGCCAGGGAAAGGACAAGGAAAAAAGTTAGATATTATGGACGATCGATCTGCACCCAAAACTTCATATAATTAAAAATGAAACAACTCTTAGTTACAGGTGCTAGGTAATCTGGTCGGCTGTTTTAGGTTAAGATAGAAAAAGAGATAAATAATAAAATATGTCGATCCAAGAACTAGAAAGTCAACTACTTTCGCTCACACCTGATGAGAAAGTAGAGGCGATTCAATTACTCTCTCGCAGTTTGAATCGGAATTGGCGTGGAATTACCAAAACACCTGGCATTTGCGGTGAAGATGCCTGTATTGCAGGAACTCGTATTCCCGTATGGGTACTGGTAGGGTATCGCCGTCAGGGGGTTAATGAGTCTGAACTTCTGGCTGCCTATCCAACACTGTCTGCTTCCGATCTTTTTAATGCGTGGATTTATGCAGAAGCTCATCTTGAAGAGATCGAAACTACGATGCAAGAGAATCAGGAAGCCTGAGCTGTGGCGCGGTTCTATGCAGATGAACAATATCCATTACCAATTGTTCAAATCCTGCGTTCTCTAGGCCACAATGTTTTGACTGTGCAGGACGCTGGCAATGCTGGGTTGTCGGATGAGGAAGTGCTGGCATTTGCCACCTGCGATTTGCGGATAGTCTTGACCCTAAATCGTCGGCACTTTGTTCGACTTCATCAGGAACAGCCCAATCATAGTGGTATCATTGTCTGTTCTCAGGATTGCGATTGGATAAAGCAGGCAACAAAAATTCATCAGGCAATTTCCGAAGGTGGTTCTCTGACAGGTCAACTAATTAGGGTGTACAAATAGCTAAATCAAAGCCTATATTCCAACTAAACCAGTAAAATGAAAAAACTCTTAGTCACAGGTGCTAGTGGTTTCTTGGGTTGGAACCTTTGCCAGCTAGCGAAACAAGGATGGGATGTTTATGGAACATACTATTCACATTATGTAGAAATTCCGGGAGTAACCTTACTCAAGGTTGATTTAAGGGATTTTCAGGAAGTTAAGCGCATCTTTCGCGAAATCGGGCCATCGGCAATTATTCATACTGCGGCTCAATCAAGTCCCAACTTTTGTCAAACCAATCCAGAAATATCACAGCAAATCAACGTGACAGCATCCTGCAATATAGCAGGGCTGGCGGCGGATTATGCTATTCCTTGCGTTTTTACTTCCACCGATTTGGTTTTTAATGGCTTAAATCCTCCCTATCGGGAAACAGATGCCGTCTCTCCAGTGAATTATTACGGCGACCAAAAAGTCATGGCTGAGTTAGGTATGCTAGAGCGTTATCCTCTGACAGCAGTTTGCCGTATGCCGTTAATGTTTGGCATAGCACATCCTACAGCTACAAGCTTCATCCAGCCTTTTATTAAAACCCTAAGAGAGGGCAAGGAGCTAAATCTATTTGTAGATGAGTTCCGCACCCCTGTAAGTGGCAAAACTGCTGCTATGGGGCTGTTATTAGCATTGGAAAAAGTTCAGGGGCGCATTCATTTGGGTGGGCAAGAGCGGGTATCGCGCTATGAGTTTGGTTGTTTATTGGTAAATGTGTTGCAATTTTCCGCATCTTTGCTGAAAGAATGCCGACAAGAAGATGTTAAAATGGCTGCACCAAGACCACCTGATGTTTCTTTAGATAGTTCAATGGCTTTTGCCTTGGGATATCAGCCTTTATGTTTACAGAAAGAATTAGAGGTACTTAGATGCAACCTGTAAGATTGCTGATGAGATATACTACTAAAATAAAACAAGCAGTACGCTATTTAATTCTTGTTGTTTTATCAATTTGCCTTGTACTTATTACTGGTTATTTTATTCCTACAAAATGGAATTCTAACTCCCAGAAAAATTGTAACGTTAATATATATATTTATAGCAGTGACATCCATAGTGATATTGTAGTTCCAGTGAAAACAGAAGTATTTGACTGGAAAAATTATTTATCTCTAAAAACCGTTGGTACTGAATCATTTACAAATTACAATTATCTCATTTTTGGCTGGGGCGATCGAGACTTTTTTACTAAAACTCGTAGCTGGGCAGATTTTAAACTTTCTATTGCTTTAAAAGCCCTGTTCTTCCTTAACAATCCCTCAGTAATGCATGTACAAGGTTATAGCTTTCTACCAAAAAATAAATATTTTTCAATCAAATGCATTCGGATTAGTAACAAAGATTACTTGAAGTTAGTAAAATTTATTAATGACTCCTTTCAGACAGATGATAGGGGTAATAAAATCCGAGTTGCTAATGGTTACTATGATTATGATGGTTTTTATGCCGCCAAGGGAAGTTACTCGCTCTGGAGAGATTGTAATGCCTGGACAGCAGAAGCTTTGAGACTAGCAGATGTCAACACCCCGCTCTGGGCAGCACTCTCCTCCGCCATCATGTTGCATGTAAAAAGTGATTGTGAATGTCTTTAATAGCGGCTCTTCAACACTTAGTGTCCATCATACTCCGAACGGCAGTCGGCAAAGGTAATGGCTTCACTATCAAGGAAGCCCGCGATCGCCATTTCTAACACCATCTCCAGTGGATATTGGGTTTCAAGAGCATGAGCGAGCAACGCTCGTTGAATGCGTTCTGGTAACGCTGCCAGGATCATTTTTGCGGCAACTGGACTGAGATGCTCGTCACTTTGCTGAGGAGATAGGGATGTACCGACCGTTTGCATTAGTCCCTCCCAGGGTATCTGACGTTATAGGGTGGTTTGGCAGCCTCAATAATAATGGCTTCTAAGCTTGATGATAACGTCTGAAGCTGAATAAAATCGAGCGGATAGAGCAAAAGTCTAACATTTTCCGGGTTATAGCGATCTAACCAAGACCAGAGGAATGCTTTATGCCCATCCCGAAATCGTTCCCTTGTGTAGCGGGTCTTGCCGACATAGAGGAGTCCCAACTCTTGATGGCGGACTGCATAGATGCTGGCAGAAGCTGTTACGTTTTTGAAGGAGCGAGTAATGGGAATACATTGGTCAAACGGAACGGAGACGAGATAATCTAAGATGGCTAACGCTTGCGGTTCAAGTTCCTTCCTCATGCTCAGCCGAAAATCCTGGGATTGGGTGCATTGGTACCAGAGAGGATTGTAGCCCAAAGATGGCTACCAACCCAAGGCAGGACAAACTGGTAGCCT
>CASBRB010000131.1 GCA_949127975.1 Oscillatoriales cyanobacterium PMM_0019 | reverse complement strand
GTTGGGTTGAGGTACGTAGGCGTAGCCTGCGCGTAGCGCATAACCCAACATTAAGGTTTGAAAGCCTTGAGTTTACCTCTGTTCGAGCTCTGAGCTAATTGATTAATAAAATTTATCACACTAAGTGTTGGAGATCCGAAATTTCCGCCTCAGTAAGTTAGACTAAATATAGGTACTATGCAACAGTAGGACATTTTATGGCTCACAGACGTTCCCAGTTTGACGACCCTATACGGATTATGTACCGAGCAGAGGAGTTGATAAATTCCGCCTCCAACCGCTATCGGATTACAGTGCAAGTGGCAAATCGTGCCAAGCGTCGTCGATATGAGGAACAAGACGGTGAAGAGTCGATCCTGAAGCCAGTGCTGCGGGCAATTATCGAAATGTCCGATGAGCTAAATCAACCACAAATAATCAGTGACGACAGCAGGATCTAAGTATCGCCGTTGATGCAGCGTCTTGTCAAAAGTGGAAAAGGCTGGCGTATCGCCTGGAACCCTGAAGCGGCTGAATATAAAGGTTTAGTCGGTGGGGATGATTGGGCGATCGAGTTGAGTGAGGCGGAGTTAAATGACTTTTGCCGATTGTTAGCTCAACTGACTCAGACTATGAGTCAGTTGACTGCTGAGTTGATGGATGAGGAGAAAATTGCCTGTGAGGTCGAAAGTGATTTACTCTGGATGGAAGTAGAGGGCTATCCACATGCTTACAGTCTTCGGGTTATACTGAATCAGGGACGTCGCTGCGAAGGTAGCTGGTCAGAGGCGGCGCTTCCGAGTTTAATTCAGGCAGCTCAAGTTCTGAAAGTTTTTTGACACTTGACAATTATTGGTTTGAGCTGTTATATTAAATAAGCCTGATCGGGGTGTAGCGCAGCTTGGTAGCGCACTTGCTTGGGGTGCAAGGGGTCGTGGGTTCGAATCCCGCCACTCCGATTTTTTAGAAAAACTACAGGGCGATCGCCAATCCCTGTTGCTCCTGCCTAAGCTATGAGCTATAATCAGCCATATTATGGATGAGCCACAGCTACTGAGCGATCCCTTTCTGCAACTGCCCACTGAAACTTCAGTGCGGGTGGTGTGGTTTACTGAGTTTGCAGGTTCCAGTCATACCGTCGCCTACGGCACAGATCTCGATCGAATTGCCGTCGCGACTACAACTAAACTTAGTCGCACTCGTGAAGATAGACAATCTAGGCTGGGAGATACCACCCAGAAAGACCAAGTTTATCAGCCCCTAACCAGGCGTGACATCTGGCGGCACGAGGCAGAAGTTACTGAGCTGACTCCAGGCACGCGAGTTCCTTATCGAGTTACCAGTATAGAGTCAGATGGCACGACGGTAAGCAGTGGCGAGTTTAGCCTAGCCCCTAAGCCGACAGAGAGAACGCCGCTGAAAATCTTGCTAACATCAGACCACCAACTGATGCCAATGGTATCAGCAAATCTTCAGAAAGTAGTCGAGACAGTTGGGCGAGTAGACGCTGTTTTCTATGCAGGCGATTTGGTTAATGTTCCCGATCGCGCCTCAGAATGGTTTGATGATAATCGTGGGGGTGCCTTCTTTCCCTGTCTCCAAGGTCGGGCGGATTATGAATTGGAAAGGAACGGGGTCAAGACAGTTTATACTGGTGGTGAGTTGATCCAACACGCTCCTCTATTTACCACCATTGGCAACCATGAGGTCATGGGGCGCTTCTCGATGGATAGCAGCTTGTACCACCAGTTTGATGACTCCTTTCCTCGTAGTGAGGCCCAGCAAATTTACCAAGTTTACGCCCAGCTATTGAACCCCAACTCAGATCCAATGGTACGTGAAGCTTGGTTAAAAAACAATTCCTATAATACCGATACCTACGAGGAGATTTTTACTTTACCCCAAAGTCGTCAGGGTGGGAAAAAGTATTACGCAGTAACTTTCGGTGACATTCGCCTCGTAGTTCTATACGTTACCCATAACTGGCGGATGCCCACGATCGATCCTACAGTTCGGGGAAGATATAGCGAACGGGAGCAAGACTTAAACAACCCGCAAAATTGGGGTTATGGGGAGCATATCTTTGAGCCCATAGCTAAAGGCAGCACTCAGTATCTCTGGCTAGAGGAAGAACTTAACAGCCCGGAATTCAAACAAGCAAAGTATAAGGTAGTGATGCTGCATCACCCGCCCCATAGTTTGGGCGACAACATCGTTCCTGCTTATACCGATCCCGTGCAGATAATAGAACGCCATCAGGATGGTAGGATTAAGGCAGTGCGTTATGAGTACCCAAAGCAGAACGATTACATTATTCGCGATGTTTTGCCACTAATAGAGGCGTCAGAGGTGCAACTGGTGCTTTTCGGACATTCCCACTTATGGAACCGCTTTTGTAATCTGGGGATTAACTTTTTAGAAACTTCTAATGTTGGTAACAGTTACGGTGCTGCTATTGGCGACAAAAAGCGCCCTGTGCCTTGGGGCTTCAAGGAAGAGTATGTGGAAACGGGCGATGCCAATGGCTTAGAGCCAGTGATACCGACAATTGCGCCGCTGATGGGTGAAGATGGCAAGCCTTTACCGTATATGGCGAGTAATGATATCACTGTGTTCAGTATATTGGACACCGAGGCAGGTACGGTGAGCAGTTACCGCTTCGACACCCAGGAACCTCAGTCGGCTGTGGTGAAGTTTGATGAGTTTCACATATATAAAACTTAATATTTTATCATGAAAGATATTAAACTCCAACCCCCGGATATGGCTTTTTCATACTTCAGCAGGACTTACGCACTGCCTCTACAATATAGTAGTTCGTAGGGGCAATCCCCCTGTGGTTGCCCCTACACATGCCCAGTCTGCGTAAGTCCTGTTCAGTTTAAATCGGTTCTAAAAAGTACCCACTCCCGATACTAACAAAAATTGTAGTTAGTAGGTATACCAAATAAGAGTAGTGTTTGCTACATAAGGCTTGGCAATATTATGTAAAAATGTTGAAAGGATAAAAAACGAATAGCAATATATATATAATAAAACAAACTAGGGTAGCAGGGAGTCAAGGCACGTCATGCAAATAGAGAATTTGAAAGAATTTTTGGTAAGCCCTCAGGAAAAAATAACTGGCGAGTTGGTGATTAAGAGTAATAACCAACAATGGCATCTTTACTTTTTCATGGGGCGACTTTTTTATGCCACAGGGGGGACGCATCGGGTGAGACGGTGGTATAGAGCCTTAAAGCGCCACTGCCCAAATTTTGCCATTGAAGCTTCACAATCTCCTGTAAATGAACCTTGGGAATATGAACTGCTCAGAAGAGGGGTTACTGCTAACCATATCGAAACAACTCAAGCCAGAGCTATTATCCAAGCCAGCGTGCAGGAAGTATTATTTGATTTGTTTGGACAGGAGAATCTCAGTTATCATTTGCAAACTGACAAGCCCCTGGCTTGGCGACTCATTTTGGCGCACATAGAAATCCTGATTGATAAAACCTATCAACTGCAAATGCAGTGGCAAAAGATGGGGTTAGTTAAGATAAAAGCTGATGTGGTGCCAATAATTGTCCAAAAGCAGAAATTGCAAGAGCAGGTTTCACCAGAAGTTTTTCAAACGCTAGTTAAGTTGTTGACTGGAAAACATAGTTTATGGGATGTTGCACAGCAGATGAAGCAACCTATAACCAATGTAACTCGCTCTTTAATTCCTGTGATTCGTCAGGGCATTATTAAACTACAATCACTGCCTGATTTACCAGCACCTGTGCCAGCTCCAGTTCCTGCCCCTCCGACTAAAACCTTTAAGTATTTAGTTGCTTGTATTGACGATAGCCCATTAGTAGGAAAATCCCTAGAGAAAATTCTCGTTCCTATGGACTGTAAAGTGTTGAGTATCTTAGATCCTCTCAGGGCGATCAATATCTTATTAAAGTATAAGCCAGATCTGATTTTTCTGGATCTGATGATGCCAAATACCAATGGTTACGAACTTTGTTCGGCGTTGCGAAAAACCTCTGTCTTCCGAGATACGCCGATCGTGATTCTGACGGGTAATGCTGACATGATTAATCGGGTACGTGTCAAAATGACTGAAGCTTCCCACTTCATAAGTAAACCTGCTGAAGCCGCAAAAATTGTGCCAGTGGTTGAAAAATTACTGGGAATCACTCAGTCTAAGCAGTCAACCGAGCCAACGTCAGAAAACTCTGTTTCCCAAGCAACTGCCTAGAGTTTCTGCCAAGTAATCGTTAGGGTTCCTTTACTGAACTAAGGGGTGCTGAAAAAGCTGGAAGAACTGGAAAAACAAGAAAACGTGGAAGGTGAAGAATGATCTATCACTACAGTATGGTGATTCAATGGTCACAAGAGGATCAACTTTACTTAGTTCACTTGCCTGAGTTTCCCTGGCAAGAGTTTCATACTCATGGTAGAACTTACGAGGAAGCTGCCAAAAATGGTCAGGAAGTAATCGAGGCTTTTGTGGAAATGCTTACTGAAGAGAATAAACCACTGCCAGAACCCAGAATGCTGCCTACAAAGCCGTTGCAAGTTGCCTAGTTGATGGTTGACGATTCCAGAGAACGCTTAACAGAGCCTTACTCATGCAGTCCTGATCTAGAAAAACTAGGAGAAAAGGACAGAGATATACAGTACTGTAGCACTGCCTCTACATATTAGCGGTTTACCCTGAGCGCAGTCGAAGGGTTCGTAGGGGCAATCCCCCTGTGGTTGCCCCTATATATGCTGAGATATTAAATGCTGACTGTCTAGCAGCTACTATAATTAATGTAAATCTAGTAGGTAACTTTAAGCTATGCTTGGAGCAATATGAATCCAGTTGTCACTAAACCCTCATCTTTAATCGGCAAGATTAAGCTGGAAAAAGTTGACCAGCATGCGCTGTTTAAATTTACTGATGACTTTCAAGAGCGCATGGAAGAACTGCTGAAAAAAAAGAAAGCCGATTTGCTAACGCCAGAAGAATTGGCGGAACTCGAATCTATTGGCGAATTAGACCGCATTTTCACTCACATTAATGCCATGCTTTTAGCACAGGGATGACAATTGACGATACTATCCGACAAATGGTACGCCAACGGGCGAACTTCCTATGCGAGTATTGCCATTCTCCAGAACGAATTGCTACTAACCGCTTTACGGTAGACCATATTATTCCCAAATCTCTAGGAGGTTCTAACGACTCTGACAATTTAGCCAAGGCTAGTCGTCGTTGTAATGAACGTCGTTACAACTTCGTCGCTGGATTCGATCGAGAAACTCAGACTGTTGTCACCCCTGATTAAACTAGACGGTGTAGTTTGCATCTGGTGACAGCAACCGCGAGCATCACGCCTACCAGTCCTGAACCGATAACAAACCCGACATATTTAATACTCGTTGTGACCAAATCTCTGCTTGTTGGGCTATTTGTGTACGTTGGTTTTTATCTAACCAAATATGATTCAAGGTTAATTCCCATCGTGATAATTGAATTTGGATGTTAACTAATTCCTCAGCTTGTTCTGGTTCAACTTCTGCTGCTGTCCATTCAATGAACCACTGAGTTTCATTCAGTACAGATTTAACAGCATCTTTATAAGCAGTATTGCAAAATGAACGCACACGAGCTAAGTTAGATGCTATATGTCCTAAACGATGGGGAATATCATCGCGTTGAAAGCGAGCTTGTTTCTCATTTAAATTCAATTTGATATCCACCGATCAGCTCCTGGGTAATTTGTTTGACAATTCCCACTCAGATATGGAAGAAATCCGCTAGAGTTCACTGAGGTTTGGAAGCTCGCCGCATCGCTTAACTAATGCCTAACTTCGATAATAGCTCGTGAGTCGAGACAATGTGCCTATCTAAGCCCAACTCCTTGGGACTAATCCCTAGTGCTAAAGCAATTAGTTGGGGCAAGTGCAGCACTGGCAGCCCTAGCTTACGCCCAATTACTTTTTCTACCTCTGGTTGACGGGAATCTAAGTTAAGGTGACACAAAGGACAAGGCGTTACCATACAATCTGCCCCGCTGTCAATTGCCTCCTGGATATGCATCCCTGCCATTTTAAAAGATTGGGTGGTAGCATAGCTGGCAAGAGGCCAACCACAGCACTGGGTGCGACCTCTATAATATATAGGCGTTGCCCCAATAGCCCGGAATACATTTTCCATTGATTCTGGTCGGGAAGGGTCATCATAAGGGATAGACTTCTGTGCCCTGAGCAAGTAGCAACCATAAAAAGCGGCACACTTTAAACCAGTGAGCTGCCGAGTAACTTTTGCTTTTAGGGCGTCAAGACCATAATCTGTTACCAAAGCCCACAGAAGATGTTTAACTTCTGTACTGCCCCGATAAGGTACACAGCCCTGATTGTGTAATAAACCGTTCACCTGTTCTAAGTATGCGGGGTTCGTCTGCTGCAACTCCTTCAGACGCTCATCCACATGCCCAATAACACCCTGACAAGTGCTGCAATGAGTTAACAGCGACAAATTCATTTCCTCTGCTAAGGCAATGTTCCGGGCGTTAACTGTGTCTTCCAATAGTTGGGAATCTTCCTTAAAGGTACCTGAACCGCAACAAGCGGCTTTTTTCAGCTCAATCAGTTCAATTCCCAAAGCCGCACTCAAAGCTTGAGTAGACTGGTAAAGCTCCCGGCAAGCCCCTTGAGCAACGCAACCGGGAAAGTAAGCATATTTAAGTGTCGGCGATCGCATTTATTCCTAGCTCCTGACTTTTGGCTCCTGACTTTGGGGGAACAAGAGTGTTCGCCCCTACGAATCGGCGACTCCGGACGCAGTCGCAGTCCCCGACGCTATACTCCTGATGCGGAATCTCTTCTATCATGGCAAGCGATCGCCCTTACTGGGGAAAAATTATGCTCCGCTTTCAGATAAAATTAATCATCAAGCAAGTTTATTACTGCTTGAGTCACATTTCCTCCGCGCTCTTTATAGAGGCGGGTTCCACAATACTGGAGGTTTTTAGATGAACAAAGAGGAAATTTTTGGAAAAGTCAAGAAGATTGTGGCAGAGCAACTGGAGGTAACCTCCGAGGATGTGAAGCCAGAAGCCAACTTTGCCAACGACCTGGGGGCTGATTCTCTAGATATAGTTGAACTGGTGATGGCTTTAGAAGAAGAGTTTGATATCGAAATTCCAGACGAGGCAGCGGAAAAAATTTTCACAGTTCAAGCTGCTGTGGACTACATAAATGATAAAGTGTCAACCACGGTTAAGGAATGAGGAACTTCCTCAAACATCCAGTTTGGTTAAATCTTTACCGAAGTTCGTGTGTTTTGGGTGTAAAAGCCCTATCTTACTGGCATCATGATAAATTCTCAAGGTAAGCGCGTTGTTGTTACAGGTCTCGGCGCGATTACACCAATTGGCAACACTTTGACTGAATATTGGGAAGGGTTGTTGAGTGGGCGCAATGGCATTGCCCCCATTACCTTGTTTGATAGCTCCCGGCACGCTTGTCAATTTGCCGGTGAGGTGAAGGGCTTTGACCCCCACAAATACCTGGAACGCAAAGAAGCCAAGCGAATGGATCGCTTTTCCCAGTTTGCAGTGGCAGCAAGCAAGGAGGCGCTAAAAGACGCGCAGTTGGTCATCAATGACCTCAACTCACAGCAAGTTGGCGTGGTGATTGGCACCGGGATCGGTGGGCTGAAAGTATTGGAGGATCAGCAAGAAATCTTGCTGACAAAGGGGCCCGATCGCTGTAGCCCCTTTATGATTCCGATGATGATTGCCAACATGGCAGCAGGTTTAACTGCTATTCACACCGGTGCTAAAGGACCAAATTCCTGTACTGTCACAGCCTGTGCATCCGGCGCAAATGCGATCGGGGATGCCTTGCGCTTGATTCAACTGGGCTATGCCCAAGCGATGATTTGTGGCGGTACAGAAGCGGCTGTAACCTCTCTGTCGGTTGCTGGTTTTGCCGCCGCACGAGCGCTCTCTTTTCGCAATCACGACCCCGCTCATGCCAGTCGTCCGTTCGATCGCGATCGGGATGGCTTTGTGTTGGGTGAAGGTGCCGGGATATTAATTCTGGAAGAACTGCAACACGCCCTAAGTCGCGGGGCCCGCATTTATGCCGAAATTGTCGGTTACGGTATGACTTGCGATGCCTATCACATGACCTCGCCAGTACCAGGCGGGCAAGGCGCTGCCATAGCCATGCAGTTAGCGATCGAGGATGCCCATTTAACACCAGAGCAAGTGAGCTATATTAACGCCCACGGCACTAGCACGACAGCAAATGATGTCACGGAAACAGCCGCCATCAAAAAAGCATTAGGTGAATATGCCTATAAAGTGGCGATTAGCTCTACTAAGTCTATGACTGGGCATCTGTTGGGTGGTTCCGGTGGAATTGAAGCAGTCGCCTCTGTGATGGCGGTTGCTAACGATCGAATTCCACCCACGATCAATTTAGAAAACCCCGATCCCGCTTGCGACTTGGATTATGTGCCCCATCACAGTCGTGCCCAAAAAGTAGATGTGGCGTTATCTAATTCTTTTGGGTTTGGCGGTCACAACGTCACTTTAGTGTTCAAAAAGTATAGTCAATAGTCATTGGTCATTGGCTAGAAATAAAACTAATAACCAATGACCAATGACCAAAATACTTGCCCATCGCTCCCCCTCATGGGATGATGGGTAATAATGTCTTTGGGCGATCCCCAGAGTACCCACATTTAAGCTCCGTCAACCCCCACACCGTCGTTAAGTAAAAGAAATTATGGCCGTTGCAACCCAATCACTAGAGCAACTTTGCATTAACTCCATCCGCTTTTTGGCCATCGATGCGGTACAAAAAGCCAACTCTGGTCATCCAGGGCTACCGATGGGCGCTGCTCCGATGGCGTTTGTACTCTGGGATCGCTTTATGCGGTATAATCCCAAAAATCCGAAATGGTTGAACCGCGATCGCTTTGTGCTATCTGCCGGTCACGGGTGTATGTTACATTATGCCCTGCTCTACCTAACTGGCTACGAAAGCCTCACCATTGAAGACCTTAAGCAGTTTCGTCAGTGGGAATCCAAAACCCCCGGGCACCCGGAAAACTTTATGACTCCTGGGGTGGAAGTGACCACAGGACCTTTGGGACAGGGGATTGCCAATGGGGTAGGGATGGCAATGGCTGAAGCACACCTAGCCGCTTTGTTCAATAAACCCGATGTCCAGATTATTGACCACTACACCTACGTTATCCTGGGTGATGGTTGCAACATGGAAGGCGTCTCTGGTGAAGCTTGTTCCCTGGCTGGGCACTTGGGGCTCGGCAAGCTGATTGCTTTATACGACGACAACCACATTTCTATCGACGGCTCCACGGATCTATCCTTCACTGAAGATGTAGGCAAGCGCTTTGAAGCTTACGGCTGGCACGTCCAACAAGTAAAAAACGGCAATGAAGATCTAGACGAAATTCATCAAGCGATCGAGGCTGCTAAAGCCGTCACCGATAAGCCTTCGTTAATTAAAGTCCGCACCACCATCGGTTTTGGTTCGCCGAATAAAGCTAATACCCACGGCGTCCACGGCGAAGCTCTTGGTGACAAGGAAGTACAAGCTACACGCGAACACTTGGGTTGGCAATATGGTAACTTCGAGGTTCCTGAAGATTCCCTCAACCATTTCCGCAAGGCAATTGAGCGGGGAGCAAAATTAGAAGAAGAGTGGAATCATCTCTTTACTGAGTACAAAACTAAGTATTCAGAAGAAGCGGCAACACTGGAACGGATGATTGCCGGTGAACTCCCAGAGGGATGGGATAAGGTACTGCCTACCTACACCCCAGAAGAAAAGGGAGATGCTACCCGCAACCATTCCGGTAAAGTTCTCAACTCCTTGGCAGGGGTGTTACCTGAATTGATTGGAGGTTCGGCTGACTTAGCTCCTTCCAACAAAACCTTGCTCAAATCTTCGGGAGATTTCCAAAAAGGGCAATATCAAAACCGCAACCTCCGTTTTGGTGTGCGCGAGCATGGCATGGGTGCGATTTGCAATGGTTTAGCGCTGCATGGCTCAGGGCTGATTCCCTACGGTGCCACATTTTTGGTATTTACCGACTACATGCGCGGGGCGATTCGGCTCTCCGCTCTCTCCGAGGCTGGTGTCATTTGGGTGATGACTCACGACTCAATAGCCTTGGGTGAAGATGGCCCAACTCACCAACCGATCGAGCATATTCCCTCTCTACGGGCAATTCCCGATCTGTTGGTGCTGCGTCCCGCTGATGGCAATGAAACTTCTGGTGCTTACAAGGTAGCGATCGAGAACCGCCATCGCCCGTCACTACTAGCATTAACTCGGCAAAATCTGCCAAATTTGGCTGGCAGTTCAATTGAAGCAGTCGCTAAGGGCGGTTATATTATGTCGGATAGCGATGGTACTCCTGACATCATCCTGATTGCCACTGGTAGCGAAGTACACCTCTGCACCCAGGCAGCTGAGCAGTTGCGCGGTGCAGGCAAGAAAGTACGGGTGGTTTCTCTAGTTTGTTGGGAATTGTTCGACGAGCAGGATGAAGCTTATCGCGAATCTGTGTTGCCCAAGGCTGTCAAAAAGCGCCTATCAGTGGAAGCAGGCTCTAGTTTTGGCTGGTGCCACTATGTCGGCTCTGAGGGTGCCTCTATCGGCGTCAATACCTTTGGATCTTCGGCTCCTGGTAACGTTACCCTAGAGAAGTTTGGCTTTACGGTTGATAATGTGGTAGCGAAGGCTAAGGCATTGTTGGGGGTACGCTAAACCTGTGTAAATCTATGCAGGCTTGCTAGAATTGCTCTCCGAGTGTTAGCGCAGCGGTGCGTTAGCACGGCGTGATATCCCAAAGTGTTAATTGCCTGTATTCTGGTTGATGACTTTTGGTATGTCTCTCACGCTTCTGTCTAGAGGTTCCCTCTACCCCAGAGGGAGCTATTTTAGCTTCTACCTGATGAGCTTTTTCGCTAAACTTAGATTGAAGCCAACCCTGTTGTAGCGCCAAGTCCACCGTGTATCCAAATGAAACCAAAAAGCACACGGTACGATGTAGCAACACTGTCAATACCTTCTCGTATTTCATGTACCGAGAGATTTCGGGATCTATACCACGATCCCGAATGTTGTTGGCAGCGTTTACGTCGCTCTGTAACACGTCCCCAGTAAATCTGATAAAGCTATCCCCATTCCGCAACCCAAGCAAAGTTCCGGAAAGTGAGTCAACTTGCGACGTATAAGCAGGATTGACAACTTTTACAATGGAGCCTGTTTGAAGTGATATTGACTCCATAGAAGATTGCAACTCACCCTTCATCCAAGAGTTTAATTTACGGTTAACTACTTTGGATTGTTTCTTGGTGGTAAAATGTTTTGATAAATCTTCACAGTAAACTAGAGTTGGACATGATAACATCTCCCTTACGCCATGCCTGATTAAATTCTTAATCTCTGACTTGTCACGATTAAGTTTCCTATTCTCAGTTTTTCTGGTCAGATTGGATGCTTTAATCCTTGCTGCCTTTTCAGGATGAGATTTTAAATTCTTTTCACGTAATGCCCAAAGTTGTTGACGATTACGATTCTTATTGGTAATTCGTTCTGTCTTGGTAGTCAATAATTTACCTAAGCCAGCACCATAGGTTAAACCAGATGTATCTACAAATGCCTCAGTGTATCCCTTGTCCACACCAATTACTCGTTGATACTCAGTTGGTGGTTCTGGATATTCACATAACCTAATTAGTCCATGAATCTCTAACTGTCCATCTTTCTCTATTAACCTAATCTGCCCTTTAATAATTCGATTAGACTTGACAATCAAGGTAATACGTTTACCTCGCTCAAGTCCTTGTAATTCAAGCCTTACAGTATGTCGATTAACTCGTTTACATGTGTATGCTTGATTTTGATAAACAATTTGATTGTCTACATAACTATGCCCACGTTTATAGGCATTGCGTACCTGACGATGCAACCAAGGATTGTGTAGCCAGTCTAGAGTATATAGTGACTTAATTAAATTAGTTTTAATT
>CASBRB010000130.1 GCA_949127975.1 Oscillatoriales cyanobacterium PMM_0019 | reverse complement strand
GGGCACGAGGACAAAGGCTCGTTCTGTCATGCGGGGGTGAGGTAGTTGTAGGGTGGGAGTATCCAAGATTACATTATCAAAAAATAGCAAATCTAGGTCGAGGGTTCTTGGTCCCCAGTGTTGGTTGCGGGTACGTCCAAAATGTGTTTCAATTTTTAGCAGGGTTTCTAGCAATTCTGGGGGCGTGAGCTGGACTTGCAGCAAGGCACAGCCATTGATGTAATCGGGTTGCGGTGGTCCTAGTGGTGGGGTTTTATACCAGCTTGATTTTGCTTGCAGGCTAATTCCTGGGGTGCGAGCGAGGATTTCTAGGGCGGTTTCTAGGATGGTGAGGGAGTCGCCGAGATTGCTGCCGAGAGCGATCGCTGCTTGATAAAATATCTCTATGTTTTCCTTAAAATTGCTATTCAAATACCGGGGGCCAAAGTTCAGAGACAGAAATTTCCCACCCAGGTAATAGCTCTGGAATGGTGAGCTTATCATCATTTGCCAGCACTACTGGCTCACCATTGGAACGATAAACTGTTACAGTCTGCTTATCTGGATCGATAAGTATACCAATCTGTGCCCCTTGCGTGAGGAATACTTTAATTTTATTCTCTATATTAGAAATGCGATCGCTCTGTGATTTTATTTCTACCACCAAGTCGGGAACCAGTTCCGCAAAGGAGCGCTGACTTGTTCGCAATCGGTTTGCACAGACAAAGGAAACATCTGGTGCCCGTAAATCAGTGTTAGGCATAATAAAGCCACCGCTGGAATCAAACAAACGCCCTAATTTGCGCGGCTTAACCCAATTACCTAGAAGTCTGAGCAACTCAGCCCCAATTTCGCTAGACTCAATATCTGATGGTCCCATAACTATAATCTTGCCGTCTTCTAGCTCCAATTGGTAATCGCGCCCATCGTCTTGCAGCTTGGCTTGCAAATTTTCTAAATCTTTAATTGTCAGATTCATGGCAATCCTCGCTTGACCGTAAAATGGGGGTTCGATTTCAAGTATAATGTTGTCACAGAGTACTTTGCCTCTTAAACTGCCACAATTGACTCAACGTCCTATCTATCTCGACTGCCAAGCGACAACACCCGTCGATGAACGGGTGCTAGCGGCAATGCTGCCCTACTTCACCGAACACTTTGGCAATCCTGCTAGCACTAGCCACATCTATGGCTGGGAAGCAGAGGCGGCTATCAAAAAAGCTAGGAAAATCTTAGCAGACGCCATACACGCTACCCCAGAAGAAATTATCTTCACTAGCGGCGCTACAGAAGCGAACAACTTAGCTATCAAAGGAGTCGCCGAAGCCTATTTCAGCAAAGGGCGTCACATTATTACTGTCCAAACTGAGCATAACGCAGTTCTTGACCCATGTGAGTATTTGCGATCGCTCGGACTAGAGATTACCATACTCCCTGTTCAAAGTAACGGGCTGATTGACTTAGCCCAACTACAGCAAGCTCTCCGTCCCGATACTATTCTAGTTTCGGTGATGGCAGCTAATAACGAAATTGGAGTATTACAGCCTTTGGCAGAAATTGGCAAGATGTGTCGCCAAGCCAAAGTTCTCTTCCACACCGATGCTGCTCAAGCACTGGGAAAAATTACTCTTAGTGTAGAAGCGATGAAAATTGATATAATGTCAATGACTGCCCATAAAATATATGGGCCCAAAGGCATCGGGGCTCTGTATGTCAGACGGAGTAAGCCTAGAGTGCAGTTAGCACCCCAACTGCACGGAGGAGGGCATGAGCGAGGAATACGCTCTGGCACCTTATATACCCCCCAAATTGTCGGCTTTGCCAAAGCGGTGGAAGTAGCACTGGCAGAAAAATCGTCAGAATCCCAACGGCTGAGCCAACTGCAACAGCGGTTGTGGGAGCCACTGTCTCAGCTAAGGGGAATTTATCTTAATGGCGATCGTGTTCAGCGACTACCAGGAAACCTTAATATAAGTGTAGAGGGTGTGGATGGCGCAGCCCTATTATTAGGGTTACAGCCAATAGTCGCAGTTTCTTCAGGCTCTGCTTGCACATCTACCAAAACCACTCCTTCCCACGTTCTAACTGCAATAGGGCGAGAGGAAGCACTGGCATACGCCTCGGTGCGATTTGGGATTGGAAGGTTCAACACCGCTGAAGAAATTGACACCGTAGCTGCTCACGTTTGCTCCACCATCTCGACGCTGCGCCAGCAGAGTTTGATTGTAAGTAAAAGGTAATGGGTGAGGGAGCTAATTCCGAGGAGACACCTCGGAATTAACGCCCAAGGAGCCTGTTGAAAGACTGGCACTATTAGCCTAAGTGGTTACGCCTGGAAACCTTCAAGACAATCTTGACAAATATTGACATTCAAAGGTATAATTTAAGGATTCAACCAGCAAAGCCACACAAGTATGGATGGCTAACATCATCATTGGATGTAGCCTGAGGTCAGGCAATTTGGGATTTGGGATTTTGGATTGCGAGACTCCATGTCTAAAGCCACTTCGCGTCGTGGTTAAACATCTCTCTGAAGTTAAGGGAGAAGTGCTGCTGGTTTAAAACCTTGAAAAACCTTACTCCCGGACTTTTTTAGGTGAAGTTAGAGTTTCTAGCTGACACAGAGATCTATTTCAGCAAAAGTCAGAGGCAAAAAATCCTCAGTGCCTAAAGTTGCTGCAAATTTTTGAGGAAATTGAATGCCAAAACAAATAATTATCGCAGAACAGCATCGCATTGCTGCTGTATTTTGGGAAGATCAAATTCAAGAACTCGTCGTTGCCACTGGCAGCCATCAAGTTGGAGATATTTATCTCGGCGTCGTTGAAAATATATTGCCTGGGATAGATGCCGCATTTGTCAACATCGGCGATCCTAATCGCAATGGCTTTATCCATGTTACTGACTTGGGACCAGTGCGATTAAAACGCAGTGCTGGTGCAATTACTGAACTATTAGCACCGCAGCAAAAAGTCCTAGTCCAAGTGATGAAGGAGCCTACAGGCAACAAAGGTCCTAGGCTCACAGGCAATATTACCCTACCAGGTCGTTATGTAGTGATGATGCCCTATGGACGGGGGGTCAATCTATCGCGGCGAATTAGAAATGAAAACGAGCGCAACCGCCTGAGAGCGCTAGCTGTTTTGATTAAACCTGCTGGCATGGGGTTGCTGGTAAGGACAGAAGCAGAGGGTAAGGGAGAAGAAGCAATTATAGAAGATTTGGAGTTACTGCTAAAGCAGTGGGAAGCTACCCAGCAAGAAGCAAACTCCTCTCGTGCTCCAGCCCTGCTCAACCGCGATGATGATTTTATTCAGCGCGTACTGCGGGATATGTACACCTCAGAGGTGAATCGCATCGTTGTAGATACCCCTAGCGCCGTGAAGCGAGTCAAGCAATACTTACTCACCTGGAGTGGGGGTAGGGTGCCAGAAGGCGTCTTGATGGACTATCACAACGAACGCCTGCCGATTTTAGAATATTTCCGCGTCAATGCGGCTATTCGAGAAGCGCTCAAACCCAGAGTTGATTTGCCTTCAGGTGGTTATATCATCATTGAGCCGACAGAAGCACTAACGGTAATTGATGTCAACTCCGGTTCTTTCACCCGCTCCGCCACAGCGCGAGAAACAGTTTTGTGGACGAACTGCGAAGCGGCAACGGAAATCGCCCGTCAGTTGCGCCTGCGTAATCTCGCTGGCGTAATTATCGTTGACTTCATCGATATGGACGCACGCAAAGATCAGCTACAGGTGCTAGAACATTTTAATAAGCAACTGCGAGCTGATAAAGCCAGACCCCAGATTGCTCAACTTTCCGAACTGGGATTAGTTGAACTCACCCGCAAGCGGATGGGGCAAAATATTTATGAGTTGTTCGGTCATGCTTGCCCAACTTGCGGTGGTTTAGGACATTTGGCGCTATTACCGGGTGAACCGGCACGTAATGGGGAAGTCGCGGAACCTTCTGCCCCAATACCTGTAATTCCATTGCCTACCAGGGAAGTGCGATCGCCAATATCCTACGAGAATAGCCCTAGCTCAGGCGAAGCTCCCCCACAGAATATGTGGGAAACTGACGAAAGCGAAATTCTTAACGAAGAGCAGGAAGGTGATTTAATTAATCATCCCTCTTATGAGCGGTTAGGACTTAATAGCAGAACTCGTCGGCGGCGTCGCAGTCCGATCGGGGAAGCACCTGTGAGGGAAGAACCTGGCAGGATTAACCCTCGCATCCCTGCTCGTCCCGCGATAAATTATTTCAGGTCAGAATCTGCGGCAGAACCGGAAGAAATGGTAACTGAGTCGCCCTCATTTTCCAGAAGTGCTATAGAAGTGGAACGGGTGGAGAAACCCCAGCGTGCTAGACCTTCTCGGCATGAAGCTGAACCGCCGGAGATTATTTCTGTGGAAATGACACCTGAAGAACAACAGGTTTATGCCTATACAGGAATTTCCCCCCTGATACGATTAAATCGGCAGGTGAAAAATCCTAAGTCGGTGATTGTCTCCGTAGTATCACCCGGACAATCAGGTGTAACAGAAACACCCCGATATACACCAATGGAACCTTCTGATGAGGCACCAAGGGAAGCATCATTTGAGCCAACTGCGACAGAAATTTCTGCTACAGAAGAGCCTGATGAGGAGCAAGCCCCTGCTGTGGTGTCAACCCTTGATGAATCTGAGGGCAACCCTCTGTTGAGTCGTCGCCGTCGCCGTCGCTCTTCGGCGACAGAAGACGATGATTCCCTGACATCTGAAATATGATAGGGCAACCTGATTTATAACATAACTGCTATGCGTACAGGGAGAAAGATGTCAGTTCATAATTGTAATCACGAAAGTACATTACAAAAGTACTCGGCATTGAGTATCCCCAAGGCGGTAGCGGCGGTTAAAATAGCAAACTGGGAATATTTTGGAGAACCAGATATGCTAGAAGTTAATCCGCTAAGACCTTGCCCTCCCTTTCCTCCCCGCCCATGAGTACATGGACGGGGTAGATACGGTTGGAAGACAGATGAAGAGGTAAAAAATGCCGTTTAGCAGTTACAAGAGTATTGGGGCAGTAGCAAAAAAAATTCAAATAAAGTATGTATTGAAAGACTATATAATGGGAATTGGATTGCCCGTACCAGAAGGTTTTAAAGAAGAACTAGATTTGTTATTTACTGATGGTGTAGTGGATAATTCATCAGATGCGATTTGTGAAAACCTGATTTATCCTGTTTTGAAGGAAGTCTGGAAAAAGTATCGGACTAAACTGACCCTGTGGAGCCATGAAGTGCTCTGTTATGATGAAGATTTATCAGGAATTCCCGATTATATTGTAGCTAAGCGAAGTCCCCTCGGTACAATTGTTTTTGACAAGCCTTATTTCTTAACTGTTGAGGCAAAAAAAGATAAGTTTGAGGAGGGATGGGGTCAGTGTTTGGCAGAGATGGTGGCGGTACAGCGGTTGAACGACGAGGCAGTAAATCCAATTTTTGGAATTGTTTCTAATGGAAAAATCTGGCAATTTGGCAAACTAGAGTTAAATATTTTTACTCGAAGTAAAGCTTTTTATACTATTCAAGATCTAGAGGAGTTGTTTGCAGCTATTAACTTTGTTTTTCGACAGTGTGAGTTACAAATTGATGAATTGGGGCTAATCAAAGAGAAGTAATGACAAAATTTCCGGGCTCTCCCGTACTTAAACAGGTAGGGGCAAGCACAGGGGAGCAGGGGGAGCAGTTGTAGGTTGGGTTGAGGTACGAAACCCAACCTTACCCAACATTGAGGTTTGAAAGCCTGCCTTGGCGATTGCTATATCTACCAGTTTGCGAGAAACATTCCGCTGCACTGTATTGAACTAAGGATAGTCGAGTGCATTCCTCATCCATTCTATAATGGATGGGGTTAAGGAGACCAGATTAAGAAATAATAACATTTCCATAGTTCTTGTTATTTTCTAAGATTGATGTTACAATATCCCCATCTAAAGGAATTTAGGTGGGGTGCGTTCAATTCATCAATGCTTATCGTGGGGATAATAGTCAGAGCAATCCATCGCTTTTTCAGTTAGAGCAACAAAAGGGTTAACTGCACATTTTAAATAAGGGTTGTTGGTAAAGTAGCGACAGTTCCTACACGGAACCTGAGTGCAGCTTTTGATTGTCTCTGCTTTACCTCGTCTAACCGCACGCAATTTTAAAAACACAAATGCTGCGGCTGCCAACACCATAGTCAAGCAAATGGAAATCACAACCGCTCCTTCGGGGGGCATGGGTGAGGAATGGTCTTTTGCTAAATCCTCGACGGGGGCACCCGATTTTACCTCATTTGGGTTTAGTTGAGAAAAATTCTTCTCTTCTGAGACATAAAATCTGAGAAAATCATCAGCATGCATATTATTTACCTTTATTACTAAATAGTCGTCCAGTAAGAAAAAGAATTAACAACTCTACTGCACCAATACTAATGGAAACAGTTGATTCCTACAATATTGCGGTGTCAGTTGCCAAAATAGTTTTTACAGTAGAGTCTCCTTTAAGCTATACTTCACAAACAGAAGTTAGCTCGGTATCGCAGACACCTATCCAATTTACCACTCATTATAAAATAACCTTCTGGAGCCCTTGCCAACTTCTACCGGACGACAGGGTTTCTGGTTGTCTCAATCTGTCACCAGAAAGATACAAAACTTAAACTTTAGATCCGCCAAAGGGAGGCAACCACATGCAGATGCAACAAACCACCACCACCATTGTCACCAAGCGCCGAGAGAAGTGGCAGTTCCAACTCTCGGATCTGCCAGAGTTATCCGGATATCAAGAACCAATTGCTGGTGTCGATGAAGTCGGGCGAGGGGCTTTATTTGGTCCAGTAGTGGCAGCATCAGTTATTTTACCTCTTTCTGCTCTTGAGGAATTAGCTAGATCTGGTGTCAGAGACAGTAAAAAGCTGACTCGTTCTCGCCGAGAAAAACTAGCTGAACAAATCCGTACTGTAGCTCACGATTGCCAAATTGGTTTTGCCTCCCCTGAAGAGATAGATAAAATTAATATCTTCCATGCTTCGTTGTTGGCGATGAAGCGGGCTGTAACCAAGTTGCAGCTAGAGCCTGCTTTATGCCTGGTTGATGGTAAGCAAGCGCTTCCAGATCTAGCCGTGCCACAATTGAATCTGGTGAAGGGTGATGAAAAATCCTTAATAATTGCCGCAGCTAGCATTGTTGGTAAGGTGTGGCGCGATCGACTTTTGGTTGAGTTAGCCACTCAGTACCCGGATTATGATTTGCTTAATAATAAGGGTTACGGCACAGCACGACACTTACAAGCATTGCAAAAACACGGTCCCACATCCCTGCATCGGATGTCTTTTAGTCCTTGTCGCATCTTAGCATAGTCGTAGGGGCGTGACCTTGTTTCTTAAATCTCGGTCTTGCTCCTCTGTTACCATCCCATCCCCCTCTGAGCAGATATAGCGGGGGTCTTCCCGGTGGATAGATAAGATTGGTGTGCTGTTTAAAAACATTTAGGTAATCCTGCTTGTTTTAAAACCGCATTAGCTGTATGACGAGATTTGATGCTACTATCTACTACAAATCGTCTTTCAGTGACAGGACTATACCAAATCTCATGGTCGCCTTTTCCTTGTCTTTCATAATAACAGCCCGCATCTACAAGCATTTTTTTTAATTGAGGAGTAAAGGAAATTCCCATTATGCTACCTCAATTAATTCTTGACGATGCCCAATGAGTTCAAAAGTAATTGAGCCAGTATAATTATCAGGAATTTGATGATTATTGATTAATAATTCTGGAACTATTTGCCGTAACTTATCAGTTAAATTTTCAATAGTATCGGCTTCTGTGGCTAATCCTACCACATCCTCACTGGTTGCAACCCAAACTTTTACTTCTGCATCCCAGAAAGCATCAACTTGATAAGATATTAAAGATTTAATCATTTATTTTTCCTCAGATTGGGGTCTTCCCTAGGTCGGTCTGCTAATAAAAATTGAAAAATATCTTCAAATCATTCTACAACAAGAGTTTCGAGCAATTTTGTGAAAATATAGCAACCCAACAGGCGGTTAGGACATTCTCTCAATCTCAAATCCAGTCACAGTAAGGGCTTTACTCCTGACTCCTGCTATATTTGTCAATGAGGCAGCTTGTGATGTCGCCTTGGGGTTATCGCCGGACTGGATGTAAATTCAGTATCGCTATGTCCTACTTCTTCCAAGAATGTCAGGACTTGAAATATCTGCCTCAGCTAAGACGCCTGCTGTCTGATTGCTGCTAGCCCAACAGCAGTAATCCGACAACAACTGGTGCATTAATCTTTGCTTGATGGTTAGCAGCACACTCTTGAGCAAACCATTGCCTGTTGCCTCTAGCAGCGGCTTAGGAGTTAGCCAAAAAGCAGGTGGCAACTCGACTTTGACCTCTAAATCTGCTATTCCATTCAGGTATGTGCCTCTGTTGCTTCGGCAAGGAGCCAACTTACCTGTCAGGTTAAGTGCAAAGCGCTGATTAATGTACTCAATCCCCAGGATTTGACAAGCCACAGACTTGAGATGCACTGTTCCATCAGCTTCTGCCCACACTTTTAAGTCTACAGTGGGTTGGATGCTCAGGTACAAAAAGCTCAGAGGGCGCATTTTTAGGCGAAAGCGATCGTCGCTCACCTGCTCTATCCTGCTAGGGTCTACTAGGGCACGGACAAGGCGTTGTGGCTGGCGCAGGTAATGCTGAATTGGAACTTTTTGTTCCGGAACAGCCATGTTCACAGCTTGAGAAGCAAAAAAGCGGGTTTGCATAATTAGTAGGACGACAAACGATTGTTAATTAATTTTACTTTACAGTTCTTAAAAAAAAACCTGTATTTTTTGTTTCTGAGCTGCCAATCAGCATTTAAGATGAGACTGTTAAGCATTGAGCCACTCCCCGCTCTGAAGAGACGGGGATTCGGGCTAGGAGTTTGATGCAACTTTTTGCTCGTCACCAAAAGGAACAGCTATCTGGTTGCACTTTCCTAGCTGATTAGAGAACCGCTCTGAGGAAGAATGAGACTGCCTACTTTCGGACTCGCCTACTCGTAACGCTTCGCTTCGCCTTCGGCTAACGCGGTTTATTTGAAATTGCTTCCATGCCTCTAAAAGGACTTGCTCCAGCCCCGGATACTGATTAACAGCATCCTGCAATGAAAGATTACCATCCTCATTAATGTACCTACTCAGATACGCGCTAAATAAATCTCTGTGCATCACTACCCCAGTTACATCATGGTGAACTCTTTCTGATAGTTTTTTCTTAATCCGTTCACCTGTCAAATGGGTTTGTGATAGCGCTGTTTTCTGAGTAGAGAACTTGAGAAAAGAACCGCCAGCACTTTCAGCCTTGCGCTTCAATTCTGATTGCACGAAACCTGGTGATTTGGCACTTATGGCTTTACCATATCGTTTCTGCCACCCCAAAACTTCGACATTCTCAGTCTTAATTTCCTTGCCATGTCTCAGAATCTCGTTAACTACTCTACGATTCTGGGATTTGGCATAGGCAGCTTTTTTCCGTTCTATTTCCCGTTTTTTACGTGCTGCCCTCTGATACTTTTTAGAATTATTCCATCTTGACTTACCCTTCTTACATTTACCTTTCTTGGTGATGTTTTGACGCCCACGTTCCCCCTCAAAGTCGGGGTGATATTTGTCGGGATTATTGGCACGTCTAGAGCGCTCCATCTGACGCTGTAAGACTTTTATTTGGCGTTCAAATGTAGGTACTCCCTCTGCAAATGGTAGCAAACCAGCGTGACTATCTCCTACAAAAGCTATGTTGGAGATATTCAAGTCAAGTCCCACAACTCCATCAGATACATAGTTCTGTGGCTTTTGATAAGGTACTCCCTCATTAACCAACTGAACAAACCATCTGTGCTTACCATTCAGTTCCCGCCACAATAACCTAACGTACTTAATTGGACAATTCAACCCATGTTGAATAACGGGATTATTCCAATCAATGATTGGAGTTAGCTTTAACTTGCCCCAGACTACCTGGTTGTTCTTCCACCGAATACCCTGCTTGTTGGTTTTACCCTCTACTGACTTAAACCGAGTGGGTACTTTGTATCGGACTTTTTTGGCACGTCCAAATAATACTCGCTCACTAGCCTTAAATGCACGACTAGCTAAAGCCTGCTGTACTTGCGCATCTATTTTTCCAGCTATCCAATACGCTTGCTTGCTGACCACACTGGAACACCCATGTAGGTCGTACTCGCTATATCTATAAGCTTGACGTGCCGCACTAAATGCCTCACTACGTTCTTTTTTATTATCTCTCGGTATCTTCTTTGCTGTTTGGTATAACTCGGAGTTGCGGACTAGGTTCATTCGCACCATTGCTTCGGACAAGCAAGCGTTGTAGAGGTGTCGTGCTGCTTGAAGCCGCGATAACAACTCTGCATCCTGCTTGCTGTCTACTACCAATGGTAGTTCTGTAACGAATGATGATGTCTTACTCCGAGCCAACCTGTATCACCCCTAGAAATTTTTGCTATACTATAGTAGTATAGTAAAAGGTTTTGTTAATGTCAACATACTTATAAGCGTGAAAAATTAATCAGGAATAACGCCTGATGAATCAGCTCTTGTCGCGTTGACACCAATTTGTCTACAGGGATAGGGGAGCGTCTAGGGAAAGGGACTCCGGAGTGGGAGAGGGAAAATGCAATTCTTCCTCTGCCTCTCCCTCTTTGGCTCCCCTATCCCTGGACAACGACTCGGCACCCCGCAATAAATTGACGGGGCTATCACGCTCCCGCTTTTCTTACGGTATGTACTGCTTGCGATTATAAAAATTTATATTGCCACTAGCCATCTTTCTGTGGCAATAATAAACAATTGTTGTTTTAGGGCTGTCTGTAGTTCTAAAAGCCTATTCCCTTCAGTCATTTGGGGCTTCTACTTGTATGACTGTATCGATCGCACATTTAGGTCCTGCTGGCACCAACACTGAAGCGGCGGCTCTAGCTTATGCCAAAGGGCTTGCCCAGACAGGAATTTCAGCGCAGTTATATCCTTGTGCCAGCATTCCCCAGACACTACGAATAACTGCACAGGGGCAGGTAGATGTGGCTGTCGTCCCAGTGGAAAATTCGATTGAAGGAAGTGTTGGCATGACCCTAGATACTCTGTGGCGACTGGATACGCTGCAGATTCAACAGGCTCTGGTGTTGCCAATTTCTCATGCTCTACTGTCACAAGCTACCTGTTTAACCACAATCCGAACCGTTTATTCCCATCCACAGGCTCTCGCCCAGTGTCAAGGTTGGATCGAAAAAAATCTCAACTCGGTGCAGCAGATTCCTAGCAACTCGACCACGGAGGCATTACAGTATCTTAATGACGATCGCACTGCGGCTGCGATCGCATCTACTAGAGCAGCAGAACTTTACCATCTGCCCATCCTAGCTCATCCGATTAATGATTATCCAGACAACTCCACTCGCTTCTGGGTACTAGCAAAGCAACCATCCCCTGGTGGTCTTCACACGTCTTTGGCTTTTACTCTCCCAGCTAATGTCCCAGGTGCCCTAGTTAAACCGCTCCAAGTGTTCTTCAATCGTAGGATCAACCTCAGCCACATTGAATCTCGCCCTGCCAAGCGCTTGCTTGGAGAATATCTTTTCTTTATTGACTTGGAAGCAGACGCCAGCCAGACGTCCATACAATGGGCAATAGCCGAATTAACGCCCTATATTGAAACGCTGAAAATCTTTGGCAGCTACAATATTCTGCCAATTCAGTAGGGGAAAAATCAATTCAGTGCATCTTTCAGCACAGTTCTCGCCGCGAGATGATTCCGAGTGGAGGTGAGAATTTCTGTTTCGCGTTCCAGGCGAGCGGCGGTATCCTGCATTTCCAAAAGAGCTTGCTGTTCTGACGCCACACCATAAAGATTAGAGGCAACCCAGTATGACAACTCCAGCGGTAAACTGGGCATATCCTCTGGTAGCTCTATATTCTGGTTTGTCAACTTTCCTGACAGGCGCACGACATCGCGCAGCAGTTTTTCCACATCAGCGGCTAAGCTTCGTAAATCTTTATCTGTGGGACGATCTTGAATCCATTCTACTAAGCCAACGCGATAGGGCTTTTCGCGGACAATATCCAGGAGGCGAAACCGCTGCTGCCCTAGAGTCAGCATTTTCAGCCGATCGTCTGGCAGACGTTGCAATTGGATAATTTCTGCACAGCAGCCAACTGTAGCTGCCTTACCTGTAAACGGGTCCCACATCAAGACCCCAAAGCGGCGATCGCTCTCCAGAATCGTGTTCATCATGATCCGGTAGCGAAACTCAAAAATGTGCAGCGGCAAAGGACGTCCTGGAAACAGGACTACTTCCGGCAGTGGGAACAGGGGAATTTCTCGAACAGCAATTGAGGAAGACGATGCCATTGTTTCTAGGTAAAAACCTTAACTGCGCTTCTTTACCTACTTTAGCCGATTTTGTCTTTAATTGCCAAAGCCATTCAAGACGCTAGTTGGTACTCGTTGAAAAAGAAGATCAAACTTGCTCCCCGCAGATACACGCAGATACACGCAGATACATCCACATTTATCAGTGTTCATCAGCGGCAAGCAAAAGGTTCTTCAAAGTTTAACTTCAATATCCACACCCGAAGGCAAATCCAGTTTCATCAGGGCATCAATAGTTTTAGATGAAGGCTGATAAATATCGATAATCCTCTGGTGGGTGCGAGTTTCAAAGTGTTCCCGCGCATCTTTATCAACGTGAGGAGATCGCAAAACACAATATATTCTGCGCCGCGTCGGCAAGGGAATCGGACCAATAGCTGTGGCTTGCGTGCGATTTGCGGTATCGACTATTTTTTCGCAAGAGGTGTCAAGCAAACGGCGATCGAATGCCTTAAGACGAATCCGAATTTTTTGCTGCTGAATCTTTGCCATTTTTAGTTTTCGAGGTTCAGTTTAAGTGATTATTTGAGAAAATTTCCGACAACTTAAGAGCAGAAAAGCCTTTGCCTTTCTGCTCTTAAGTGAGTACCCAATGGTATTATTTCAAGATCTTGGAAACCACTCCGGCTCCAATAGTACGACCGCCTTCACGAATCGCGAAGCGCATTCCTTGCTCAATCGCGATCGCATTGATTAGTTTCACCGTCATTTTCACCCGGTCTCCAGGCATGACCATTTCAGCATTAGTGCCATCATCAGCGGTGAAGGCATCAATTGTACCTGTGACATCGGTTGTCCGCACATAGAATTGGGGACGGTAGCCAGCAAAGAAGGGTGTTTTGCGACCGCCTTCTTTTTCTGTAAGCACATATACCTCAGATTCAAAATCAGTGTGAGGAGTAATTGAGCCTGGCTTAGCAATAACCATTCCCCGTTCAATATCAGCTTTCTGAATACCACGGAGCAACACACCCGCGTTGTCACCTGCCATGCCTTCATCCAGACTTTTCTTGAACATTTCTATCCCTGTCACAGTGGTGCTGCGAGTGGGTTTAATGCCGACGAGTTCAACTTGGTCACCCACTTTAATTTTGCCCCGTTCAATCCGACCAGTAGCAACAGTACCCCGACCAGTGATAGAGAATACATCTTCTACTGCCATTAGGAAGGGCTTATCAATCTCCCGCTCTGGTGTAGGGATGTAGGCGTCAACAGCGTCCATCAGCTCGTAGATTTTATCAACCCACTCATCCTCACCACGCTTAGTTTTCGGGCTGGCAACCATCTTTTCCAGAGCCTTCAGTGCTGAACCTGCGACAATCGGAATGTCGTCACCTGGGAAATCATAAGAAGACAACAGTTCCCGGACTTCCAGTTCTACCAGTTCTAGCAGTTCATCATCGTCCACCATGTCTTTCTTATTCAAAAAGACAACTAAGCTAGGAACCCCCACTTGCTTTGCCAACAGGATATGTTCCCGAGTCTGAGGCATCGGACCATCAGCGGCAGACACCACCAGGATACCACCATCCATCTGGGCGGCACCGGTGATCATGTTTTTCACATAGTCAGCGTGTCCTGGGCAGTCAACGTGAGCGTAGTGACGGTTCTCTGTTTCGTACTCAACGTGGGCAGTGTTGATGGTAATCCCACGCGCCTTCTCTTCTGGCGCGGCATCAATTTCATCGTACTTTTTAGCCAGTGCCTGACCTAGTGCTGCCAATGTCATAGTAATGGCAGCGGTTAAGGTGGTTTTGCCGTGGTCTACGTGACCAATAGTACCTATGTTGACGTGGGGTTTATTCCGTTCAAACTTTGCGCGTGCCATGAATTACGTGTTCCTTATTCCTACTTTATGCGTTCCCTTTACTCTTGGCAATAATGGCTTCAGCCACGCTGCGAGGCACCTCTTCATAGTGACTGAACTCCATTGAGAATATGCCCCGCCCCTGGGTGTTAGACCGGATATCGGTAGCATAGCCAAACATCTGTGCCAATGGAACTTTGGCAGTGACTTTGGCTAGTCCTTGTTCAGATCCCATGCCTTCGATCTGACCACGACGAGAATTGAGATCGCCTATTACGTCTCCGAGGAAGTTTTCTGGAACTTCAACTTCAACTTTCATCATAGGCTCTAATAACGTCGGTGAAGCCTTCATCACGGCCTCTTTTATCGCCATTGAGCCAGCGATCTTAAACGCCATTTCTGAAGAGTCTACTTCGTGGTAAGATCCATCGATCAGTGTTGCTTTAAGGTCAATGACTGGATACCCAGCCAAGATGCCAGATTCGCAGCTTTCCTTCATCCCTTGCTCAGCAGGGGCGACGTATTCCTTGGGAATAGCACCGCCGACGATCTTGGAGACAAATTCAAAGCCACTACCAGGTTCTCCTGGTGTTACTTCAATGACTACATGACCATACTGCCCCTTACCACCACTTTGGCGGATAAACTTACCTTCCACTTTCACAGACTTGCGAATAGTTTCTCGGTAAGCGACTTGGGGAGCGCCTACATTAGCTTCCACCTTGAATTCTCGTAACATACGGTCTACCAGAATTTCCAGGTGTAGTTCTCCCATGCCCGCGATTACGGTTTGGTTAGTTTCTGGATCGATGCTGACTCTGAAGGTGGGATCTTCTTCTGACAAAGATTGCAATGCTTTGGAGAGCTTCTCCATGTCTTGCTTGGTTTTTGGCTCAACCGCAACAGAGATGACTGGCTCAGGAATGAACAGAGACTCCAGAATTATCGGGGCGTTCTCGTCACATATAGTATCGCCTGTAAAGGTATCTTTGAGCCCCAAAGCTGCGCCTAAATCTCCAGCTCGGAGTTCATCTACCTCAATGCGGTCATCAGCCTTGAGAACAATCAGCCGAGACACCCGTTCTTTTTTACCCTTAATTGGGTTCAGAACGTAGCTACCTTTTTTGACTATGCCAGAGTAAACCCTAATGAAGGTTAGACGACCATAGGGGTCTGCCATAATCTTGAAAGCCAGAGCCGCCATAGGTTCGTCATCACTGGGGCTACGCAGTGCTGTATCGCCGTTGGGCAGAGTTCCTTGAATTGGCGGGATATCAATAGGTGATGGTAGGTAATCAATCACCGCATCCAGTAACAGTTGAACGCCTTTATTTTTAAAGGCTGAACCGCACAACATGGGTACTATGGTGCCAGCAATGGTGCCTCGGCGCAGTGCTTTTTTGATTTCCTCTTCGGTGAATTCTTCGCCTTCGAGGTATTTTTCCGTCAGGGTGTCATCGGTTTCGGCGACAGCTTCAATCAGCTTGACACGGTATTCCTGGGCAACCTCTTGAAGTGAGGCAGGAATTTCTATTTCCTCAATTTCTTTTCCTTGATCGTCTTTGTAGACATAGGCGCACATCCGCACCAAATCTACAATTCCTAGGAAGTCGTTTTCCGCGCCAATCGGAATCTGGATCGGAACTGCGTTGGCTCTCATGCGATCGCAGACCTGGTCGTAAACCTTATAAAAGTTTGCACCAGTCCGGTCCATTTTGTTCACAAAAGCGATCCGAGGCACTTTATATCTATCTGCTTGTCGCCATACAGTCTCAGACTGAGGCTGCACGCCGCCTACCGAACAGAACACAGCTATCACACCATCAAGTACCCGCATTGAGCGTTCGACTTCAATTGTGAAGTCTACGTGTCCAGGCGTATCAATGATGTTGATTTGGTAATTCTTCCAATTCGTGGTGATTGCGGCGGCAGTAATCGTAATGCCTCGTTCCCGCTCTTGCTCCATCCAGTCAGTCACGGTAGTTCCTTCATGGACTTCGCCAATCTTGTGAACGATACCGGAATAGAACAGGATACGTTCGGTTGTGGTTGTCTTGCCCGCATCAATGTGGGCTGCAATCCCGATATTGCGTGTTTTTTCAAACGGGATGGTACGTGGCACAGCTACCTCCTTTTTTTCTGCCGCCGAATTTTATGTATTACTCTCTGTTAAGATTCTATACTTTTTCTAAAGCTCTCTGCCATTGCCCGAGCAATTCGGGTAGAACTTTAGTAACGATAGTGAGCAAACGCCTTATTGGCTTCTGCCATCCGGTGGGTTTCCTCTCGCTTGCGAATAGCGTTACCCGTTTCGTTGGCGGCGTCCATCAACTCATTAGCCAGCTTAAGTGCCATACTCCGCCCCGATCGTTGACGAGCAAAGTTAATCAGCCAACGCATTGCCAGTGTAGTTCCTCGGCCTGAACTGACTTCCATTGGCACTTGATAAGTAGCACCACCAACACGGCGACCTTTGACTTCTACCAAAGGAGTGACATTGCGCACCGCTTTTTCAAAGGTTTCCAACGGGTCTGCACCCGTTCTTTCCTGAATAGTTTTCAGGGCATCATATATGATCCCAGAAGCTATGGTTTTCTTACCACTACGCATAATCCGCTTTATCATCATGCTAATCAGGCGGCTGTTATACACCGAATCAGGCGTAACAGGACGTTTTTGTGCAACACTACGACGAGTCATAATTAACCTTTAACAACACACACGAATGGACAAATGGGTTTAAGAGTAGGGAGCCAGGAGCCAGGAGTCAGGAGCCAGGAGCCAGGAGATGGATAAATGGTTTTTAAGAGTAGGGAGCCAGGAGCCACGAGACCTCTCCCTCTCCCTCTTTGGTTTTTAAGACCCCCAGTAAATCTTCGATTGACTGTCTTCAATTAATGGCAGCGATGCCCCACAAAGAAACTCCTGGCTCCTGACTCCCTCTTTAATGGCAGCGATGCCCCACAAAGAAAATCCAAGACTCCTGACTCCTGACTCCTGACTCCTGTTCAATGGCACACATCTACTTCGCTTTGGGACGCTTGGTACCGTACTTGGAACGACCTTGACGCCGATCTTTCACGCCAGCCGTGTCTAGCGTTCCTCTAATAATGTGATATCGGACTCCTGGCAAATCCTTAACCCGACCTCCCCGAATCATAACCACCGAGTGTTCTTGGAGATTATGACCTATTCCTGGGATATAAGCCGTTACTTCAAACCCAGACGTTAGGCGGACTCTAGCAACTTTCCGCAGAGCTGAGTTGGGTTTCTTAGGGGTAGTAGTAAAAACTCTCGTACAGACACCACGACGCTGCGGACATTGCTTTAACGCCGGTGACTTGGTTTTCTCTTGTGTTTCTTGACGTGCATTACGAATCAACTGCTGGATAGTGGGCATGAGTTACAGGGTGTCAAACTCCTAAATGCTTCAACTGGTGACAAATTCTTACTATACCAAGTTTAGATAGCCTCTGTCAATTTTTTTGCAATAAATGTTTAACAGAGCCGCTGGCATCTGAAACTGAGAAGGAGTTACCACAGCCACAGGAATCAACCGCGTTGGGGTTGTGGAAGCGGAAACCACCCCCCATCAAGTCTTCTGTGTAATCTAAAGTCAGACCGTTGGTATATTTTAAGCTTTCGCTGTCTACCACTACGGGAATCCCGTTACAGTCATATACCACATCGCTGCTATGTACTGCTTCATCAAAATCAAGATTATAGTATAGCTCAGAACAACCGCCAGTTTTGACGCCTAAACGCAATTTGGCATTTGGGTGTTGTCGTTTGGCTTGTAGACGTCTAATTTCACTGGCAGCAGCTTTGGAGAGATGAATCATTAGTTAACTTAACTCCGACGAAACAAATTATAATATTATGTTATAGCTTGCCTCTATATATGCCCAGTCTGCAAGGCTACCAACCTAAGTACGGAAGAGCCAATATGATTGAGCATTATCCATTTTTCTCTCTAATTTTCCGCAAATCTTGCCAAAAATCCTCCCGCGTTACAGAAGCCAATCGTTCCTTTCGTTCTTGGGTATAATCACCCGATCCCCATCCCATTTGCTGTAGAAAGCGAATGGTATCCATCTGTCCTAACTGACTAACTAAAGCCTGATATCCCCTTTCTCTCAGTTCCAGTAGTGTCATGAGTGCTTCCTCTTTCTTATTCAGACTGCAAAACAGTGATGAACCAAACAACAGGGTTGTGAACCTCTACCTTTAAGCTATCTCTATGGCGTAGAGCATTTTTCAGTAGGCGATCGTCTGTCGAGAGAAATACGTCTGCTAGAGCCGCCTCTGCACACGCCAGATGAAATGCATCATAAAGACCAAAGCCCAGACTCTCCAATTGCTGCGCTCTTAGGTTAATATTGTCGTCAATCTTCTGCGCGACTGTCGCTAATTCCAATAGCTCCAAGATACGTTCCTTCTTTTCCAGATTACTCATTTTCTGCAGTTCGACTGCGATCGCTTCACTTTCAATCAGTTGCCACTTCCCTATACGAATTCGCTCCATAATGCTCACGATTGAGTCCGCCTCTAAGCGGATTCGCTCTTGTGCCCAGTCATCAAACGGACGATTCAGACAACAGACATCAAGGTAGATTTTTAATGGCTGATTTTCTTCGTTCGGCTCTAATTCCATGCCAACCCCATCTTTTTCAGGCATTGCTTAAGAATTGACAATTGCTCATTACTCCCTTCCCGCTCTAAGATTATGTATTAAGCCAGGTGGGGGAGCAATCTTCGAGCAATCTTCGAGCAATCTTCGAGCAATCTTCGAGTAGAAAATACAAAATCTTCTGGCCCGAAGGGAGTAAGAACCGACGATCAAAGTTAAATTTGTCCCACAGCCCGCTAGGGGTTTTAACCCCTAGCTAATAGCTCAAGTCCTCTGAAAGAGGACTAATCATCCTTATCAATTATAGGTAAAAGAGCCGCTATTTTATTCTAACTGCGGGCGTAGTCATCTTGAAACCGAACAATGTCATCCTCTCCTAAGTATTCTCCATTTTGGATTTCGATGATTACCAGAGGGATGACGCCAGGATTTTCTAGCCTGTGATTAGTGCATTGGGGAACATAGGTGGACTGATTAGTGTTGATCATCAGTTCCTTATGACCACAAGTAACCTTGGCTGTACCGGAAACTACGATCCAGTGTTCGCTTCGATGGTAGTGCATTTGCAGGCTGAGGCGATGTCCAGGCTTAACTTCAATGCGTTTGATTTTGTATCCGTGCCCCTCATCGAGTATGGTGAACGAACCCCAAGGGCGTAGTTCTGTAGCGGCAACTCCTGCTCTAGACAACATCAGTGCTTGTACTGAGAGTGCGGGGACTTGAGAAACTTCTTGTGACTGAGCCATGTTTTTCTTCTCCTAGTAGCGTTCAAATTTATTGGGGTCAAGATATTTAAGCCTCTAGCTATTATTCCCAGCCTAAGCTCACGAACTAACAACAGTCCTTAATCAAACCTAACAAATGCTCCCCCCTGCTGTCTGTCAAATACGGAAAGGGCAAGGGAGAGGCGAAGGGCGACATGGATAAATCCGGACATCTGAATAATGAATACTATTTTTTCGTCAGTCATCCGGAATCAGAAACAGAAATCAGAAATGAGATGGCAGAAAAATACCGATACCGTTGTGAACGCGGGCAGCGGTGACGGGCGAACGGTTGATAAGTTGCCCCCCTAAGTAGAGACTGGTGGAACTACCGCCGTCTAGGTTAACAGCATCAACCGCTCCCATCTTCTGGATAATTTGGGCAAGCTCTGATAAAGTGGGACCGCCTCCACCCGCACGATTATCCACAGCGGCGATAATTAAACTACCAGATGCCGTAGTGCCAATGCAGGAGCGGATAGCTTTTTCTCTGATAAAGTCGTCGCTGAATTTTTCAGCTTTAGCATCCAAGACAATTTGACGATTTTGTAGTAAAAGTGGACCAGCGCCTAAAATATTAGGATACTGGCTAAAATCCACTGGGGTAAGATTACTCTCAATGTTTAAAGTCGTACCCGCAGCTAGCAAACCAATTGCCTCTGAGTTGTCGCGTATTATCAGCAAGTATCCGTCAGACGGCATAGGAAAGGCAGTCTTACCAAAGGCTCCTCCTGGCTTTTGACTGGTAACTTGGTTGTTTTGAACCACAATAATGGTTTCGTTATCAGTCAGAGGGGTATAAGTGGCACCCCAGTCTGGGGTGTAACGGGAAATACCAGCTTGGACGTAACCGCTGTTGAGTCCGACAATGGGTAGATGCTCTTCCCTAGAGGTTGTCAAAGTTTCTTGAAAGCTGAGATGCCCCATTTTAACATCGCCAGAGTCGTTCCAAGCGATCGCACCTCGGTTTAGAATCGGACTCGACAACCACCGCCCATCCCGACGAATCGCCCCCAAAGGTAACTGCTCTTTGCGGTTAAAAAAACCAGCGTTGACTGCTCCCGATGCTTGCCACATCTGCGCGGTTTTGGCTAGAGTAGTAATACCTACTAATGTTGTGCGATCGCTCAGTATCGGTTTAAGAGAAATCCCCGACTGTCGCAGGTTAACTTCTAGCCAGACAACAGGGAACCTAGCGGAGCCTATACTAATAAACTGATGTTGCCAACGCACTCCCGGTGCCCAGAGAATATTTCTCTCTACCACAGCATCCGGTGCCATGTCAACCACTAAACGATTAGGATTGTTGATAGTGGTTGTTTTTGGACGCCAACCAATGGGAACCTTGACGCGAATAGTCGTTTGGGATGACGAGCTTGCCACCACCGGGGAGAAAGTGCCAGAGTGCTGAAAACGTGCTGCCAAGGCTGAGTCAGAAGATGCCTCAATAGTAATCTCTACTTGAGTACGATCCTGACTAATTTGCCAGAAACTGGGACGATCTAACTCAACCACCAAGCGCGAACCCCAAGATTGTTGCCCCTGTCGAATATTCTGCACTCTTGCTGGTGCTGAGGAAATTAGCAGGGTATTGCCATCGACTTGCACCTGCCAACCAGTGCTAAGGGCAAAATCGGTAATATCTAAATAGCGATATCCACCTTTTAACTGAGCTTCAAGGCTTTGGGATTGAGAAAACCACTGTACAGGTTGTTGAGTATAATTATCTGTGTTTAACAGTTCCACTCCCATTCTTTGCATGGCCGCAGTATCACTGATTCCCGTGCGAACTGAGTTACCCCGTTGCCACTGACTCCAGGCAACTTGCTTTATTTGACCATTTATAGACAATTGATTGCCCTGCCGTAACAACTGAGGTGTATTGGGTAAAGACTCTGTGTTGTCTAAGGTAGGCTCATCACTAGCAGCAAGTTTTAACGCCAGTTGCTGGGTGTTCCCGACTTGGGCAGTTGTGCCAAGTAAGGTTACTATCAAAGAAGAGAGGGAAATCAAGCGGGTAATTATCATCATCTTCGATTGTACCCTATTTAGCTTTGACTTTTTGTTCAAGTCCTATTATCATAGTAATTTCGTGAATCTTCGGCCATGTTATAATTCACCAAATGGACTGCAAAATGGGTAAACACCACTATAGTCGTTGCACTAATTTAAAAAACTGAGCATCTTCAATAATGTCTGAATAGCCTTGATATAAATCATCTTCAAAATAACGAAAACCCGTAGTAGCTCGACCTTCATCAATACCTAGTAAAGGGGCAAAAAAATAAATGGCTTCTTCTCCTAAAATAAATTCTTTTCCTAACAAAATGCCTTTTTGTATATTTTTCAAACAGATATTAATTGCTTGTAAATCTGTAGTTATTGTAGAGTATTGTACCAGTTTATTGGCATCGCCTTTAAATTTTTCCGTAATCCAGTTATCACAATAATCAAAATAATCAAAACCAAATGTAAATCCTTCAGGATCGGAGTTAAACTCGTCTATAAGCTCACCATTAACATACAACAAATACGCAAAATATATACCTTGATAAGCAATAAAAGCAAAAATAGCTGTTGAGAGAAGAGCAGACAATTGTTTACAAATATAACTAATCTCATAGTAGTTAATTTCATCGTCAGCTTTTTCGTCATAAATTGTAACCCATCCTTGTTTTGGTGGGGATACATAAGCTTTTTTTATAACTAGATCCTTTACTACTTGGACAACATTATCACTTTCATTTGAACGTGCCTGGTAGTTAACAAAGGTAGCCCCCATAAGTCTCCTGTTTAAGCAAACTCAGTAAACATACTTTTATATACATTATACGACAGGTCGCGAAAAGTAATGGATACTGACGGCTCTTCCGTACTTAGACTCAATGTGCCTCAAGCTCTCAGCCGATTTTAACAGTATTGTAGCAGACTACCAAAGACTCAAGCAAACTAAACAATAGCACTTGGCATATATAGGGGCAACCACAGGGGGTTTGCCCCTACGAACCGCTAAACGTCTAACTGCGTTATTGGGCAGGTTGATATATCTGCCGCAGTTCCTCAAGGGTATTCACCGTTTTTATTCCTGTTTTAATCGCCCTTAATTGCTCTACGTCTTTTATCTCGGAAATTTCTGGCAACAATTCTAACCCAACAGAGCCAAATTTCAGTTCCAAACCTAGCTCAATAGCTTCTAACAGTCCTTCTGTTATACACTCCTGACGACCCTCTTGACGACCCTTTTCAATTCCGATTCTCTCTACGCTTGTAATGTACCGCATACGCATTGACTCCTCGAGTTGTTGTAATTCCTGCCAAAACTCCCGCTCTAAATCTTTTGGAAGACTCATTAGCCAATCGATAAACCAGAAAAAGTTGACGACTTCTTCCTGCGAGTAACCCTCCTCATACAACCGTCTGATTAGAGCCATTTTAAACTTTTTCCGCTCGGAGCGGTTATCCTGCGTCTCTTGGGTTTTGAGATGCGCCATGACGACGAGCGCAAAGGGGTTAAGGCTTGCTTCTAACTCCGACCACTGTTGTTTATATTCTAGCAACTTCACTACTGAAAATTTAAAATCAATACTCGTCCCCCATTTCTCATACCCAAATTGATTGGGTTTCCAGTTTTTTCGGTCATCTCCCAGAACTGCTAGACTTACCACTGTGCGGTTGTATCGGTCAAAGATGCGGTAGTGGTAAACAAACATTCTTTTAGCAAAGCCTATTTCGTCTTGACTCTGGACTTCGACGTGAATTATTATCCAAGTTTCTTCACCATCTCTTAGCCAAATCTTCACCAGCTTATCCGCAAACCGTTTTCCAAGTTCCGCATCGCGCACCACTTGATTGAGTTCCTTGTCTAAAAACTCAGGTGGGCGCGTCCAGTCAATTTTTTCATAAGCTTCTGGCAGAAAGAAGCGGATAAAGTCTTCAAAATAAGTCTCGATAATATCTTTCCAAGGACTATCAAATTCAGTGTCAGGGTTGGTCATAGTCTGGTGTTATAATAGCGAACGATGTCACCTCGCAGCATTGAAGGGGGACAGATATGGATCTTGACGATGCCGTAAGGGATACCAAGGAAACGATAAGGGCAATTGATGAACTTGTCAAGAGTTTGCTGGCTGTAGCGATCGAATTGGCGGAATTTATGTCTCTCGGCAATAGCCAGTTGAGATGGTTCAGTTATGGTAAAAACTGGACTTGATATTAAAAAAATGACATTTGCAGGACTTACGCACACTGGCATATATAGCAATTCCATTTGAGATGTAAAATTTTCTTACTCCCCTCTCCCCCTTTGGGAGAGGGGTTGGGGGTGAGGGTATTTTTATAAATGATTTAGACTTGCTATATAGGGGCAACCACAGGGGGTTTGCCCCTACAAACCGCTATATATATTCACTTTCTTCGTTATATCAAGGAATGATGACTTTTTTCATCTCCTGGCTACTTGTGACTTCATAATCAGAAGTACGAGCTATTATTCGGTGGCTTGACTTTGCTCGCCGAAACAGGATAATTTAAGATGCTGTCCTTGCTAAGACAGTAACTCAAAACTGGTTGACAGCGACCAAATCCAGTCAGAGTGCAATATAATTGTTATTCCAGCTTGATATTTGGATAAATATGGATAATAGTAGTCTAAAGAGTAACCCACAACAAGGTCATCAGAATCACAGCGCTATCCCCTATCCTGGGCAACGATGGCTGGTAGAGGAACGGGATGCGTGTGGTGTAGGCTTCATTGCTTCTGTTGCAGGTGAAGCTAGCCATAAAATTATCGAGCAGTCGTTGTCTGCTTTAACGTGCTTAGAACACCGGGGTGGTTGTAGTGCTGACTATGACTCTGGAGATGGCGCAGGCTTAATGACGGCAATTCCCTGGAAACTGTTTGGTGAGTGGTTGTCAAGCAGGGGAATAAACCACCCATATCAGCACATCGGGGTAGGTATGGTATTTTTACCCCAAGATGACACTAAAGAAAGCATCGCTCGCCAAATAGTTGAAGAAGTTCTAACGAACGAAAATTTGACAGTGCTGGGCTGGCGAGAAGTGCCTATAAAGAGTGAGGTGCTGGGCATCCAGGCGCGAGAATATCAACCCAAAATCCAACAGTTACTGGTGTTTTCCCCTGAACTACAGGGCGATGAACTGGAAAGAAAATTATATCTGATGCGACGCCGGATTGGCAAGACATTAGAAACAAAAAGTAATCTCAGATGGCCGGATGATGTCTATATATGCTCCTTCTCCAGCCGGACAATTGTCTATAAAGGCATGGTACGTTCAGCCGTGCTGGGAGAGTTCTATCTAGATTTAAAAAATCCAGCCTACAAAAGCGTCTTTGCTGTCTATCACCGACGCTTCAGCACTAACACGATGCCCAAGTGGCCCCTAGCCCAACCAATGCGCCTGTTAGGACACAACGGCGAGATTAACACCTTGCTGGGAAACATCAACTGGATGATGGCGCGGGAGCCTTCTTTAGCTCATCCCCTGTGGCAAGAGCGGTTACAAGAGTTGAAACCAACTGTTCATGGCGATAGCAGTGACTCAGCAAACTTGGATAACGTATTTGAGTTGCTGGTGCAGTCTGGACGCAGTCCGCTGGAGGCGTTGATGATGATGGTGCCAGAGGCATACCAAAATCAACCGGATTTAGCCTCGCATCCAGAAATTATCGATTTTTATGAATACTACAGCGGTATCCAAGAACCGTGGGATGGTCCGGCGTTGCTAGTATTCAGCGATGGCAAGAAGGTAGGTGCTACCCTAGACCGCAATGGGCTGCGCCCAGCACGTTACAGTATTACCCGCACGGGGATGGTAGTAGTGGCGTCGGAGGCTGGTGTCGTTGATTTGCCAGAAGTAGATATTGTAGAAAAAGGGAGACTGGGACCGGGGCAAGCTATAGCTGTTGACTTGGAAACCCATGAGGTACTGAAAAACTGGGAAATTAAGCAGCGCGTTGCTCAGAAACTACCTTATGGTGAGTGGCTCAAAAGCCGACAAAATCTGCCCAAACAACCTTTTGCTGACAAGCGACAGTTGGAAAGTCCGGCTCTGCTTCGCCAACAAATCGCCTTTGGCTACTCGGCTGAAGACGTGGATATGGTGATTGTAGATATGGCGGTTCAAGGCAAGGAGCCAACTTTCTGTATGGGGGATGATATTCCTCTGGCTGTGTTGTCAGAAAAACCCCATCTCTTATATGACTATTTCAAGCAGCGCTTTGCTCAAATAACCAACCCGGCGATCGATCCTTTGCGAGAAAGCTTGGTAATGTCGTTGAGTATGAAGCTGGGCGGGCGTGGCAATCTGTTGGAGGCGAAACCAGAATATGCTCGGTTGCTCAAGCTGGAAACGCCCGTGCTGAATGATGCTGAGTTGGCAGCAATCCAAGAGTCGGAATTTGAGACAATACAGTTATCTACGCTGTTTGAAATAGAGAAGGGTCCCAAGGGATTGGGTGAAGCTGTGCAGCATCTGTGTAATGATGCAGCAGAGCAGGTAAATGCAGGTAAGAAGATTCTGATACTGAGCGACAGAGCCTTGGGAACTGTTAGCACTGAATATAGCTACATTCCCCCTCTACTGGCAGTTGGTGCTGTTCACCACCACTTGATTCGTCAAGGGTTGCGCTGTAAAGCATCTATAGTTGTGGATACAGCTCAATGTTGGAGTACCCATCACTTCGCTTGTCTGATTGGCTATGGCGCATCTGCGGTTTGTCCTTACCTAGCGCTGGAAACAGTGCGCAACTGGTGGGCGGATACCAAAACTCAGAACATGATGGAGCGGGGTCAAATTACTCGTCTAACCATCGAAGAAGCCCAAACTAACTACCGCAAAGCAGTAGAAGGTGGTTTGTTAAAGATCCTCTCGAAGATGGGGATTTCTCTTCTATCTTCCTACCAGGCAGCGCAAATTTTTGAAGCGATCGGAATTGGGCGGGATTTATTAGAAGTAGGCTTTACTGGCACGGCTTCCCGTCTTGGTGGCATTACTGTAGAAGAACTAGCCCAAGAAGTAGTATCTTTCCACCAGCGTGCTTTCCCAGAAATAAGCATGAAAAAGCTGGAGAATTTTGGCTTTGTTCAGTATCGTCCAGGGGGTGAGTACCATACAAACAGCCCCCAACTGGCAAAGTTACTGCATAAAGCTGTAGGAAAAGGAGAATACGACCACTACCAGGCTTACATAAAATATTTGGAAGGTCGCCCGGTAACTGCGTTGCGAGATTTACTGGACTTCTGTGGCTCTAGTTCTCCGATTCCGATTGCAGAAGTAGAGCCAGTAACAGACATCGTTAAGCGCTTCTGCACTGGGGGGATGTCCCTGGGAGCCCTGTCGCGGGAAGCCCACGAAACGCTAGCGATCGCTATGAACCGAATAGGTGGTAAATCTAACTCTGGTGAAGGTGGGGAAGATCCCGTTCGCTTCCAGATTTTGGATGATGTAGATGAAAATGGGCATTCCCAACTATTACCCCACCTGAAGGGGTTACGCAACGGCGATACAGCATCTAGTGCGATTAAGCAAGTAGCGGCAGGTCGTTTTGGGGTAACGCCAGAATACTTGATGGCTGCCAAACAACTGGAAATAAAAATCTCCCAAGGTGCTAAACCTGGAGAAGGCGGGCAGTTGCCTGGTAAGAAAGTTAGCCCCTATATTGCTATGCTGCGGCGGACAAAAGCGGGGGTGACATTGATTTCTCCGCCTCCCCATCACGATATCTATTCAATTGAAGATTTGGCTCAGTTGATTTTTGATCTGCACCAGATTAATCCTCAAGCTCAGGTATCGGTGAAGTTGGTGGCAGAAGTTGGTATTGGTACGGTTGCCGCTGGTGTTGCTAAGGCAAATGCGGATATTATCCAAATTTCCGGGCATGATGGCGGAACGGGTGCTTCGCCACTTAGTTCGATTAAGCACGCGGGTTCGCCGTGGGAGTTGGGTTTGACAGAAGTGCATCGAGTGCTGATGGAAAACCAACTGCGCGATAGAGTGGTTTTGCGTGTGGATGGTGGCTTTAAGAGCGGCTGGGATGTGGTGATGGGTGCCTTGATGGGCGGCGAAGAGTATGGCTTCGGTTCGATCGCTATGATTGCCGAGGGCTGCATTATGGCGCGGATTTGCCACACCAATAACTGCCCTGTGGGTGTTACTTCTCAGCGCGAAGACTTGCGCAAGCGGTTTTCCGGAATGCCAGAGCATGTGGTTAACTTCTTCTATTTCATTGCGGAAGAAGTGCGCAGTCTGCTGGCGCGACTAGGTTATCGTTCCCTAAAGGAAATTATTGGTCGCGCTGATTTGCTAAAAATGCGTGAAGGCGTGCATCTGGCTAAGACTCAATCTTTGAATTTGGACTGCTTGCTCCATCTGCCAGATACTCGTGAAAACCGCTCCTGGCTCAATCACGAACTGGTTCACAGCAATGGGCACGTATTAGATGACGATTTGCTGAACGATGCAGAAATTAAAGCTGCTATACAACAACAGGGTACTGTTGTCAAGGAGATTAAGGTAGTTAATACAGACCGAACTGTGGGATCTAGGTTAGCGGGTACACTAGCTCGGCAGTATGGCAACAACGGCTTTGGCGGGCATATCACCCTCAATTGTAAAGGTAGCGTCGGTCAAAGTTTCGGTGCTTTTTCCCTTCCGGGTATAACACTCAACCTAGAAGGCGAGGCAAATGACTACGTTGGTAAAGGGCTTCATGGCGGGGAGATTATTATTAAAGCACCCGCAGAAGCTACTTACCACCCATCAGAAAATGTCATTATTGGCAACACTTGCTTGTATGGAGCTACAGGCGGCGTTTTGTTTGCTAATGGGATAGCAGGAGAGCGGTTCGCCGTGCGGAATTCTAAAGGGCAAGCGGTGGTTGAAGGTGCAGGAGATCACTGTTGTGAGTATATGACAGGCGGTACGATCGTTGTCCTCGGTAAAGTGGGACGTAATGTTGGCGCTGGGATGACTGGCGGCATGGCTTATTTCTTAGATGAGGATGGCAGCCTACCTGAAAAAATGAATCCAGAGATTGTGCAAATTCAGCGAGTATGCACTCCTGCTGGGGAAAAGCAATTGAAGG
>CASBRB010000129.1 GCA_949127975.1 Oscillatoriales cyanobacterium PMM_0019 | reverse complement strand
CCCCTTCTCCCTTGATGGGAGAAGGGGTTGGGGGATGAGGGTGAAAAAGCCTTGCTAGTGTTCTGTGGAAACTCGTTTTCTCACTCTACACATGTCCAAATCCAGCATAGAAAATGTGGGTAAGGACAAGGGCAGAGCCTGGGAACGAGAAAAAAAGCGTATTGTAGGCGGGGAGAGTGGATCTTAGCTAATTCTCAGCAGCTCCACGTCGAAAATCAGGGTGGAGTTGGGAGGAATTGCCGCACCCGCACCACGAGAGCCGTATCCCAACTCTGGCGGGATAATTAGCTGACGACGTCCTCCAACTTTCATGGTGCTGAGTCCTTCGTCCCAGCCTTTGATTACCTGCCCGACGCCGAGCTTAAAGGAGAAAGGCTGACCCCGATCGCGTGAACTATCAAATTTGGTGCCATTCTCTAAGGTGCCAGTGTAGTGAACTACAACCGTCTGCCCTGATTTGGGAGTCGCCCCAGTTCCTTCTTGTAAATCAATGTACTTCAGACCAGAAGGAGTGGTCACCACATTGTCACTTGCTTCGTTAGTATTCATTGCCATTAGCTTTGTATTATCAGCAGTTGGGTTAGTAGTTACAGTTTCTGCAACTACAGCGGATTGATTCTGGGTAGTTTCAGTGGCGATCGCAGATTTCTCCCCAGCGCTAAGTTGAGTCAAAATCACCAGCAAGCCAAAAACCAGCATAACCCCAAAGCTGATGAGAATTTCTCTCAAAATCAAACCTCCTTTCTTAAACAATCAATGCCAGAGCTTATTTTCCAAGTCGCGCACCTGACGCTCCAGGCGATCGATGCGTCCCCGTAATTCGTCCATCTCAGTTTGGCGAGGAACGCCCAAATCCTGCATAAAGTTACGCATCTGCCGTTGCATCTGTGCCTCAAGGTTTCCCTGCTCCGACTTCAACTGCTGCATCATATCATCTACCAACTCCTTAGCTTGGTCGGGATTGATTTTGCCATCCTTAACCAAGTCATCACCAACCTCTCGCAGTTTCTCGGCGACTAAGGATGTCGTGCCCACACCGAGCATGAGTAGCTGCTTCACCCAGTTGTTATTATCCATTTGCTGTTTATTTAAGAATTTTTTTGACATCTCCCCACGGTTAAAACACGGGGGATTCTAAGCTATTGTTTTGATGGTTTCCACTGGTCGGGTTTTTCACCGTATAAGGGCAGAAAGTCATCATCAGTAAATTTTGCTCTTACTGGGATTGTTCTATACAAGCACCATACCTCCTTACTGGATTTATTATAACATAAGCGATACGCCTTGGGCTGCTGCGCAACGCTTACCCAGCGTAAGAGCTAAAATAAAGACTGTCAAGATGCTAACTTTCGATTTAGCTTAGTTCTGTAGATGCCCAAATGTCGCCGCTGTCATCACCCGATTGAGGCAAGTGCGATCGCTTGTCCCCATTGCCAAACCGTTCTCAAAGCCTATGGTCATCCTGGCATTACTGTATACCGTGCTACAGTAGAGGAGCCACTGTGCTACAGTTGCGTTTACCATGAAGACGATACCTGTACTTTTCCCCAGCGCCCTGATGCTAGGCAATGTACGCTCTACCAGGACAAGTTTCAGCAGCATCAACCAGTTAATTTACCCTACCTCAGTTGGGGGAAGCGGGTAAGGCTTTGGTCTCAAAGGTCTTGGAGCTTATTAATTATACTAGCAATAATATTTTTCAGTGTACTGCTGGCTCTGAGGTAGATTTTTAATACATGAACATACCCGCCCCTACTGCGTTGAGGGGCGGGAGCCACTGAAGAGCGATGTACTGCGGCCTTGTTGCTAGATATTGAGGTACGCTAGAGCAATAGTTAAACTGAAGCTAGAGCCAAGCAGGAGAAACTTTATGAATATTTTTGGAATTGGGATGCCAGAAATGGCGCTAATTATGGTGATAGCTTTGTTGGTGTTTGGTCCGAAGAAGTTGCCGGAGATTGGGCGCAGTCTGGGCAAAACGGTTCGTGGCTTTCAGCAAGCGTCGAAGGAGTTTGAAGCTGAGTTTAAGCGAGAAACTGAACATCTAGAGCAAGTGGTGAAGACACTCCCCGAGTCGGAATCCCAGGAAGTAGCAACCAATAACCTAGAAAATCATGCTGTCAAGGAGAAGGTAAAAGCTGAAGGCTAAAGGCAGAATTCTCAACTGGAGGAGATTTCAGAACCTATTCCTAGGCTGGGCTTCACCCACCATCCACACTGCGGTGTGGGTAAGTCCTGTTTTAATTTGAGGTATTTTCCTTTGGAGAGCTTATTTTGGGAAAATCAAACTTGTACCCAACGCCTCTAACAGTTTGAATCCAAGAAGGCTGTTTTTGATCGATTTCAATTTTTTTGCGGATTTGACCAATATGAACGTCAACCACTCGCGTTTCTACCACCTCTGAGTAATCCCAAACTTTTTCTATTAGTTCTGAGCGACGCCAAACCCGATAAGGATGGCGGGCTAAAAAATACAGCAGATCGAATTCTAAGGCAGTGAGAAATACAACTTGGTTGTTCAGTTTCACTTCCCGACGCAAGGGGTCAATAACCAATTTGTCAAAAATTAAGTTGGGCTTAGAATTGCCAATAAACCGTTGGCGCTTTAAAATCGCCTGGACGCGGTATGCCAATTCTTCCAAGTCAAAAGGCTTAGTAATGTAGTCATCTGCTCCTAGAGAAAAGCCTTTGATTTTGTCTGCTGCGTCTGCCCGACTGGTTAGCATTAAAACAAAAACATTATTAATGCTCTGCATTTGCTGACACAATTTATAGCCGATGATATCTGGTAAATTTAAATCCAAAATTACCAAATCGGGGTTAAATCGATCGAACAATTCTAGAGCAGTTTTACCATCACCAACACACTCCACTTGATAGTTTTTCTTAGTTAAGAAGCGATCGAGCAGATTCCGAATGGCAGCGTCGTCATCCACGACCATAATTTTGGCAGGAGCCATTGCCATAATTTTAATGGAAATGAGATTAATAGTAAAGCGCGGGTTGGTTAACACCGAATGAATATTTTTAGCAATTTAGTTTACCGTAAGCGCCCGGAAAGCGAAGCTTTTCCCATTTTCCCTAGTAGCTCCCTTTGGGCTAAGGGTTAGCTGCTATTAAATGGTTGCTTTACCTGAGGGTAAACGCGGGATATAATGGAACTCATAGAGTTATACATCCTTTGCAGGCTTTGCTCAGGACTGAAAAACATTCCCGTATTGCGTCATACGCTAGAAAGGGATACGCTAAGGGACGGGTTTTGGTACGGGAAGCGTTCCCCATAGAGAACGATCGCGCTAAACTAGGTTAGATGGTCACCTAACCACAGGCTCGTACCTTTTTTACGGTAAGCCCTCAGGCGATCGGCCAAAAAAGCCAAATCAGTTTAGACTTGGTAAAAATGCAGCGAAACAGAGCACCTGGTGGAGGTTTTGGATGAGCGATCGCAATCCCTACGAACAGCTTGGAGTTACGGAAGAAGCTTCCTTTGATGAAATACAGGAAGCTAAACGCCGTCTGCTTGCCGAGCATGTTGGCGATAAAAAGGTTTTAGATAGCATCGAAACAGCTTATGATGCGATTTTAATGGATCGCCTGAAGATGCGCCAGGAAGGGAAAATTACAGTACCAGAAAGGATTAGGTTTCCAGAGAAGCTAGTCGAAAAACCGCCTATTTTTAGCCTACCCCCTGTAAAAAACTCACCAACCTGGCTGCAAGAGCTGATTGATACCCCAACGAAATCAGAAATTCTCTGGTCAACTGGTGTATTTGTAGTGTTGGGAGGCTGGATTGCCGTCCCAGGCTTCCAGGAATCGACGCTATCGTTAGCGATCGCCTTTGGGGTAGGATTCACTTTATACTTCCTCAATCGCAAAGAACGACAATTTGGACGTTCTCTGCTGCTGACGATCGCCGGGATGTTTCTCGGTATAGGATTAGGAACCCTGGTAGCTAGTTGGCTCCCCTACGTTACCTTAGCGCCTGATAAAATCATCACCTTGGTAACGTTTTTAATCCTGTGGCTAATTAGTAGCTTTTTGCGCTAGAGGCGTGTTGTAGAGAGTGGCTCAAAACTACATCTACAGCCTCGCTCAGGTTGTTCACAATCATATCGGGCTGGTAAAGTTCCAGTTGAGATCGATCGCGAATTCCACATAAAACTGCAATTACCTTGACACCGTGCTTCTTTGCTGCGGCAATGTCAGCATCTGTATCTCCCACCATCCATACATCAGACGCGGGTGGCAGCTCGGCTTTAGCCCGTGCCATTAGCAGTGGCTTGTCATCAATATCACGGGTTTTGACGTAGTCGTTGGTGAGCTGATAGCATCGGTTTTCGGGAAAAAATCGCTCTAAATTGTAACGATTGAAAGCATATTCTAGCTCTAGAGAGCGGCGCATGGTCATAACGACTAAATCGACGCCAGCCAGTTGTACCTTTTCCAGGGCATCTATTGCTTCAGGGGCGAGACAGTCATATACCATGTACGACAGTGAATGAACTGTTTGCTTACGCAGCCGAGAAAACTCTTTAGCTTGGACTTCATCTAACCCAGACATCATACCGATTTGTGTTTCTGGAACGCACGATCGCTTTAGACTCCAAAATACCTCCTTAGATAGTTGCCGTACAGCCTGCTCTGGAAATCGGATATTTTCCAGACAAAACTGATAAACGCGGTAATATCGCTCAGAAACGTCCATAATCGGACCATCAAAATCAGTAATAAGTCTTAACATCTTTGGGAGTAATTTTTACAATTTAACCACCTATATTAAATTTTATATCATTTCCGCTGACATCAGCATTGCAGCATCCTCCGCGCCCTTTGGGCTTACCTTTGCGTACCTTTGCGTTAAAAACATTTAACATCAGAAGCCAAAGAATTTCAATATCAAAGGCTACTGCGCTTCAACTGCTCCCTCTCCATAGCTTGAAACAAAGCGCGGAAGTTGCCAGCACCAAAGCCTCGTGCGTCTTGCCGACGCTCGATAAACTCAAAAAAGAAAGTCGGCTGTGCAAAAATCGGTTGCGTGAAGGTTTGCAGCAGCAGTGCTGTAGGGGTAAGGCTTACCGAATCATCTTGCCAATCCACCAAAATTTGCTCTCTTGCGATTTCCTCCCATTCAGGGGTTGATAGATTACGTGAGGGATGTTGGTATTGGAGATGGGTATAGTAGGTAGAGGGAACCGGAATAAAAGATAAACCAGAGGAGCGCAGGTGGCCGATCGCTTTTACAATATTATTAGTCCGCAAAGCGATATGCTGGATACCTGCCCCTTGATTAATATCAAGAAACTCTTGAATTTGGGAATTAGCAGAAGTCGGCTCATTAATCGGCAATTGCACCCCACCACTAGGATGAACCATAACCTGAGAACGTAGCCCTGATTGCTCAGTTTGAATTTCAAATACCTGCTGCCTGCCGAATCCTAAAACCTCTTCATACCAAGCCGCCGCTCGATGCAAATCCCCGGCAGCAACATTGAGTACTATATGATCGATACCAATAAAGTATCCATTATCCATTGTAGATTCTGGACGATCGCAACCCCATGAGGAATCATCTGTTGCCTCTATCAAGGTATGACTAAGGGAACCCCAAGCAGCAATTTTACACCACTTCAAGGATGGTTGTTGTTGAATAGGTTGTAAAACCTTAGCCCCGCCATTAACAGCCCTTTCCATAACCAGTTCCACATCTTTGACTCGAAACGCCACGTCTGCCACACCGGGAGGGTGCATCCGCAAAAACTCAGCGACGGGGCTTGCGGCTGTCAGAGGAGAAGACAAAACAAAGTAAACTGCTCCACTTTTCACCACATAAGAGCGGGTGTGGTTGCAACTGACATCGGCAACTTGGTGAAAGCTTAGTATGCCTACAAACCAGTCGCGCCAAGCTCTGGCATCTTCTACGTAAAAGTGAACGCGATCGATTTTCATAGCGTGGTGAAAATACAGTTTAAAACCTTGCCTGAAGATCAATTGTGCCCGTTAATACTGAAGAAAATAGTCACTCTTAAGAGAGAATTATCAGTTGACTAAAGCTAATCATTAGCGAGTGCTACTTGCCATGCACCGTTTTTTTGTTCGAGTCTGAAGGAACGACTTGATTGGAGAAATTCCCGAAAATTACCTTTTAGCTGCAATTTCTCGATCGCATCAGTAACTTTGTGCCCGTAGCGATCGCTAAATTCATTTGCTAACATTCCCAGAGCGACGCTACTTCCTGGAGAGTCTACAGTTAAGGAATCTAATATCTTGACAAGAGCTTCTTCTAAAGCATCCCTTGCCTCTATAAAACTAGAATTATGGGAATTTTTAGGAGCGATCGCATTATTGCTTAAAGTTCTATTAAACAGACTCACATACACCTCAGGGCTATCGGGTAGCCGATGGATGGCAAAATGATTTGGATTATTGATAAAAAAATCTATCTCATTTGGAGCTTCGCTGTATCTGAACACAGCCTCACTCAAAAATAAATTAAATCTTTGCTTATATAGTTGAGATATTTTAGACAAAGTTAACCACTGTTTAGCAGAGCGTTTATTTTCCTCTTTGAGGAGTGATTTTATCTGTAAAAGAAATTTTTCAAGGGAAATTTGGATGACATTAGTTGAAGTTTCCCCTGTCCTTTTATTCAGAATATTAATAACTTGCCCCTTCTTGCTGACTCGATAAACAGTCAAGCCTTGAGAATGAAGTACATTGCACAAATGCAATAAACCCTGATCTGAAGAGCAGACTAAAACTTCCTTAGCATTGGCATAACGCATCAAGATTGATGCTCCATAAGTTGACATTTGGATATCAGCACTGTTTTCGCCTTGTGGAACATGCCTCAGTTCGTAGTTACGCCGATCGAATTTAGAATCTTGCCCGTGCATACTGGGGCTGCTCCAATGAGCAAATGCAAATTTAAAAGTTATAGGATATTGGCTAAGCGTCTGCAAAAATTCTTCGGTTTGTTCGTCTAGTTGTAAATTTTCAACATCTAACAATAAGATAGCAATTCCCTCTGGACTCGCAGACTCGCTTGAGCCACTAGCCCCAATTTCCGTTTTTGGATAAATGAGCTGACGAATCTTTTCGTCTAACTGAATGAAAGTGGGAGAATCGAAAAAGCCCGGCAGCAGAAAAATTCCCAGGTATTCTCGTAGGGATGGGAATACTGCATCTCTGGAAGCCGCTTGAGAAATTTTTTTACTCAACCCCTTCATGAAGCCATCTCGGTAGTTAGCTTCGCTCCAGGTAGCTTCCCTGTATCCTGGAGTCAGCAACTCAGGATGCTGCTGTTGGATAGAAATAAGAGCTTCGTAGGCAGAGATGCTGATTGCGCTGATAACAGCAGCATCGATTGCCTGGTTCAAACTAGCGTCATCAGGCATAAGGCGTCGAGCATAAGTTGGTGTTTCAAACTATCATAGCGTTCATAGGACTCCAGCGTTGTAGGTTGGGTTGAGGAACGAAACCCAACATAAACAGGACTTACGCACTGCCTCTATATATAGCAAGTCTAAATCATTTATAAAAATACCCTCACCCCCAACCCCTCTCCCAAAGGGGGAGAGGAGAGTAAGAAAATTTTACAATTCATTTAGACGCGCTATATAGCGGGTTCGTAGGGGCAAACCCCCTGTGTGTGCCTAGTGTGCCCAGTGTGCGTAAGTCCTGATAAAGGTTTGAAAGCCTTGAGTTTCCCTCTGTTCAAGGGTCGAGCCAATTGATTAATAAAATTTATTACACTAAGTGTTGGAGAGCCAATAGTTTTACGTAAAATCCTTGACAAGCGCCACATAATGTTCGCCTGCCTCTAAGGTAACTTTGAAAAAATCGGTGTTGGCTCGTAAAAATTTAATCAAACTAGATTTAGGTTTTAGTTGCTTAATAATTAAATCAGCATTTTCTTTATATTCCGACAAGAACTTGTTTTTTATGTCGTTTACAGGCACTTTATTTAAACCAGAATCAACAACCATTATCTCAATTATTTTTATAAAAATATTTATCAAGATTTCCAAAGAATCAATACTTGTTGAAATAGGTGCGATCGCTTCTGTAGGTACACTATTGGGGCGATTTTCATTGATAGTAAGCTGGCAGCGTTCTTGAAAAAGAGCCGCCACAGTAGACAATTGAGTTAGCCGGTTATTGATTGATTCGTTTTCTTCCTTAATTACAGCTTCAATTTGTTTAACCAACCCTTCCAAATGTGGAATTTCTGAGTTTAGTGATAAAGAATAGTGTTTAATATCTCCATTACAACGATTTTCAACAGCTAGAGTGTTATTTTGCTTACGCACCCGATACACGGTTAAGCCTTGGCTCTGTAATTCATTACACAGGTGGGTTAACAGCCAATCTGAAGAGCAGACAAAAACTTCTTTAGCATCTGAGTAATGGCGACAAATTGCAGCACCAATTGCAATCATTTGAGCATCGGCGCTATTTTTACCAGTGGGCACATGAATTAACTGATAGCCGCGCTCGTAAAGTTCAGTATCTCCAACAGTGTTCTTCCAGTTAGCAAAGGCAATCTTAACTCTGAGGGGATAATTACACAGCTTACTCAAAAATATTTCCAGATTGGCATCAAATTTATTGAGATTTTCGGCATCTAAAAGTAAAATAGAAATTCCTGGTTTAGGTTGTGCCAGTTGCTGAATTTTGATAAGGATGGTTTTGAAAGCATCTGATTCAATAAATTCAGGTAACATCAGGGCTTGAAATAGTTCCTTAGCTGTAATTTTTGCTTCTACCGGGGGAATCACTACCGTGTCAGCCGCACCAGATGTATGGTATCTATTACTGGAAACTGTTATTGAATCAACCTCAGCACTGGGCACCACTTGGGAAGATGTTGGCTCGATGAATTGACGCCCGCAATCTTTGCAGCGGTATCTTTGATTACCATGAATACGACCGTTTTTACGACTTGAAGTAGATTTACATTGGGGACATTGCATCTGGGGGATTTTTAACCTAAACCTATAGTTGCTCCTGTGTCCATAATAGACAGGACTTACGCACACTGGGCACATATAGGGGCAACCACAGGGGGATTGCCCCTACGAACCGCTATATATAGAGGCAGTGCGTAAGTCCTGATAGAGTAAGAAAACTTCATAACTTTAAAAACAATGGCGAGAGACTTACGGGGATTCATCAAATTACTAGAAGAACGGGGACAATTACGACGGATTGAGGCTTTAGTCGATCCAGATTTGGAAATTGCTGAGATTGCCAACCGGATGTTACAACGGGGTGGTCCAGCATTACTATTTGAAAATGTGAAAGGGGCGTCCTATCCTGTAGCAGTGAATTTAATGGGTACTGTGGAAAGGATTTGCTGGGCAATGAATATGCAGCAGCCAGAGGAATTGGAGACTCTGGGTAAGAAGTTGGCAATGCTACAACAGCCGAAGCCGCCGAAGAAGATTTCACAGGCAGTAGAGTTTGGCAAGGTACTGTTTGACGTGCTGAAGGCGAAACCGGGGCGGAACTTTTTCCCTCCTTGTCAGCAAGTGGTAGTAGAAGGTGATGCACTGGATTTAACCCAGTTGCCACTGATTCGCCCATATCCGGGAGATGCAGGCAAGATTATTACCCTAGGGTTGGTAATTACCAAAGATTGCGAGACGGGTACACCCAATGTTGGGGTGTATCGGCTGCAACTGCAATCGCGCAACACCATGACGGTACACTGGCTGTCGGTACGGGGAGGGGCGAGACATCTCCGCAAGGCAGCAGAAAGAGGGCAGAAGTTAGAAATAGCGATCGCTCTCGGTGTAGATCCTTTAATTATTATGGCAGCAGCCACACCCATTCCAGTAGATTTATCAGAATGGCTGTTTGCTGGATTATATGGCGGTAGTGGGGTACAGTTGGCTAAGTGCAAGACGATGGATTTAGAAGTGCCTGCCGACTCCGAATTTGTCTTGGAAGGCACGATAACCCCAGGAGAAGTGCTGCCGGATGGTCCCTTTGGGGATCATATGGGATATTACGGCGGGGTAGAGGATTCGCCCCTGATTCGCTTCCACTGTATGACACACCGGAAAGAGCCTATCTATTTGACGACATTTAGCGGACGTCCACCCAAGGAAGAAGCGATGATGGCGATCGCACTTAACCGTATCTACACCCCCATTCTACGGCAACAAGTCTCAGAAATAGTTGATTTCTTCTTGCCGATGGAAGCCCTCAGTTACAAAGCGGCGATTATTTCCATTGATAAAGCTTATCCTGGACAAGCGCGACGTGCGGCACTTGCTTTTTGGAGTGCTTTACCACAATTCACTTACACTAAGTTTGTGATTGTGGTGGATAAGGACATTAATGTTCGAGATCCGCGTCAAGTAGTGTGGGCAATTAGTTCTAAAGTTGACCCAGTGCGAGATGTTTTTATTCTACCGAATACGCCTTTTGATAGTTTGGATTTTGCTAGTGAGAAGATTGGTTTAGGTGGGAGAATGGGGATCGATGCGACTACGAAGATTCCACCAGAAACCGAGCATGAATGGGGGGAAGCGTTAGAATCAGATCCGGATGTAGCGGCGATGGTTGAGCGACGTTGGGCTGAGTATGGGTTAGCGGATTTGCAGTTAGGGGAGGTTAACCCGAATTTGTTTGGGTATGATATACCGTAGCACTGACATCCATCATTTGGCTTTGATACCAAATCCGGGTTAGCTACCCCCTTTTTCTCGTTACCAGGCAGAGCCTGGTAACGCCTTCACTCGGCTGGTGCCTCCCGATTCAAAGCCCTTGTCATTACCCACATTTTCTATGCTGGAGTTGGACATGTGTAGAGTGAGAAAACGAGGTGCCACAGAACACTAGCAGGGCT
>CASBRB010000128.1 GCA_949127975.1 Oscillatoriales cyanobacterium PMM_0019 | reverse complement strand
ATGCTAAAATCTTTGACCAATACCAAATTCGAGTCTGCCTTGACCCTGGTTATTCAAACCAAAGTCAGCGCGGATGATGCCTAGCGGTGAGTTGAGGCGTAAACCAGCTCCGTAACCCAAGCCACTTCCCGGTTTGCTCTGCTCGATTCCAGGCTGTCCCGGTACGCTACTGGCAGTTCCTAAGTCAGAACCATAGTCAGCAAATAAGACGCCACCCACTAGGGATAAAATGGGGAACCGATACTCAGCTGAGGCCAAAACGAAACTGCGTCCACTGGCAAGTTGACCGTTTTGGTAGCCGCGCACAGAATTGATGCCACCGATAGTAAAGGCATTGTAGGGTGCCAGATCGCCGATCGTCGTACCAGCCTGCACATTAAAAGCTAACACGTCAGGGTTACTTTTGTTGAGTATAGCTGTGGGAACGTACTGGCTGTAGTTGCCTTGGATACGGTTCATCAAGATATTGCCATTGCCAACAGGAACCGACTGTTCACTGCTAATGCTGAGAACCGAGCCTTGGGTAGGGTTAACAGGATTGTTTCGCTGATCTTTGCTGAAACCAGCAGATACTGTAACCAAGTCATCAATGCCAGTATTGCTAAAAGTAAGCTGATTATTTTTATCATCTACTGGTGCAACGTTACCATTACTATCGCGGGCGCTGCTGCGGGTGTAGTTCAAGCCCACTGATGCCTGCCAATCACTCACTGGTTGCGTAAACGTAATGCCGCCGCCAAACTGTCCTACCCGAGGTTCATCGCCATTGGCGAGCTTGAGTTCGTCAAATGTCTGGTTAAACCCCCGACGCCGAAAGGCATTGATTGTATATCCTAGCTGCTTAGGATCGGTGGGATTATATGGGTTGCTAAAGTTGGTGTCAAACTGGAGATCGCGAGTACCCGCCTGGACGTTCAAATTTAGCTTTTGGTTGATACCGCCTATATTCTGGTTTGCGTATGTTACAGTGCCAACTAGACCACTGTCTGCGCTGTAGCCGCCACCCACATTGACAGAACGGGCGGTGTGTTCGGTAAGGGCATAGTTGACAGCTACTTTTTTGGCATCACCATTTAGGGAGATATCAGCCTTATCAAATAGCCCCAAGCTATACAGTTGCTTTAAGTCTCCCCGCGCCACATCCACTTGGAAAACTTGACCAGGTTTTACTTTCAACTGTCTCATCAAGTAATCTTGCTTAGTGCGCCCTGTAGTTGGCTTGCCGTTTGTATCAAGAAAGCTAAGGTTGACACTGCCAACAACGCCCTCGCCAACGTCAATCGTGAGTACTCCACTCCGACTAGGTACCACAGATGCCACCTGTGCCAGCACATAACCGTTATTGGCATACCACTGGTTTAGCTTTTGGATGTTCTGATGGATGAGAGTTGGGCTAACCTGGTTATTTAGTTGGGATTTGAACAAGTCGTTCGCTACTGCTGGTGTCAGCACTTGGGCACCGGAAAGTTGCAGCGATCGAACTATCACTGGTTGCACCTGATATACTACCTTCAACCCACCAGGCGTACTCTGAGTGTTCGCTGAGGCGTTGGCAAATAGCCCGGTTCCTAAAATAGCAGCAACATCTTTTTGCACCTGGCTATTACTGGTGGCACCGGCAGGATGGGTAGCGATCGTATTAAGGACAATTTGCTGCAATTCCTGATTTGCTCCCAGCACCTGGACATCTGTGGCTGTGACAACCAAATCTTTAGTAGTGTCAGTCTTAGGAGCCAGAGGTGGTTGGGTAAACAAAGGCTTAGTTTGAGTTCCCGGCTGAACTATTACCGGATTTGCGTTAGGTGTGGTAATCGTTTGAGCTGGAACTACATAGGTGCTAGGTTTTTGCGCCCCAGAGTTGGTAACGGTAGTCGTTTGGGTTGGAACTACATAGTTGCCAGATGGGGGTTTGGCAAGTGCCGTAGATGCGAAACTACAGGAAGTCAGGGCAGCTAAGGTAAAGATGGCAACAGCTGGGATACGCATAAAATATAGTCTCTATGGTTAGTCGGCGTCGTTGAAAAACTATCAGCCTATGGCAATGATGTTTGGCTACACTTAGTAGATAGCTGCCAACTCTTGCCCAGTTAAAGGCTGACCGTTTGTAATCAAGGAATCTTAAGTCTTATAAAATTTGACCGTCACCAAGCTCGTTATGTTCCATAACGGTCTTGACAGATTAGCTAAATCGATATTCTAACAGGGCGTTTTTACTGGTATTTTTTAAAGTATGTTAAAGCTACTATGCCTTAGTAATGGTCACGGAGAAGACGTGATTGCTGTCCGGATTTTGCAGGAACTGCAACAACAGCCGAATTCTGCAAAACTGGCAGCTCTGCCCTTGGTGGGCGAAGGGCAAGCTTACAGCCAGCAAGGCTTTACCACGATCGGACCAACACAGAATATGCCCTCCGGTGGGTTTATATATATGGATGGGCGTCAGTTGGTGCGGGACTTGCAGGGAGGCTTACTGCAACTGACTCTGGCTCAGTTTAAAGTTGTCCGTAGCTGGGCAAAGAATGGAGGAGCGATCCTGGCGGTAGGGGATATTGTGCCTTTGTTGTTTGCTTGGTTGAGCGGCGCTGACTATGTTTTTGTGGGTACGGCTAAATCTGAATACTATCTGCGAGATGAAGATGGTCCCTTGCGACAGCGCAAAGGGCGGCAACCCTGGCAGAAGCGGTTAGGTTCGGTTTACTTACCTTGGGAGCGCTGGCTGATGTCACATCGGCGCTGCAAGGCAGTTTTTCCCAGAGACAAACTGACTACAGAAATTTTGCAGCAGTTGTCTATTCCTGCTTTTGATTTGGGAAATCCGATGATGGATGGTATTGTGCCTGAACATCCTGCGCCGATTTTTTATGAGCCAGATGCTGAATTAAAAGAGATACGGCGATCGCTCATAGTTACCCTTCTCCCCGGTTCGCGATCGCCCGAAGCTTACTCTAATTGGCAACAAATCTTACTAGCGATAGATGGATTAATTGCCACTTTCAGTAAACGCTCGATGATATTTTTGGGAGCGATCGCACCAAGTTTAAGCCTCGACTCTTTGCGCCAAATTTTGACCAGCCTTAGCTGGCATCAGCAATTAGGCGCATCTGAGACATCAAAGGCACTGGTTAGCGATCCAGCGGCGGAAACATTTACTAAAGAAAATGCCACTTTGATTTTGACACATAATGCCTATAACGACTGCTTAATTAAAGGCGACTTAGCAATAGCAATGGCTGGCACTGCAACAGAGCAGTTTGTGGGGCTAGGTAAACCAGCTCTAGCTTTTCCTGGTAAAGGACCTCAGTTTACCCCTGCCTTTGCCGAAGCTCAAAGCCGTCTCTTAGGAATATCTGTAATTCTGGTACAGCAACCCACAGAAGTTGCGGGTGCCGTGCAGGAGTTATTCCGCTATCCAGACAGGTTACAACTAATTGCTGAAAATGGTCCTCGACGGATGGGGAAACCAGGAGCCGCCCGTCGCATCGCTGCCTGTGTGATGGAGCGACTGGCGTAAGTAATTAAGCGCCTATGATTTAGTATCAGCGTTGAGGAAGCGGCTACAATAGTTTCTGCGTAGGTTGGGTAGAGCGATAGCGTTACCCAACATCAGACCAAATCCCAGTTTCTGCGTAGGTTGGGTAGAGCGATAGCGAAACCCAACATCATAGTTCCTTTTCTCATAGCCAAATATAGACAGGCTACTCAATCCGGGTTTAAGCAACTCCAGGTTGGGCGTGGACACACCTGAAAGCTGAAGTTATACGCCTTGGATGTACTACCAGACATCCCAAGGACCCTCTGTACAATTGACTAGAGAGCGTCAATTGCAGTCGGGATTACTTTTACTCATAGCCTAACGTGCGACTCGCGGTTGAGATGATGTCTCAATCCAATGATAATTATAGTCTACCAGTGCCTATTGGTGTCTATCTTTTGAGGGAAGTTTCACAATACCAAATCCGATGTACGATCGAGATATAGATCACAATTCCGACCGATTTACCGATACTCAAATTCAACGGTATAGTCCCGAAGTTCCGATGGTTAAAACTCCAATTCCCCCAGCGACCAAGCTTTCCAAGGTAGAAGGCGTCAAAGAACGCAGTAATTATTTACGTGAACCTGTGGCAACTGAGTTGCTTGAGGATACCTCATCCTTCACAGAAGAGGCAACTCAGATACTCAAGTTTCACGGCTCATACCAGCAAGATAACCGGGATAACCGGGTTAAAGGTCAAGAGAAAGACTACCAGTTCATGCTGCGCACCCGTAGTCCGGGGGGATTTATTCCACCGCAGCTATATCTCACTTTAGACCAACTATCCCAAGAATACGGCAATCAAACCCTACGTGCGACTACCCGCCAAGGGTTTCAGGTGCATGGGATTTTAAAGAAAAATCTCAAAACGACGATCGCTTCTATCGTCAAAAGCATGGGCTCGACACTAGGAGGCTGTGGCGATGTGAACCGCAATGTCATGGCTCCACCAGCCCCCTATAAAAATCGTCCCGAATACGATTACGCCTGGAAATACGCTAACAACATTGCCGATTTGCTGCGTCCTCAAACTGGCGCATATTACGAGATTTGGCTGGATGGCGAAAAGGTAATCAGCGGCGAAGAAGCCCCCGAAGTGAAGGCGGCGCGACTGCACGATGGCAACGGCACAAATATTGCTGGCAAGGAAGAACCAATTTATGGGGACCACTATATGCCCCGCAAGTTCAAAATTGCCGTTACCGTACCGGGAGATAATTCTGTTGACCTTTATTCCCAAGATGTCAGCTTGGTGGTAATCACCGATAACCAGGGCGAACTGGAGGGATTTAACATACTAGCTGGTGGAGGGCTGGGACGCACCCACAATAAGGAAGAGACATTCGCCCGTCTAGCCGATCCCATTGGTTATGTGGATAAAGATGATATCTACGACCTAGTTAAGGCGATTGTAGCAACTCAGCGGGATTATGGCGATCGTGTCAGCCGCCGCCATGCGCGGATGAAATACCTGCTCGAAGAGTGGGGTGTTGATAAATTCCGTGCTACGGTAGAAGACTACTTTGGGAAACAACTGACACCCTATAAGCCTTTACCCGAATTTAAGTATGAAGATTTCCTGGGATGGCACGAACAGGGAGACGGCAAGCTATTTTTAGGAATTACCATTGAAAATGGTCGGATTAAGGATGAAGGTACCTTTAAGCTAAAAACAGCACTGCGGGAAATTGTCCAGCAGTTGTCGCTGCCTATGCGGTTGACACCCCATCAAAACCTGATTGTCCACGATATAGATCCCGCCAAGCGATCGACTATTCAAGAGATATTAGACCAGCATGGTGTTATTATCGATCCCAACGCGATCGATCCGCTAGTGCGTTTTTCGATGGCTTGCCCAGCACTGCCGACTTGTGGCTTAGCAATCACCGAAGCAGAACGGGTAATACCGAGTATCCTTACGCGAATTCGGGCACTACTCAACAAACTAGGCTTAGAGCAAGAACACTTTGTCGTGCGGATAACGGGGTGTCCGAATGGTTGTTCCCGTCCCTACATGGCAGAATTAGCTTTTGTTGGTAGTGGAGCTGATATTTATCAGGTTTGGTTAGGTGGTTCGCCAGCTCAAACGCGCCTAGCACAAGCTTACGTGGATAAGCTGCACCTCAATGACTTAGAAGTTCAGTTAGAGCCAATTTTTGTCTACTTCAAAAATGGGCGTCAAACTGGGGAAAGTTTTGGGGACTTCTGTTCGCGCGTCGGTAACGATGCCATCCGCGAGTTTGTCGTCACCTACGAGCCTGAAACTGCAACCGCTGAGGCCATCAATGAGGCAGATATTGGCAATGACTTAAAAACCACTTCTGCCCGAAAATCCCGCCCTCGCATCAGCGTTCGCCCTGATGTTTATGCCCAGATAAAGGAAGCGGCAACACGCCAAAGCAAACCCCTTACTGAACTGGTAACAGAGGTACTGGAAGCGTACTTACAGACAAATTTAGAAGCCAACTCTCCGTAAAAACAGCGTAACCCCCCTCTGCTGAAACCAAAAATCCAACAGCATCCTCTGCGTACCTTTGCGCAAACCTTAGCGCCGCAATGCGATTAAAAAAACCTCAACTGGGTAACCATAAGGAGTCAGGAGTCAGAATAAATGCTGAATTCGGACTCCTTCTCATGATTTAATAGATAATTGGTAAGAACATCTTGTTCCTTTAGAGCGAGGAGTGTCAACTAAAAAAGAAAATAATGAACAAAACTACCTTTCGCTGGTTGTCGGTTTTGGTTAGCTTCTTGGGAGTAGTTCTCTGTTTATCTTTTGGGCAGAAAACACAGGGAGCTGAACCAAATACTGTTAACCGAAGAAATCCCACAGATGTTATTCTTCCTGACTGGCAGGGCAAATGGGATTGTAACTTGGACGGTCGGCAGACACAGTTAGATCTACAATTAGTGGAAGATAAGTTCTGTGAAGGTAATATATGTCAAAATGTATTCAAAATAGCAGGTCGTATGATAGAGGCGCAAGGGAGCGAGGTACCTATTGAACAAAGAGATTACGGTAGGGGAGATATTCCTACTGCTCGTTTAGATCACTTGCTTGCCCTGAACTTTAAAAGTAGCTCAGGCTGGTTGCCGATGCTGCTGATTATGCATACTGGCAATCGCCAATATGCTAGTGGTTATGTGAGGTGGAATGGCATTCCCTATGGAATTCAGTGCCATAAAAGTTAACTTTTGAGATGCAACATAGATTACAAAGAATAGCGATCGCACCAAGCCAAATTCAAAACCAACTCCTTACCCTAACCTCCCAACAACACCATTATTTGACTCGCGTGTTAAGGTTGCGGGAGGGCGATCGCTTTATCGCTATAGATGGATTGGGCAGTGCCTGGTTGGCTACTTTGGCAGGTATGTCTGCTCAAATTGTAGAGTGCGATACCGTGTCTGAGTTTCAGACTGAATTGTCAAGAGCAGTAACACTGATGGTGGCACTGCCAAAAGGCAACGGATTTGATGATGTGGTGCGCTCCTGCACTGAGTTGGGCGTTGCTTGTATTGCGCCCATAGTCAGCGAGCGCACACTGCTCCAACCCAGTGCCCAAAAACTGGAACGCTGGCGGCGGATTGCCACTGAGGCGGCTGAGCAATCAGAACGTCAGATTGTGCCAACTATTTTAGAACCAGTTAACTTTGATATAGGGTTATCATTAATTAGTAATGAATCTTTTTTCACCAAGAATCAGCAATATATCTGTGTTGCTCGTGGCGACAATCCTCATTTACTTGCCTCCTTACAACAGCTTTTGAATTTTAACCAAGAACAAAAGACGATTGTAATTGCCACAGGTCCAGAGGGAGGTTGGACACCTAAAGAAGTAGAGCAAGCTTGTGCATTTGGCTTCGGACCCGTTTCTTTGGGCTGTCGCATTCTTCGTGCCGTCACAGCTCCTATTGTTGCCCTCTCTATAGCCGCAGCCGCTTTTGAACTAACTCTTTGATTTGGCGTATGGCGAGGGTGATATCTGATGGGCACGTAAGTTTTGGATTTGACACAGGCAAGTCAGGAGTCAGGCTCCAAGACGAGGACCGCCTAACACAAAACTCCTGGCTCCTGGCTCCTGACTCCTATCACCAGTAATCCCCAAACCTAAACCATTTAAGAGGGCGTTTTTACGTCACGAGCCATATTGCGAAATGTATCCATACTGGGACCGGGACGACGCCGACTTCTAGAGCTAGGAGTTCCGATTAAATAATTCGGCGCAAATGTGGTTGTAGACTGGGGTTTAATTTTGCCGTTATTGGAAGATTCCGGTTTGGCAGGCACTGCTTTAAGACCCTCAGCCACCTGAACTAGCTCAACTCTGACTTGAGGTTGATCTGGTTGTGAGGTTGCTCCATTGGTTGATGAAGCTGGTTTAGCTGTAGTCTTCTCGCTGTGTGCTGCGACTGGTTCAGGTTTTTTCGCTTCAGCCTGAGAGTGGGATTTTGCCGATTGACTGGCAGCGGCTAAGTTAGTTTCTGCCGCTTCCTCTAGCTGCATATAATATCCGCCTCCCTTTTTAACTTTGGGAGCTTCTGAGCTGTTGTCCTGAGATTTTTTGGGGCTAAAAAACCCTGTAAAGAAGGCTACAATTCCACTGAAGAACTTTTTAATAGAATCGAACATTGATAGTTACTCCTGGCTTTGAGATGAAGTTAACTGAGTTTGAAGGAAAGGCAGAATATCCCACTTTGGATAGAAAAGTGTTATTACATGTGCATGAGCAGAAGGCAGATGGTTAAGACTTCCATAACGAATTATGAATTTTTTTGGGTGACAAGCACAAGATTAATCGATAATTCTTAACAATTCTTAATAAAGCAGCCAATAAGTATAGTTACTCAGGGTTTTGGCGATCGCACTGCCCAAGCGCACTTAACAATGATTAAACTCGCTCTCATCCGTGCAAGCCTTGGGGGAAAAGTAGATTTCCTGTCATAGGCGGGATGAAGATAGCCGATCGGCCGTCTAAGCTGAGATAAAGGATCTATATTTCCGGTAGTACTATGAAAAATCTCAATCAGCGCCATCCTGTGCTACTGATTCACGGTATTAATGACACAGGAGCAATTTTCTATAAAATGGCTCCCTACTTAAATTCCTTAGGCTGGTCGGTGTACGATATTAGTCTCACCCCAAACAACGGAGACGTGGAGCTTGACAAGCTAGCTGAGCAAGTCGCAGCTTATGTAGACAAAACCTTTGAGGCTGGAGAACCTCTGGACGTAGTGGGCTTTAGCATGGGAGGGTTGGTTAGCCGCTACTACGTACAGCGATTGGGGGGAATATCGAGGGTGCAGCGCTTGATTACCATATCCTCTCCTAACCAAGGCACTACTATAGCTTACCTGTCCAGACGCCCTGGTTGCGTTCAAATGCGTCCTGGTAGCGCATTTATACAGGAATTGAATCGAGATGTAGATATGCTGAAGCAGATTAATTTTACATCGATCTGGACACCTTTTGATTTAATGATTGTCCCAGCAAAAAATTCCCAGTTGCCAGTGGGAAAACAAGTGATAGTGCCAGTTGCTGCCCATGCCTGGATGATAACTGACACTAGATGTATCCAGACTGTGGTAGATGCGCTCTCCGAACCCCTGATAAACTCTAGGTTTCAACCAAATCGCCTACTTGAGAGAAGTCGCGACTCCCAAAAATTGCCTCCGCGTGAGAGTAGAATTTAAATTCGAGCAGGTTATGGAAGGGGTCTTCTAGAAAGAAAGTTCGATGTTCTGTAGGTAATCCGACAAAGCGGTGTTTAGGCTGCTCTCTAAAGCGCAGTTGTCGGTGTTGTGCCCGATTGAGCAATGATTCCCAGTCAGCAAGTGATGTGAAAACTAAACCAAAGTGTCTGGGGTAGATGGTTTTCTGGGGTGATAGGGGTTCTTTGGTAACATGAGCTACCAGTTGATGACTGTAGAGATTGAGAATTACAGAAGTAGGGCTTTCTCTACCAACTTCACAGCCCAGCCCATCAACGTAAAATTCTTTCGTTTGGGCGATGTTACCGATGGGAAAAGCAAGATGAAATAGCACTTGGTTCATAGTAATGATGAAGAATTTAGAATTTATGTTTCATTATTCATTCTTCCTCAATCCCTGGCTAGTGGCTCTGGGATTGAATACAATTTTGTTGGTGGTAGCCTGGATTGCCCCAAAAAAACTTCTCACTCCAGCAGGGTTACTCCATGCTTGGCTGCTGGGCGTCATCATTTGGGGCACGCTTGGTTGGCAGGGATACCTGGTGGTACTATTTTATTTTCTGGTGGGCTCTGCTGTTACCCGCATCGGCATGGCTCAAAAAGAAGCTGAGGGGATTGCCGAAAAGCGCTCTGGGGCGCGAGGACCAGAAAATGTTTGGGGTTCGGCTCTGGCTGCTACCCTCTGTGCTTTGGGAACTCTGGTGGTGCCGTTTTTTGCCCCCCCTCTCAATGGGGATGCAGGGGGGGTTATCCCCGTTGAAGTAGAGGATGTAGGAGGGGTGATTTTGTCCCTACTGTTGTTAGGCTATGTGGCGAGTTTTAGTACCAAGCTGTCGGATACGAGCGCTAGTGAAGTGGGGAAAGCCTACGGTAAGCGGACGTTTCTGATTACTACTTTACAGCCCGTAGCTCGTGGAACAGAAGGAGCTGTGAGTTTAGAAGGTACTATAGCAGGTGTGGTGGCATCAGGAGCGATCGCACTCTTGGGTTGGGGTGTTGGTTTAATCGACTTGATAGGCGTCGGTTGGTGTGTGGTGGCTGCTTTTATTGCTACTAACGTAGAAAGTGTGATTGGGGCAACCTTGCAATCTAAATATGAGTGGATGACTAATGAAGTGGTGAATATTTTTAATACTTTGATTGGTGCGATCGCTGCTATCCTATTGGCGTTAGTATGGCACTGGTTATAAGAACAACAGGACTTGCGCACTGCCTCTACATATAGCGGTTTACCCTGAGCGCAGTCGAAGGGTTTGTAGGGGCAATCCCCCTGTGGTTGCCCCTATATATGCTTAAGTCTTCCCTCTTGGATCATCTCAAAAACGGATTCTTTTTCGATCCTAATTTCTTGGCGCAGTTGTTACATTCCTTCTATGGCTTCATTAATAGATTTTGATGTAACAGTTTTTCCCCAAGCGTTAGGAATTATTCTCTCTGACTCTTGAGGATTATTATCACTTTGAGATAAGGGCTGAATTTCCTCCCGCAGTTCCTTTAGTACCTCTTCCCCATCAAATATATCGCCGCGATCTGAGTTTTCCATCCCAATAGCAATTTCCTTGCGGAGTTCCTCTAAGCGGAGTAAACGCTTCATCTCTCGTTCTTCTAGCAAGCGCAAGGCAGCGCCAACTACCTCAGAAGCGGATGAGTACTTACCCCTTTTGACTGTTGACTGAATAAACTGCTCTTGGTCTGGTGTTAAAGATATATTCATAGAAAAAGGCGATATGTTTTTGAATCTACATTTTTTAGTTTATCACAAGCACCTTCGTTAGGGGATAAGAGATGAGGTGCGATCGAGCTTACTTCTTTCCATGTTTATATTATAGGGTCTACAACAGGCTCTTTGGGAGGAACTAATCAGGGAGGAGCCGACATTTCGGTCGCTAAGTACAATTACTCATACTGTCAAGCCGGATAATAGACTTACTGGACGAGTCCAGTGTACCAATGATGCGGCGGGACAGCCGATGATATAAGGGTTCCAGCCTGCAAAGGTTTCATCCGATAGCGGAAGCGTTGCGAAGCGCGTTAGCGCCAGGACTTACGTACTGCCACTACATATAGCGGTTCGTAGGGGCAATCCCCCTGTGGTTGCCCCTATATATGCCCAGCCTGCGTAAGTCGTGAATTAGTCTAGTCGGTTTTAACCGACTTAAGCTATTAGCCACTGGTTTTAACCAGTGGCGGGATAGAAGTTCCCGCCAGGATTTGCCGCCAAATGTGGGTAACGATAAGCGCTACAGTCTGGGAACCTATAGTAGGCTCTGCCTCTTCAAGGTTAAAAATGCGGCAAAATGTGGGTAATGACAAAGTTATACATTCCGTATACACGCTCTATAGTAGAGTTCTATAGCCACCGATGCCAGCTGTATGCGCTAAAGCTTGGGGTAGTATGAGGACTAAAGTCCTTACTACGAACCTGTAAGGACTAAAGTCCTCACTACGAACCTGTAAGGACTAAAGTCCTTACTACGAACCTGTAAGGACTAAAGTCCTTACTACGAACCTGTAAGGACTTTAGTCCTTACTACGAACCTGTAAGGACTAAAGTCCTCACTACGAACCTGCGATCGAGTAGAATGAAATTTGCTATAAGTAGTAAGTAGTGTAGAGGATTGCACCGATGGATGGTACAGATTTTTTAATAATTGATGACGATACTATTTCCTTGAAACAAGCAATCAACTATCTGCAAGCTTCTGGTAAATTAGGCGACTTCGTGGGAGAAATTATGCGCCAGTATGTTATCGAGCAAGAGTTACTGACGCGATCGGACATCGAAATTCATCCGGCAGTGGTTGAGCAATCAATGATTGATTTTCGCTTACAAAATAACCTGTCTGACCCCAAGCATTTTCAAGAATGGCTAATGCGCAATGGGGGAGATTACGCTAGTTTTCACAGTCAGGTGGTTACTCGTTTTAAACGAGAGAAACTTAAAACTTTAGTTACGGAACCGAAAATCCAAGAATATTTCATTGAACGTAAAATTTTTCTTGATCGCGTAGTTCTTTCTCGGATTGTTATAAACGATAAAGAACTAGCTGAGGAGTTGCGCATCCAACTTGAAGAGGGAGCCGCGTTTGATGAGCTAGCTAGAGAGTATTCTATCACAGAAGATCGAATGCTTAACGGTATGATAGGACCAATCAGTCGGGGAATTTTGCCAGATGTATTGAGGGCAGCGGTTGATGCAGCTAATCCTAGGGATATAATTGGACCGTTACCATTGGAAAAAACTTGGATATTGTTCCGAGTTGAACATTTTATTCCAGCTTCCTTAGACGATCCTGAAGTGCAGAAAGCTCTACAAAATGAACTGTTCGAGCGATGGATAGCGCAGAAAAGTCAAAAACTGGTAGCCAAGCTGCAAGTAATATGATACCAAGGTGGGTTCAAAATCCCGATCGCCCACACTCTTTAGGGTGGGACTCTTGCCTACAAAAACCGTCTATGCAGTTTCAACTTCATCAGGACTTACGCACTGTCTCTATATATAGCGGGTTCGTAGGGGCAAACCCCCTGTGGTTGCCCCTATATATGCCAGTGTGCGTAAGTCCTGTTCATATAGCCTGCGTAGGCAGGCTTAGTATGTGTAGCTCCACCCTTCAGGGTAAGCGCACTTTTCCTATATGAATAAAAATAAATGAGCAACGCTGAAGATTTAGAACTACCCTGGAATACACTTCCCCTT
>CASBRB010000127.1 GCA_949127975.1 Oscillatoriales cyanobacterium PMM_0019 | reverse complement strand
TTGATTTCGTTGCCACAATAAGAACGGGCTCTAGCACTAGCCCTAAGCCAACCCACCCCGGGGGTGGGTTGGGGAGTCACTCCAAAACCTTGACATTTATTAATTTTTGTTACAATTATTTACATATAACGCTGTATTTTCAGAAAAAATGACTATTTCTCAAAGGATGGATGACAACAATGGCGATTAAAGACCAGCCCCGCTCTCCTCGCTTTCGCTTGACGGGCAACATTTTGCTACTGCTAGGGGGTCTGTTCCTGCTAGCCAACCTGTTTTTACCAGGTTTGTTTGGTCCGACGATACCTCAAGTACCCTATAGCCTGTTCATCCACCAGGTGGAACACCAGGAGGTTACGGCTGTTTCAGTTGGTCAAAACCAGATCCTATACCAGCTCAAAGGGGTGGACAGTAAGCCCGGCCAAGTGCTTGCCACTACACCGATTTTTGATCTGGCGTTGCCCAAACTACTAGAGGAAAAAGGGATTGAGTTCGCCGCTACCCCTCCACCAAAAAATAGTTGGTTTACCACTTTATTAGGCTGGATTATACCCCCACTGATACTTGTTGCCATCTATCAGTTTTTCATAGGGCGTGCTGGTGGGATTGGCGGTCCCCAAGGTGCTCTCTCAATTACCAAAAGCAAAGCTAAGGTTTATGTAGAGGGCGAATCAGCCAAAACCACCTTCAAGGATGTGGCGGGAGTTGAAGAAGCCAAAGCTGAATTGGTGGAGATTGTCGATTTCCTGAAAACTCCCGATCGCTTTACCCAAATTGGAGCGCGGATTCCTAAGGGCGTGTTATTGATCGGTCCTCCTGGTACGGGAAAGACGCTTTTAGCTAAAGCGGTGGCAGGAGAAGCTGGGGTAGCGTTTTTTAGTATCTCCGGCTCGGAATTTGTAGAATTGTTTGTGGGTACAGGTGCGGCGCGAGTGCGCGACCTGTTTGAGCAGGCGAAAAAACAAGCCCCTTGCATTATTTTCATTGATGAATTAGACGCGATCGGTAAGTCTCGCAGTAGCGGCGGGTTCTACGGCGGCAATGACGAGCGGGAACAGACGCTGAACCAGTTGCTAACGGAGATGGATGGTTTTTCAGTCGGGCAAGCGACGGTGATTGTTCTAGCGGCAACCAACCGCCCCGAAAGTTTAGACCCTGCCCTATTGCGTCCTGGACGATTTGACCGACAAGTGCTAGTAGATCGTCCTGACTTATCGGGACGTGAGGAAATTCTCAAGATTCATGCGATTAAAGTCAAGCTCGGTCCTGATGTCAACCTGCGGGCGATCGCAACTCGTACCCCTGGTTTTGCAGGGGCAGACCTAGCTAACCTAGTGAATGAAGCCGCGCTGTTGGCAGCTCGCAATCGGCGTGAAGTTGTGGCACAGTCAGACTTTGCCGAAGCGATCGAGCGAGTAGTTGCAGGTTTAGAGAAGAAGAGCCGCGTACTCAATGAAAAGGAGAAAAAGATTGTCGCCTATCATGAAGTCGGTCATGCTCTAGTCGGTGCTTTAATCCCAGGGAGTAATCGGGTGGAGAAGATTTCTATCATTCCCCGTGGCATGGCAGCTTTAGGCTATACTCTGCAACTACCTACCGAAGATCGTTTCCTGCTCGATGAAGCCGAACTCAGAGGTCAGATTGCCACCCTACTAGGTGGACGAGCATCAGAAGAGATTGTATTTGGCAGTATTACTACGGGTGCTGCTAACGATTTACAGCGAGCCACTGACTTGGCAGAGCGGATGGTAACAACCTACGGCATGAGCAAAGTTTTAGGTCCTCTAGCCTACGAGCAGGGTCAGCAAGCGATGTTCCTAGGTAATGGAATGCCTAATGCCCGCCGGGCGGTGAGTGAAGAAACGTCTCAATTAATCGATCGCGAGGTGAAGGAAATTGTAGAAACTGCTCATCAGCAAGCCTTGGAAATCATCAAGCAAAACCGTGACTTGCTAGAAACGATTTCTACCAAACTCTTGGAGACAGAAGTAATTGAGGGTGAGATCCTGCAAAGCCTGTTGAGGCAAGCTCAACAGGCAACTAAGGTGCCTGCTGGAGTTGCATAGACCGACTCACGCTCTAGTATATAGTCGCATTGAGTAGGGTGTGTTAGCGTCAGCGTAACGCACCGAAAATTAGCACCCATTATGGTGCGTTACATTTCATTAACGCACCCTACAACTAAACTATAATTGAATGGCACTAACTCCAGTCTCCTGACTCCTGACTCCTGCATAATAATGTCGTACATTACCCTATTGCACCAGTTTTTACTTAGTTCTGCCTTCGGGATGCTCTTAGGATGGCAACATGCAGGAATAAATTCCAGTTTGCCAAGTACAAAAGCACTGCCGACAGCAACTTGTCAGCGTACTCAGCAGAAGCCCAATTTTTTGGCTTTCGGCGGTGGCGGTGCCCCTTCTTACAACGAGATTGCCCTAGAAAAGAATATTCTCTACTTTCAACGCACCCTGCGCACTTCTGGATATAGCCCAAAAGAAGCGTCCATCTTCTTTGCAAACGGCGACGATGGACAAGCCACTGTTCGCTATATTAATGAACAAGGAGATCAGCAGTTTAAAGCGCCTGCAATTCCTAACCTCAACGGTGCTGCCACTTTAGAAAACTTGCAGAGTTGGATGCAGGACAAAGCGCCACAGAACCCGACGCGCCCTATTTTCTTCTATTTTACAGGACATGGACAACTAAACCACGAAGATAACAATAACAACGCACTGATACTGTGGAACGAGCAACCCCTTAGCGTGCAACAGTTTTCCAGCATGTTGGATAAACTGCCTCGCCAGAAACCAGTGGTGGCAATGATGGCTCAGTGCTTTTCAGGCTCTTTCGCCAATATGATATACCAAGGTGGCAATCCTAAGAGTGGTATCGCCCTCCAATCTCGTTGTGGCTTCTTCGCCACCATCAAAACCCTTCCCTCTGTTGGCTGTACCCCAGCAGTCAACGAAGCCGACTATCGCGACTACAGTTCTAGTTTCTTCGCTGGGCTTAGTGGACGCAGTCGCACTGGTGAAGCGGTTGCTTCTGCCGACTACAACCACGATGGACGGGTTTCTTATGCCGAAGCCCATGCGTTTGCTAAGGTAGATGAGCAAACGACAGATTTGCCAATATCAACCTCTGAGGCTTGGCTGCAAGACCAAATGGCCGATCGAGATGTAGAAGCTATATTAAATCAGAATATCATCAAACTGCAACAAACGGCTCGTCCAGAACAACGCTATGTCGTAGATTCCCTCGTTAAGAAGTTTAGTTTAAATCCACAAAAGTCTTTGGCGGAGAATCTGAAAGGTTTGAGTAAAACTAAAGTTAGCACCGATGTCCAGCAGGCTTATCTGGTTCGCTTAAATATAGAACTGCTTAACATCGGCATGGAGAAGAAAATCCGCAACTCAGGCAACCAGAAAGATATCGTCATTCTCAATCGTTTACTTAAATGTGAAAGTAGTTCTTGGGGTAGATGAATTGACGCTTGTTAGTTGTTATTAATTAATTGAGCCTATCGGCTGAGGACTAAAGTCCTCAGTACCAACGTTTGTCCTGAGATCGGGATAATCGCTGTAGGGCTGAATATCAAAAGGACTTACGCACTGCCCCTATATATGCCAGGGTGCGTAGGGGCAAACCCCCTGTGGTTGCCCCTATATATGCCAGGGTTCGTAGGGGCAAACCCCCTGTGGTTGCCCCTATATATGCCAGTGTGCGTAAGTCCTGATCAAATTAAAAAAATGCAGGAAAGCAAAATGATAAAACTACCACAAGCTGCTTTGATAGTTGGAATTACCTTAGTTACTATCGCTGCTACAAGCGGTGTGGGGCATGCTGAAACTCAAGTGACTAACACTATCCAATCCCACACCCTCAAGCGTGGGGAGAAAATCATGAAACTGTGTGCTGAAGCAAAATTGTGTAAGCCAGGCGATGTAATCACTTTGACTTCTAGTGAGCCTCCTGCGGTGCTAATGAATGACACGAGGTATAATATAACCAGCTTTAACTATAAAATGGATTCTGGCCAAGATGCCGTTTGGAGTCCAGCTATATCTGACGTATTCAACGACATTCAAACATCTCCAGATGGCAAAACACAGACATTAGGTGGAGGAAATTGGCTACCAGGAACGGTCACTTTTTTCAACAAACAGTCTACCACAACGACAAAAGTCACCTACGCTGTATCTTTTGATGGCACTGCTGTTCCCCGCGCCCTCTTCTAGATAGTTTGTAGTAAGGGCTTTAGCCCTGTGAGGACTAAAGTCCTCACTACAAACCTTTGATTTAGTTTGTAGTAAGGGCTTTAGCCCTTTGATGGCAATCCCCCTGTGGTTGCCCCTGATTTGAGGTTCTGCCTAAGAGGCTTTTTTCCCTCTTTTGCGATGGAACGAGAATAAACGAGCATGACCACCTAAAAAAAAATCGGGAGCGTGGGAGCCCGCGTGTTAAAACCTGGGGAGGAAACGCTCGCGCGTGCGAATTCATTCGCCGTTATGCTATAATAAAGTCAAACAGGTCAATTATATCGACCCTACCTGTGGGCTGCGGGAAAGTTATGCCTTGGAAGATATCGATCCCTTGTGGGTGGAGTCCAGGAACCATCGCCTCGAGATGAGCAATCATCTGACAGTCGGATATCCAGCTTGCTCCGGCAGAGTAAACGGTCGAATCTCCGTCTATGACGAGCGGAGAGTGTCAAAATCTACAATTAGGTTGAGCTAGATGGTGGCTGCTGAGTTGCCTGCCTTACCATCTCGATATCCAACTCTAAGGCTGTGGCAATTTGTTCCATGCTTAAACCCAGTGGTAATAACCTAGGTACTGCTTTGAGCTTAGCTTCGAGTATACCTTTGAGTCCTTACTACAAACCTTTGATTTCGTTTGTAGTAAGGGCTTTAGCCCTTAGTTGAGGACTTTAGTTCTCACTACAAACCTTTCGGTTGGTAGTAAGGGCTAAAGCCCTCACTACAAACCTTTGATTTCGTTTGTAGTAAGGGCTTTAGCCCTTAGTTGAGGACTAAAGTCCTCACTACAAACCCTTTCAGTTGTCCTGAGAAAGGATAATCACACTGTAGGGGCCAATACCGATATTGCCGTTAAAAGCCATACCATCTTTATCACCAATGCTTGCTGTGGTGTCGTAACTGAGGAAATTCCCGAAGTCTGAGCTGTAGCTATTCCAGTCACTATTGAAGCGTACCTTCCAATAGCCATCGCGAGGAAAGCCGATATTGTAGTTTTTAAAACTCCGGTTCGCCATATTCACGACAACAATAACATCGTCACCAGCACCACCGTTTTGCCAGCGATGAAAGGCGATCATTTTATCATTATTGTTGACATAATGTACATTTACATTCTGCCCAATAAGACCGCGAGTATGCTTATCCCAATTACGACGCAAGCGGATTAAGTCGCGGTACATATTGTGGATGCCAGCGTAAGTACTTAACTTGCTCCAATCTATTAGGGTTGTATCTCGGAAGTATCCATTCTCTAGGATTTCTTGCCCCTGAAATATCATGGGAATCCCAGGCGCAGTGAAAACCAAAGCCGCTCCTATTGTCGATCGCTTTCTAGAATACCAACTGCCAGCATTCCCAGGCGAGATTTCCTCTGGAACGCGAGATTTTCCATTAGCAACTTCATCGTGGCATTCTGTATAAATCACACGCTGCAAAACATCCGTGTTGAAACGGTGATAAATAGCGTCGCGGACTGCATACATATTGCGAGCATCATCATCTGGGGGGGTGATGGCATTACGAACCGGAACCAGAAATTTTCCGGTACTCCATTGGGAATCAAAACCAGCGCCACCAGCACCCGTAGTTTTAGTAATCCACTCGTTATTCCGTAAATCCTCAGCGATAGTAATCTTCCCAGGCTGTTGGCTATCAACTTCGTTGTTAATCCACTGCATTAGGCTCCAAGCTTCAGGAATATCATTACTTGAGTCGTTATTTCTGCCATATACATTAGTGATGTAGGCAGTAGCATCGAAGCGTAGCCCATCCACCCGGTATTCTTCCAGCCACATCAAAGCATTGTTGTGGATATACTGACGTACTTCACCTCTACCATAGTCTGGGCGCGTGTCGCCCCAAGGAGTTTTGCAGCGCCAATCATTGTAGAAGTAAATACCGCCTTTACCGTTTTCGCTCCAACCGTCAAACTGCCACAAGCCTAAATCTTGGGGTCCAAAGTGGTTGTAAACCACATCTAAAATCACAGCAATTCCGTGTTCGTGGGCGGCTTTGATAAATTTTTTTAAGGCTTGGGGACCGCCGTAGACTTCCTCAACTGCGTAGGGGTAAGCTGGATTGTAGCCCCAGGAGTAGGCACCAGCAAACTCTTCCACTGGCATCACTTCGATCGCATTTATCCCAAGGTCTTGTAGATAACTAAATTTCTGGATAGCGCTATCAAAATTACCCTCTTTGCCGCCTGGTGTACCGTTAAAACTGCCAATGTGCAACTCATAAATCACCAGCTCATTCCAAGGCGGCATGGTAAAGTTTTCTGTTCCCCAGTCGAAATTAGTATCGGGAATAATTGAATTTCCAACCGAGTTGACAAGTTGCTTACTATATGGATCGCTCTTAGTAAGAGTCTGGGAGCCGTTGGTAATTTTATAGTCGTATTGGTCCCCCGATTTAGCACCAAGAACGTAAGTAGACCAATTACCATTATTCTCTTTAGTAAGAGGAATAGTTTTAGTCCCTTCACTACTAAAATTAATCACTACAGAGACACTCGAAGCAAACGGTGCCCAAACGCGGAAAGCTGTACCTTCCTGATTGGGAATTGCTCCCATACCAGAGGAGGCTAGCGGAGTTGATTTTGGAGTAGGTGTTGCAACCATATTGTTATTCCTCAAAAATGTAGGGTGGGCA
>CASBRB010000126.1 GCA_949127975.1 Oscillatoriales cyanobacterium PMM_0019 | reverse complement strand
TTCCTCAACTTTACCCCCTCAAGCCCTCAAGGCTGGTTCTTTGGTGCGGTTCAATGGTAAAGATGCACTCGCCTTACAGGTAATCAAACGTGGAGATGCTAACACCTTGGAAGTTGTTAGTCAGGTGGAGAAAGTTGTGGCTCAATTACACTCCACATTGCCTAGCGTACAACTGACTTTAGCTCGCACTCCTAGAGATTATATCCAGGAAGCCACCCAGGCGACAATAGAGACTCTAGCAGTGGCAGTAGCTTTGTCAGTTTTGGTAATCTTTACTTTTTTGTGGAACTGGCAAGCAACACTGATTTCAGCTCTGGCGATTCCCACTTCCCTATTAGGGACGTTTATCGTCATGGCTACTTGCGGGTTTAACCTAGAAACGATTACCCTACTAGCTTTGGCTTTGGTGATTGGCATCATCGTTGATGACGCCATTGTAGATGTAGAAAACATTGTACGCCACCTGGAACAAGGGAAACATCCTCGCCAAGCAGCTCTAGCCGCCACGAATGAAATTGGCTTGACGGTGACAGCCACCACCTTCACCATTGTGGCAGTTTTTCTGCCAGTTGGGTTAATGGGGGGTGTCGTTGGACAGTTCTTTAAACCTTTTGGGATTACCGTCTCAGCAGCGGTGATCACCTCATTGCTAGTAGCCCGTACCTTATCCCCGTTATTGGCTGTCTACTGGCTCAAACCTAAAAAATATCATCGGGAGCAGCCTTTCTGGCTAACTTTTGTTCGCGGCTACCGAAATCTACTACGCTGGTCTATAAGCCACCGCAGTATTGTACTGATCTTGGCTGTGCTTTTTTTCGCAGTTGGGCTAGGGCTGTTGCCTTACGTGCCCCAAGGGTTTATTCCCCAACTAGATCGCGGAGAATTCCTTATATTATATAAAGCTCCTGCAACCACTTCTTTGAATGAATCTGGCGCTGTTGCTGAAAAGTTAGAAGGGTTTTTGCTGCGTGTACCAGAGGTGGAAACAGTGTTTACGACTGTAGGTTCTCGCGAGGGTGAGATCTCACGGGGAACTCTCTATGTTAAGCTACACAGCGATCGCACGATGAAAACGGCTGAACTAGAAGATCAATTCCGTCATCAGTTGCCCTCAATCCCCAATGTGACGACGAGCGTTGCAGACATTCCGTTTGTAGAAACAACTAACGAAAGACCCCTACAAGTTACCCTTTTGGGTGACGATCTCGCAGCGCTTAACCGTGCCGCCAAGGCAATTAAGGAGCGGATTGAGAAATTGCCAGGATTCGCTGATGTCACAGTCACCGGTGAAACCGAGGTAGAAGGCATATTTGTAGAAATTCAACATTTTAATAGCCGCCGGGTGGCTTATATTAGTGCTAACCTGAGCAACAATTTGGCTCTGGGTGATGCGACTAAACAATTATTAGATGTAACTAAGGAAATCCTGCCTGCTTCTATTTCTTTGAATTTGGGAGGAGATTCTGCCCGTGCAGGCGAGATTTTCAGGAGTTTTAGTGTCACCTTGGGGCTGTCGGTGTTGTGCATTTTGTTGGTGTTGATTTTGCTGTTTAGAGGCTGGGTTGCTCCCCTGGCAATTATTTTTTCCTTACCGTTATCTCTAACGGGAGCAGTGGTAGCGCTTCTGGTTAGCCACAACAACTTTGGGATCATTTCGGCAATTGGAATTATCTTTTTGTTGGGGCTGACGAATAAAAATGCTATCTTGCTGGTAGACTATATAATTCAATTGCGCCGCTCTGGGTTGACACGCACTGACGCAATTCTCAACGCAGCACCAGTGCGTCTGCGACCAATTTTGATGACTACTGCTGCCATGATTCTGGGTATGCTACCAGTGGCTCTCGGTTTGGGAGCAGGTTCCGAGTTGCGTTCGCCTATGGCTGTAGCAATTATCGGCGGCTTGGTGGCTTCGACTCTACTAAGTTTGATTGTGGTTCCAGTGGTTTATACTCTTCTAGACGATTGCCAATATCGTAAAAAGTTTTGATGCGAACATTTGTTACAGGCGCTACAGGGTTTATCGGTGCCAACTTGGTGCGATTACTGCTCCAAGAAGGTTATACAGTGCGATCGTTGGTACGTCCTACCAGCCGCTTAGATAACCTGCAAAATCTAGACATAGAGATTGTTAACGGGGATCTCAACGATCCAGATTTGTGGCGGCAGATGGTAGGTTGCCAGGTACTATTTCATCTGGCGGCTCATTATTCCCTTTGGCAAGCAGACAAAGAGATGCTTTACCGCTATAATGTACTGGGAACGCGCAATGTACTGGCAGCAGCTCGTCAAGCAGGGATCGATCGTACTGTCTACACCAGCTCAGTCGCGGCGATTGGCGTAGATGCTTGCGGCAAGATAGTCGATGAAACTCATCAAAGCCCTGAAAAGGAATTAATCGGTTACTATAAAAAGTCGAAATTTCTTGCTGAGCAGGAAGCGATGCAAGCGGTGAAGGATGGTCAAGATGTGGTAATAGTTAATCCCAGCAGCCCTATCGGACCTCTAGATATTAAGCCTACCCCAACAGGTGATATTATTCTACGTTTTTTGCGTCGGCAAATGCCGTTTTATATGGATACAGGTTTAAATTTTATTGATGTGCGGGATGTGGCATGGGGACATTTGTTAGCGTTACAGAGGGGAAAAACTGGGGAGCGCTACATTCTAGGACACGAAAATCTTACCTTAAAACAAATACTCGATCGATTATCCGAAATCACTGGTTATAGCGCCCCTAAACTAAAGGTGCCTGCTTGGTTGCCTTTGAGTGTAGCTTGGATTGATGAACAGATTCTCGCCCCATTAGGTAAACCGCCTGCCATCCCCCTAGATGGCGTTCGCATGGCGACTAAGCCTATGTATTACGACGCCTCAAAAGCAGTACGAGAATTAGGTTTACCCCAATCGCCCCTGGCGGGTGCGCTTAAGGATGCTGTGGATTGGTTTTTGCTATAGGGGCAACCACAGGGGGATTTCCCCTACGAACCCGGATGAACGCTGATTAATATAGGGTGTGGTCAAAACCATGCTTAAATTAAGTTTTGTAACAAATCTGATTCCAGGCTAGAAATATGGCAATGTCGGTAAAGATTGTAGGGTTTCAGGATTTTTGCGAGGGGATTGTTTAAGAAACAACATCCGATCGATCCCTGAAAAATCGTGGGGTGAAGGGTTTCATCCCTGGTTCGCCACCAGTATCTTATAATTTGAACTAGGTCACCAGACCTCCCACTTTTCCACAGTCCCAGGATCTCCTTGATAGCTAGATTTTATTGCTATGGCTAAAGATCGGTTCCATCAAGCTGTGAAAACAGCCCTGATCAAAGATGGGTGGACGATCACCCACGATCCGCTTTACTTGAATATTGCTGAAGTTGAAATTTATATTGACATTGGAGCAGAGCAACTACTCGCAGCAGAGAAAGACAGCAAAAAAATTGCAGTTGAAGTTAAAACTTTTTTGAATCCATCTGCTATTTCAGAATTTCACACAGTCCTGGGTCAATGTCTCAACTATCGTCTAGCCTTAAAGTTAGAAGATCCTAATCGTATTCTATATTTAGCAATTCCAGAACCAGCTTGGAATACTTTTTTTCGGCGAGAATTTGCTAAGCTAGCCATCGCTGAGTATCAACTAAATCTCATTGTTTTTGATGGAGCGGAGGAGGTGATTTTACAGTGGTATCCTTAGAAAATTATCCAGATGTAATCCAACAAATCCTTTTGGAGTATAGTACCCATCAACCTGCCTATGGTGATGTGGAAATGGAACTAATTTTTGATCGCGATCGCGGTCGCTATCAACTCGTTTGTACCGGTTGGAGTAAGCAACGACGAATTTATGGCTCCTTAATTCATATTGATATCAAAGGCGATCAAATTTGGATTCAAAATGATGGAACAGAAGTCGGGGTCGCTAATTTATTAGTCGATAAAGGCATCCCGAAACAAAATATTGTGTTAGCATACCATTCGCCTAGCTTACGTCAATTCACGGAGTTTGCAGTGGGATAACTGGGATTACGTTTCTTGAGGTAAAGCCGAGAAATGCGGATACAACGAGGATAATGTAGTAAATACCAGAGAGGAAACAATGTCCGACAGCGAACGCAATGACATCGAAAAGATAGTTGAATCTAATGCCAAGGCAATACAAGCACTATCACAGGAGGCGGCTGATAACCACCGTCGAGCGTTCGAGGAGATTCAAGCGCTCAAATCAGTAACGGAATTCTTAGCGAGATCTATACAAGCGCTAGCCGATACTATGGCTGAATCGAACCGCCAGCTAGCCGCGCAAATTGCTGAATCGAACCGCCAGCTAGCCGAACACATTGGTCGAAACGCTGGAGCAATCCAAGAACTATCAGTGCTAGTTACAAGGTTGGCACGAATCGTGAGCGACCACTTTAACGATAACCAAAGGCACAATCAACCGTAACTGGCAGAATGAACTACTCCAACCTACAACGTTTCGTAGGGGCAATCCCCCTGTGGTTGCCCCTATATACTTCAAACTTTTTCCTGTACTAGCTTACCACCTTTAGTTAACTTCAGTCGCCGCCCCCGCCATTCAATCATGTTGCCAAAAAAGCTATAACACCAGATGCCAAAACTGATCAGATCCCGTATCGGAATCAGCCAGAGAAACTTTTTGGCAACGGGATCTTGAAGACTTTTGACTCCAACTATCCAACCCATCGCCAACCGCATTATCCAAGTAATGATTAGCCCAGCCCAGCCGATAATTGACCCTTGAGTGGCAACCAGCAACAGTAAGCTAGCAACCGTACCGTGGGTAAAAATCAGTCCCAAATACCCCCAAGGTCGAGAAATGCGGATACAACGAGCCCAACGAACTTGGCGGTGGACTAAATCGGCTATACTTGCTGTTGCCAAGACGTGTTCAACTACATAATTGGAAAGTACAACTTTATAACCTGCTTGGGCAGATAGATTGCCGATTTGGAAATCATCTGCCAAATAATCGGCAATTGCTAGAAAGCCGCCAATAGCCTGTAACACGCGCTTGCGGATGACAATTGTGGAGCCGAAGGCAAACTTCATGCCCTCTAGTTTCCTAGCTACTAAAACACCAGCATGGAAGTCTGTGGAAATCCACAGGGCTTCTAGGGTTGCTCTCCACCCCAGGGTTATGGAACGGTAAAGGCAGGTGACTACGCCAACAGTAGGATCGCGCATTGGCTGAATCACTCGCCTCAAGTAGTCAGAGCCAACCCGAATATCGCTATCTGCGATTACCAGAATGGAATTAATCGCGTAGGCTAACCCATTTGCCAAGTTGGATACTTTCAGGTTAGTGCCAATAGTACGCTCCTCCACTACCAACTGAATATCTAACCCAGGAAAGTCTTGGATAATTTCCTTCACCACTCCTACCCCAGGATCTGAGTAGTCGCGGATGCAAAAAATAATTTGGTACTCCGGGTAGTCTTGTCGGCAGAAGGAAGCGAGGTTTTCGTAAGCATCGCTGTCTAGCCCGCAGATGGGCTTCAAAATGGTAACGGGTGGGTAAAATTCTGTATCTACCGATTGAGGATGACTAAAGAAGGCGATCGCTGCATATACTGAATAGGCGTAGAATCCTATTGCCGCCAGACATAGAAATAGTAGCAAGTAAATGACTATCTGCACTGCATTATCCCTAGACCATTTATTATATCCATGTTCAGCTAGCTGAAATCAGGGCAACTCCCATGCAGATAAATATTGTCCCAATCCATCGCAAAGTGTTAATTTTTTCTTGAAGGAAATATTTAGCTCCCAAGCTGGCGAGTACGTAACTCGGTGCAGTCATTGGTAGCACAAAGCTCAGATCTGCCCAACTTAGTAACGCTAAGTATAGAGCAAAAGATCCTGTCAAGGACAGTACGCCTAGTCCCAGAAAGGGATTGCTCAGGGCGCGACGAACGAGGTTGAGTAGCTGGCGCGGTTGTAGTGTACTCACTTCCCCCACCTGTTTCATCCCCTTGGTGACAAATACATCCCCGAGGGCATCTAGGAGTACAAACAATAAAATTGCCAACAAATTTTTCATGGGATGGTTTCAAGGAATGAGATTTATGATATAATAGCTGGTGTTGGTGATGGGTGACGAAGTTGGATGCTCTATCGCCTGCCCCCAATCTCCTACTTGTGACTCGGTAAAGCTCTCCATATCGACAGAAGTTGTAGGAAGAGAGTGTAAGTCCTAATACCTAATAGAGACGTTAGATATTTATTAGAGATTACTAACAATGCAAAGTTTGCCAGTTAAAGAAGCCTTTGCGGTGCCTAGCTCAGAGGTACCATACGATCGCCTAGGGTGGAAAAAAGGTTATGAATCTCAGCCGAATGAGTATGACTATTGGATAGATAATATTGAAGGAGAAATTCCACAAGGGCTGCATGGTACGTTATTTCGTAATGGCCCTGGTTTATTAGATATCAATGGGCAAAGAATTAATCATCCTTTTGACGGAGATGGCATGATCTGCGCGATCGCCTTTTCTGAAGGTAAGGCACACTTTCGTAACCGCTTCGTGCGTACAAAAGGCTTTCTAGAAGAACAGGCAGCAGGCAAAATTCTCTATCGCGGAGTATTTGGCACCCAAAAGCCAGGAGGGGTGCTAGCTAATGCTTTTGACTTCAGGCTTAAAAATATCGCCAACACTCAAATAATCTACTGGGGTGGTAAACTACTCGCCTTATGGGAGGCGGCTGAACCCCATCGCTTAGATCCCTATACCTTAGAAACTCTAGGATTAGACTATCTTGACGGAGTCTTACACCAGGGTGACTCTTTTGCCGCCCACCCTCGGATAGATCCAGCAATTGAAACCGGGGAGCCTCGCCTCGTCAACTTTTCCGTTAAACCAGGGCTTTCCAGCACCATCACCATCTACGAACTAGACACCAGGGGCAAAGTCTTGCAGCGTCACGCTCACAGCGTTCCCGGATTCGCCTTCATACACGATTTTGCAATTACCCCCAACTACTGCATATTCTTCCAAAATGCCGTCAGCTTTAATCCCCTGCCATACTTATTGGGATGGCGCGGCGCGGGCGAGTGCGTGCAGTTCCACCCAAAGAAACCCACTCAGATTATAGTCATCCCTCGCGACGTTAAGGCGGGGAAACCCGTGCAGATTCTAGAAGCCAAGTCGGGTTTTGTCTTCCACCACGCCAATGCTTTTGAGCGAGGCGAGGAAATTTGCATCGACTCAATTTGCTATCAAGCTTTACCAGCAGTTGAACCAGATTCAGATTTCCGAGAAGTCAATTTTGAAGGTTTAACACCGGGGCAACTGTGGCGCTTTACTGTTAATTTGCACAATCAAACAGTACAGCGTCAGCTCATGGAAAACCGCTGTTGTGAGTTTCCTTGGGTTCATCCCCAACGAATGGGGCACGATTACCGCTATGTGTTTGTCGGTGCAGCCCATGCCGCTAGCGGTAATGCTCCTCTGCAAGCGATTTTGAAAATCGATTACCAAACAGGTGAGCGACAATTGTGGAGTGCTGCACCAAAAGGTTTTGTTAGCGAGCCGGTTTTTGTACCTCGCACGGGTGCCACTGACGAAGATGATGGCTGGGTACTCACTTTAGTTTACGATAGCAGTCATCACCGTTCTGATGTGGTGATTCTGGATGCCTGCAATTTAAATCAAGGCCCAGTGGCGCGACTACACTTAAAACATCATATCCCTTACGGGTTGCACGGTAATTGGAGCAGTGAGTATTTTGTACCTAGCGATCGTTCTTAGAAATTTTACTAATTAATTGGCTCTCCGCTTGAACAGTAGGTTGGGTTTCGTACCTCAACCCAACCTACAACGCTTAGGGATAATAGGGGCGGGTGGGCGTCGGAAATCAGTTTACCTGGGAAACCAACTATGACAATAACGATCGAATCAGATTTAAAGGAGGTGCTAGCCAAAATTGAGCAGAGGCTAGATAAACTCGACCAGAAACTAGATAACCTCAGTAATGAGGTTACGGGCAGTAGCGATAACAGCTTAGGCTATCAACCCACCCAAACCCCAAGCACCATAAGCTACAAGAGTTTACTCGCGTGAATGCCTAAGCCTTGAGGAAGCAACGTTCTTGCGCGAACTCAAGCCTACCAGCAAAACCCCGACTGAAACAGCCAAAGTGCCTGCCCACCTTTTTATAGAAACCTCTTCCCCTAGCACTAACCAGGCGAGCAGAGCAGTCAATACGTAGCTCGATGCTAGCATGGGCAGTACATAGCTGAGTTCTAGTCGTGAAAGTGCGGTGAGATACAGCAGGAAAAAAGCAAACAGCAACAGTAGTCCAACTATAAACCAGGGATTCCCAATCATCCGCAGCCCGAAGTGTGGCAAATTTGATAGGTTGAGTTTTTCTACAACGCCTACTTGCTTCATCCCTCGGCTCAGGCAGACACCGCCCAAAGTTTGTAGCACCACGAGCAGCAACACGACTATTAAATTTTTCACAAAGATTTAATTGCCTCCAATATCTTGTAATTCGTTAGCTCAAAGCCACAACAAAAGAGCGCCTCACGCACTTTATCGCTTAGTAGAGCATCGAGTTCTGGGTACACCTGATGCGATATTTTACTGCCTTCTCCTGAGTTAGCCCAGCTTTCTGTAGGAATTGTCAGTCCAGGATGGGAATAAATCTCTACTAAGTCTGCCTGAATCTGGGGAATCAGCCCTACTAAATATTCCTCAGAGATGCGCGAGTTTTGCAGCAATCCATAAACCCGCTCGGCAAAGCCGATTCCCTTGGCTTTCAGCTTCCTTTCACCGTAGCTGCGTAACCTGCTAAATACAGCCGAGTACACCAGCTTAGTCAGTAAATCTCCCTTATCCAGCTTGAGAGTAAAACTAAGTTCCTCCGAAGGTAGCCGGATCGCCTTAATATTAAACTCGTCAGCCAAATCTACCAGTATTTGTAAAATAACTGGGTGGCAGTGCAGGTGTAAATGACCGTCTACATGGTCTAGTGGCAATCCCATCTGACAAAATTTTTGTAGTTGGGCACGGATTTCCCAGTGTAGTTCTCGACGCGCCGCCGGATGGAACTGATAGCGCAATCCCGCAGTCAATGGGTTGAAAGAAAAGCTGCCAGTAGAGTCAACCAGATGGGGAATTTGGCTAGGAGGCAACACAGCTTGCCCACAAATCAGAACCAAGTGCAGCCCGACTGCTAACTTAGGGTGAGCCTGTGCCAGAGCAACTGCTTCATCAAATGCCTCACCTGTAACCATTAGGCTGGCACTGGTTAGTATACCTTGCTCGTGCGCTTTGATGATGGCGTGATTAACGCTACTGGAGAATCCAAAGTCGTCACCATTGATGATGACGAATCGACGGCGCGATTGGGACATAGGCTGAGTTTTAAGTTTTGAGCTAAATTGAGTCAACAGGAGTCAGGAGTCAGGAGTCAGGAGTCAGGAGTCAGGAGTCAGCGTAATCCCCCTGCCGAAACCAAAAATATAACAGCATCCTCTGCGTACCTTTGCGTAAACCTTTGCGTCCTTTGCGTTAAAAAAAATTAACTCAAATGGGTAATCATGGAGACAGGAGTCAATTCTTATTCGATAAACCTATTTTAATTCTAGTATGATAAAACATAATACCTGTTTATATCTGATGCCAAATTACCTAAATTCCGCCACAGCTTTAAAAATGAGGTAGCCTTGATGACAGATCAACTGATTGCCAATGATTTGCATATTTGGCAAGAGAATATTAGCTGGATGGCTTGGAATCTATTTTTAGCCTGGGTGCCGTTGGGCATGAGTATCTGGTTGTTTAATCGACCTCGATCGCTCTTTTTACGTTTGGGGGTGGGTATACTCCTTGGTGCTACTTTTGTCTACGGCGTGCAACGCTACGATTTGGCGGATGTGGTTAACTTTGCCCAAAATCTGCAAACGAATTATCTAGACGATCTTAACAAAATCTACTTAGTCGCAGCGTTCGCCCTCACCATTGGACTCATGGCTTTGGATATTTGGCTGTTGGGCGGACGCGGTTCTCGTTCCCTGATTTGGTGGGTGGGTTTTTTGATTTTTATCGTCTTCTTACCAAATGCACCCTATGTGTTAACAGATATAATTCACCTGATCGATGCTGTTAGTCGTCATTGGATAAACTCCGTGTGGATGATTACCCTCGCTTTCATTCCTCAATTTTTGGTGTTTATGTTGCTTGGTTTTGAAGCTTATGTTCTGTCTGTAATTTACCTGGGTGACTATTTGAGGCGGCACGGCTGGGGGAAATTTATAACTTGGATAGAATTAATTATACATGGTCTTAGCGCTATTGGTATCTATCTGGGGAGGTTCCAACGTTTCAATAGCTGGCATATCATCAGCCAACCGGATCAATTGTTTAACACCTTGACTAGCGATCTAATGAGCAAACTTCCGGTGCTAGTAATAAGTGTGACATTTGTGGTAATTACTGTGTTGTATTGGCTAATGAAGCAGGTGAGTTTGGGGATTATGCTCAAAAGACGGATTGAGGAAGCTTATTCTGACTCAGGACTCGATCGCTCTACTGCTGACTCCTGAGTGGCTTAAATTTGTCGGCGGGCAGCTTCTAATATTAAACGTTGTTCAGCACGAACGATCGCCAGATAAGTCTTCTCAACTGCATTTGGTTCAACGGAAATCAAGGTGATGCCCCACCGCACTAGGCGATCGATTAACTCAGGATACTGCACTGGTGCCTGACCGCAAATGCCGATCGGATGATTGAATTTTGTCGATGCTCTACTAGGAAACAACTCTTAAGCTGTTTTGTCGTTTGGCTCTGGCAGTGGCAGCAAAACCGTGAAGGTTGCTCCCATTCCCAAACCTTGGCTTTGGGCAGAAACTTTGCCGCCGTGCAATTCTACCAGATGGTGGACGATCGCCAGCCCTAGTCCCAGCCCACCATGCGATCGCGTGGTGCTGCTATTTCCCTGACGGAAGCGATCGAATACAAAAGGCAGAAACTCAGGACTAATACCCTCCCCTCGATCTTTAACTTGAATCTGGGCAGAGTTATCCACGCGGATCAGTCTCACCTCCACCCTCTTACCTGATGCTGAGAACTTAATCGCATTAGAAACCAAATTCCACACAATTTGCTGTAAGCGATCGGCATCTCCTAAAATACAGCTTACCGAGGAATCAAGCACAGACTCAATTTCAACGCCCTTGGCTTCAGCATTCGGTCGCAGAGCCTCAATTGCTGCTTCAATTATCCGGATCATGTCAACGGAGCGCATCTTTAATTGTAACTTACCCCGAATAATCCGCGACACATCCAATAGTTCTTCAATCATTTGATTTTGGGCGCGGACATTGCGCTCAATAGTCTCGAGTGCCTTGGCTGTCTTAGCCTCATCAAACTTGCGGGTACGCAACAAAGTTACCCAGCCCAGCATGGAGTTGAGTGGGGTGCGTAGCTCGTGAGAAAGCACCGCCAGGAATTCATCTTTCATGCGATTCGCCTCTTGAGCCTCAGCGTATAAGCGTGAATTCTCAACAGCGGAGGCGATACTGTGGGCGAAGTCTTCAGCCAAAGCCAGATCAGTTTCATCGTACTGGCGTCCTGAGTCTGCCGACACTAAGGCGATCGCTCCTACGATGCGTCCAACTGTTTTCAGGGGTACAATCATACAGGATACAGGAGCGAGTTGCCTGAGCAATTCTAGATGTTCGCTATCGCGGGCGAATGCTTCTAACTGCCAGTCGGTAACTACTGCGGTAAGTTCTGATTCACCAGTACTAATCACCTTAGCCGTACCCTCCGCTGCCATATCGGGCGGGTAGCGACGCTGGATTTCGCGCATCACTGCTTCTTTTTCTGCCACCAGATGAGCTACTTCCACGCGCCGGATGTCGCCATTTTTCTCTATCAGATCAATTATGCAGTAGTCAGCAAGGATAGGCACCGCCAGATGTGCGACACGCGGAAGTGTGGTTTCGTAGTCTAGGCAGGAAGACAGTTCCATTCTCGCTTCAGCGAGAAAGGCAAATCGCCATTTTGATGCCTCAGCTTCAGCGCGAGCCATCTGTTCGCGTATCAGTTGGGCGCGTTCTTCCTCAGCTCGCTTGCGCTCGGTGATGTCGTGCATTACCACAACCGCACCCAGCGTTTTTCCCTGTGAGTTAACAATTGCTTGCCCACTAGCTAGTAAAGTGCGAGCTGAACGTTGTTTGGGAATAATCATCATTTCTAAGTTCTGGACAGGCTCGCCTTGGAAAGTTCGCCATAGAGGAATCTGCTCTTTTTTCATCAACGTCTTGCCGTCGGGCAGATACAAGTCATAGGATTGTGCCCAGTTTTCAGCTTTTAGAGGTTTTTCAACTAAGCCATGAAACTCTTGTGCCGCGCGATTAAACAGGGTAAGAACTCCCTCGGCATCACACGCGACAATTCCAGCTTCGGCATTATCCAAGACTGCTTGTAAAAATTCTTGTTCTTTTTGCAGTTCTTCCTCTATCCGCTGCCTATCTAGTATTTCCTCTTGTAGAAGTTCATTGGCGGCTATCAGTTCCTGAGTTCTTTCTTTAACTCGAAATTCTAACTGTGATGCTAGTTGCTGCAGCTCATGTTTGCGTTCTGTAACCTCTTTCGCTAACGCTGTCAAGTCTTGGTTCTTGCTATTTAATTCTTGCTGAAGTACATCTCGGGCACCTTTCATGGCAATCAGGTTGCCTACCCTAGCTCGCAGTTCTTCCGTTGAAATCGGCTTATTCAGGTAATCCTGTGCCCCTGAGCGTAACAGTTTCACCCGCAAATTGTCGTCGGTTTTGGCACTTAGCAGCACTATTGGTGTTGTATCCAGTTCTGGGTGTTTCCTTACCTCTTGCACCAGGGCTTCACCGCTCATCACAGGCATCATGATGTCGCTGAGGATTAAATCTGGGCCCAGAGCTACTGCTTTTTCTAAACCTTCTGCACCATTAAAGGCAGTAGCGATCGCGTATTGTTCTGCTAACGTAGAGCTGATAAACCGATTCATTTCCGGATTATCCTCAACCACCAGCACCAGTGGTGAGCTGGCATGAGTGAGAGTGAAAGTTATCGAGTCTTCTTGCCTATCATCAAGAACCACCGCTGGCAGTTCTGACAGTATTTTTGTTGCCTGCACTTCGATGTTGGCACCAGCTACAATTGGTAATTTTACAGTGAATATGGCTCCTCCACTGGGCGCTTCCCCAAGGTCAATCGTGCCACCGTGCAGTGCTACTAATTCTTTGACTATCGCTAGCCCCAACCCAGTGCCACCAAAGCGGCGGGTGTCACCTCCTTCTCCTTGGCGGAACGGCTCAAATATTTTTTCCCCTAATTCTGGTGGCACACCCGGTCCATTGTCCTCAACAATAATAGTAGCCATCGAGTCAGGATGATTTGTTTTTCCACTTTCATCCTTTTGGCTATTGACTTTTTCTTCTGTTTTTAGTATTAAACGAATATTTCCTTGAGCAGGTGTAAACTTGAAGGCATTGGAAAGCAGGTTGAAACAGATGCGCTGGATTTTATCAGGATCGACCTGAGCGGGGCAATGCCCTGGAGTTTCCACAGAAAAAGATATGTGACTCATGTTAGCCAATACCTCAAAGTGAGAAGCACAGATGCGCACTACTTGAGCCAAGTCAACTTCGGCGTAGTTAACCTCCATCTTGCCAGCTTCCATTTTGGAGACATCGAGCAAATCGTTGACGTGCTTGAGCAGAGTGCTAGCATTGCGGTTGATGAGTTGCAAATCGTGACGCACATCTGGACTTACTTCTGCTGACTCCAACCACTTCTGAGTTGGTCCCAAAATCAACGCTAGCGGCGTCCGCAGTTCGTGGCTGACATTAGCGAAGAACTGTGTTTTAAGAAAGTCAATTTCCTTCAACTTCTCGTAAAGCCCCTCTAGTTCTTGATTGGCTTTCTCCAATTGAAATTTTCTCTCTTCAGATGCTTGGGCAGTTTCCATCAAGGACAGCGCTTTAGGAACTAGCGGCGGCAACAGCAAAGCGGTGGTTACAGAAGCAACAGCAGTAAGTAATTTAATCTCTCCTGATAGCCAATAAACTGGTATCCACAGGGTCAACACTTCCATAAAGTGGGTAGCAGCACAGGCGACAATGAATGCGCCAAAAGCCAGGAACATCCAGTGAAACGGTATATCTTTTCGGGATTTATAAACTAAATAAGTTAGAGTAGCAGAAATAGCAACGTAGGCGAGTCCGATGAGAGTATCACAAGTAAGGTGCAGCAACACCAGTGCTGGCTTCCATAGGTAACAATGCCCATGCGGCATAAAACCGTTAGCCACCAATAGATTTTGCAATAATCCTGGCCATAACAGCATCAGTGCTAAAGCCACAACCAATACCACTAACCCAAATCTAGCGTCCATATAATGTTGTTTTTGCATTTATTGCCGTTCCTACTCCAGTCCCCTGTCTCCTGTTTAAAAAATATTAATAACTTCCCACCTTTAAAAGTTATGATTGCGCCCAGAGAGGTTGGTTACCAGCATCACCAACTCACTAGGCTCTATAGGCTTAGCAAGGTGATGTTGAAAGCCAGCAGCGCAAGCCTGGACTCGATCCTCCTCTCTAGCATAGGCGGTCAGAGCGATCGCTGGCAGAGACTGGACAACAACCCCGCTAGCTCTACGCTCTGCTTCCTGGCTTCTCACCTGGCGAATTAGGGAGTAGCCGTCTGCTACTGGCATACCGATATCGCTAATCAAAACGTCTGGACTTTGCTGCTCTAGCACTAATAATGCTTCTGCCACCGACGTCACAGCCTTTACCAAAGCACCTTCATCTTCCAACACGATAGTGATATATTCAAGGGAGTCGGTATTGTCATCTACCACCAGCACTTGCAAGCCATCAAGAATTCCTGATGGGGAAGGGGCAAATTGCCTATTCTCTGCTGCAAATTCGCTACTGTTTTCCACCATAGGCAACTGCATTGTAAAGGTTGCCCCTTTGCCAACTCCGCCGCTTTGGGCAAAAACTCTGCCGCCGTGGAGTTCTACCAGTTGCTTGACAATAGCTAGTCCCAATCCTAAGCCACCGTGTACTCTGGTGGTGCTGCTATCAGCTTGATGAAAGCGCTCAAAAATATGAGACATAACTTCAGGAGCAATGCCAATGCCGGTGTCGCTCACCTGGATTTGGACATATTCGCTGTTGGGGTTTAAACCTAAAGATAGTTCCACTGTAATCTGCCCACCACTTGAAGAGAACTTAATCGCGTTGGAGAGGATATTCCACAGAATTTGCTGCAAGCGATCGGGATCGCCGATAAAGTTTCTCGCAGCAGGATCGATGATATAATCTATCTCAAGTTTCTTAGCATCTGCTGCTGTTCGCATGGTATCAATAGCCGTTTGTATAATAATTCCCAGGTCTATCGGACGGATATCGAGCTTCATCTGACCACGAACAATCCTAGAAATATCCAGCAGAGCTTCAACTAGCTTTGTCTGTGCTACAGCATTACGCTCGATCGCTTCGAGAGCACGGGCGACAGTAGTCTCGTCAAAGTTGCGAGTGCGCAGCATTCCCGCCCACCCCAATATAGCATTGAGAGGTGTGCGCAGTTCGTGAGAGAGAGTTGCTAAAAACTCATCCTTAATTCGGTTAGCAGCTTGTTCACGAAGCAACAGTTGGGCGCGTTCTGATTCAATTCGCTTAGCTGCGGTGATATCCTCTAGAGCGCCTTCATAGTAAAGCAACTGAGCATTACTATCCTGAATCGCTCTAGCACTGTGTAACACCCAAATAATGGTACCGTCGCTTCGGAGCAACTCCACCTCAAAATTACGCACCACGCCTTCTTGCTCGATTAGGGCAAGCCACTGTTGGCGCGTTTGTTCCTTTAAGTATAGATCTACCAGCCTAACAGTCAGTAAAGACTGTTGGTTTGGATAGCCCAACATCTGTACCAATGTGGGGTTGACATCCTCTAGCTGTCCTGATGGTGTAGTACGGTAAAGCCCTACTGGTACACCCTCAAACAAGCGACGATATCTATTTTCGGCTTCTTGTAATGCTTGGCGCTGCCCTACCTGCTCTAAAACTGAACGTACCGCTCTGGCTACACGAATGTAGTGTTTAGGCGACTTAATAATATAGTCATCCACACCACCCTTCATTGCCTCGACAGCAATTTCTTCATTGCCGCTATTAGTAAACATAATTACTGGGCAGTCAGCATAACGCTCTTTGATGGCGTGTAAAACTTCTATACCGTTGCTCCAGCCCAGTTCATAGTCTGTGATTACTAGGTCAAAGTTATGGGCATCTAGTGCCTGGTGTAAGTCTTTTAGATCTAAAACCTGCTCTACTTTTAGTTCAGAAAACTCTCGTTTCAACTGACGAATAACTAGAAGGCGATCGTCTGGATTATCGTCAATCAGAAGAATGTTTAGTATCTGGTTCAACATTTGCCTCCATTTTTTGGTTATTTTTTTAACGCAAAGAACACAGAGGTTTACGCACCAGGTAGCAGAGTTAGAGTTGATTGATTAACGGTTTATGCTATCTTTTAGTCGATAACTCTATCCAAAAACGGCTACCCTTACTTACTTCTGACTCTACCCCAACCCGACCCCCCATGTGTTCTACTCCTTTACGGACGATCGCCAGTCCGATGCCAGTGCCGGGATAAGTTTCTATACCGTGCAAGCGTTCAAAGACGGCAAAAATGCGTTCTTGTTTTTCTACAGCAATACCGATACCGTTATCTTCTACCCACAGACGTATCACCTCGTGACTGTGCTCTGCCCATACCCGTAACTGAGGCTGCACCCCGGAAGTTATAAATTTGGCAGCGTTTGTCAATAGATTTATTATCACTTGAATAAGAATGGAGCGTTGAGCCAATACCTGCACTTGCAGTAATGGTTTGTCTACCTTAATTTTAACCTGTCTTTCCCGGAAATATTCATCTACCTGGGCTAGTGCATCTGCCACGATGGATGCCAGATTGAGCGGATCGAGTTGGATTTCGGCACGGCTGAGGCGGCTATATGCTAGCAGTTCCTCAATCAGGGTTTCCATCCGTTCGCCAGCGCGGATAATTCTGTGAGCGTATTCCTGCGCTGTAGAATCCATCTGCTCGGCATAGTCTTCTAGCAATGCTTGACTAAATCCCTGCATATTACGCAACGGGGCTCTGAGGTCGTGAGAGATAGAATAGGCAAACGCTTCTAGTTCTGTGTTGGCTTCCTGTAACTGGGCAGTACGTTCGGCAACTCGCTGCTCTAGTTGTTCCCGCAGTTGGGTTTGCTGCATGGCGATCGCTATTTGATTAGCAACTTCACTGACAATCTGCAAATGTTCGGTATTAAACGCCCCTCTTCGATCGCTAGCCAGGATCACTTCACCAATGATATTATCTTTTGTAAACATAGGAATACAAATGTAGCTTCCCATCTCTGCTGCTTGCTGACGTTGCAGTATGGGAGGGTAATCTAGGTAAAAATTTGAAACAGAGGCATTTTCTCTGTTTTGTTCTAAGACTTGGGTAGGGATAAAGTCGGTAAGCGGCATGGTGGCATTTTCTAAAACTTGCCAATCTCCTGTCAATTTTTCTGCTATAATCCTTGCTATACTGTTTTCAAAGTCAAACAACACCACAAAAGACTGTTCAGCAAGCACCAAGCGAGCTATGCGGGAAAGTGCCGCGTGAACAATTTTTGGTAACGAATCTGCCGCCAGGATAGCGCGGTCAATTTGTTGCAGAGTTTCCAATCGTTGGCTAGAACGGTTTAGTGCTTCTTCTGCCTGCTTGCGCCCGGCGATGTTTTCAATAACAGCAATAAAATACTTTGGTTTATCTTTTTGCGTAGCTTGCCCAGGGAGCAGAGTTTCACGCACTAGCGACACAGTTAAATTAATCCAGATCGGAGAACCGCCTTTGCGGATGTAGCGTTTTTCCATTGAGTATGTCTGAATTTCATCAGCCAACATTTGGCGGACATACTCCATATAGGTATCGAGGTCTTCAGGGTAGGTAATATCCTGAAATGTTCGCTCTAGCAGTTCCTCACGGGTGTATCCCAAAAGTTCGTAGAGCTTTTGATTAACCATTAGCCACTTGCCATCTGTTGCTACATGGGCAATGCCCACAGCAGCTTGCTCGAATGTAGCGCGGAATCGCTCTTCGCTTTCCTGTAGAGCTAGGGTTTGTTCGTTGGCACTCATCAAGCATTAGGATAAAAAAGTCTATGATTCTAGATTAGCTTTTCATGCCAGAATATTTTTAGAATCACAACCTGGCTACTGCTATGGGAAACTGGACTCAAGGACTAAAGAGTTTTTTTAAAATATTTCTCCAGTCTAGCTGCTCCCTGTGCCAACGTCCCGCTGAGGGGGAACTATGTCAATACTGCCAGCGGCAGATTTTAGGCTGTAAATTTCCTAATCCCAGCTTTTTGTGGCAGGGACAACTGCCAGTGTTTGCCTGGGGATTATATGATGGTGGGCTGAAACGCGCGATCGCAGCTTTAAAATATGAAAATCAGTCACACTTAGCCCACACCTTAGGTAACAGTCTGGGTGAAGCTTGGTTAAAATCATCAGGGGCTGTTGGTATAAAAAAATTAACAGTCGTGCCCATCCCCATCCACGCCCATAAGCTACAACAACGCGGCTTCAACCAGGCAGAGCTGCTAGCACAGAGTTTTTGCGATTTTACTGGCTTAGCTTTACATCGGCATGGTTTGGAACGGGTGCGCGATACTCAAGCACAGTTTAAATTATCTGTGTCAGAACGAAAAAAAAACTTAGCTGACGCCTTTATTTTAGGAAAAGACTTTCAGCGCCGTCTTCCAACATCGTCAGTGCTGTTACTCGACGACATTTACACCAGTGGCACTACTGCGCGAGAAGCCGCCAAAACGCTGCACCAGTCGGGCATCTCAGTATATGCAGTAGTAGCACTAGCTGCTCCGAGGAAAGCAGGGAGTAATAGCAATAGTTTGAATCCATAGGTTATCCTAAGTTGGCTAAACAGTCTTTGCGTAAGTCTGGTTTTACAATGCTTCTTCCCAAAATACTCAAAACTCTGATTCTGGCGATCGCTTGCTTCTTGCTGGTGTTTGTTACAATACCCTCAAGTCTAGCTAACGAGTCCCCGAAAGCTACAGATCTCGACAGCACATCGCTCCCAACCATCATCACGAGCAGTCATCGCTCTTTTAAGAACCGCGATCGTGATAAGTATCGTCACCCGATGGAAACCCTAGAATTCTTTGGTCTGCGCCCGGACATGACTGTGGTTGAACTCTGGCCTGGAAGTGGTTGGTATACAGAGATCCTTGCCCCCTTCCTCGACCAAAAGGGGCAACTCATAGTCACAAACTTCGATCCTGAGAAAGTCAAACCCGTCAAATTATTCCAAGATAAACTAGCGGCTAACCCTGAAGTTTTCGGCTCCGTCAAAGTCGTTCAAATCGATCCTCCAACTGACCTAACCCTCGCCCCCAATAACACTGTAGACATGGTACTCACCTTCCGCAACCTCCACGATTGGGTCAGCGAAGGTTATGCTGACCAGGTAATCGAGGCGGCATATAAAGCTCTCAAGCCAGGGGGCATTCTGGGGATAGAGGAACATCGTGGCAAATCGGGTATTTCTTTACAAGAGAGTGCCGTGACTGGCTACTTGTCTGAAGACCGGGTTATTGATGCCGTGGAGAAGGCAGGATTCAAGTTAGTGGAAAAATCGGAAATCAATGCCAATCCCTTGGATACCAAGGACTATCCGGGCGGTGTCTGGACTCTTCCTCCGGCTCTAAGACAGGGGGAAACGGACAAGGCACGCTACCTTGCCATTGGGGAGAGCGATTGCATGACCCTCAAATTCGTCAAGCCCTAGCAAGGTTGTTATTATTCTCGTTCCCAGGCAGCCTGGGAACGCTGTTTGAGAGGCTCTGCCTCCAATTTCTCTTGAGGCAGAGCCTCAAAGCTTTCGTTCCCAGGCTCTGCCCAAGTCCATACCCACATCTTCCGAAACCCTGTATTTTGGGTTTATAAAGTGAGCCCTGCCAGTGCTAAATTGCCCGCACTTCGTGCCGCTTCGCTAACACC
>CASBRB010000125.1 GCA_949127975.1 Oscillatoriales cyanobacterium PMM_0019 | reverse complement strand
TGGTAACTAACTCGGTCATTGGCAGTGCATACCCAAGTTTTGCCTAGTTATACCTAGATTAACATAGGTTTTTGCCAACTATTGCATCCGCTAATAGATGTAGTTTTTTTTTTATAATTAAAGAGGCTCTCTAGCAATAGAGAGCCTCTTTTAGAATATATTAGCCCCCATGACAAAGCTACAGCAAAAACTACTTGGCTTTTTTTTCATGTTGCTCCTAGCTGTGCTACCTAGTTGTACAGCAGCTCAAGCTTATCCCGATATGCTGGAATCCCGCGTTTCTCGATTAGAAGCCGACAACTATCAACTACAGTCTCGGATTAACCAGCTAGAATCCCAAATATCTGGACTTAGCCAGTTACCCTCCCGAAACTCTGGCTCTATTAGACAAGCGCCTCAAGTCTCCCCCAGGCTAGGTAGAGGAGCTTTATCAGGAGATCCCATGTTCGATCGTTTAGCTACTCTAGTTATAGAACTAAAGGAGCGGGTATATAAACTAGAAGCACAAGTAGTTCAATTACAGAAAAAAGGATCTTAAGCTATAGAGCGCATCTCAATTATTGTTAAAATGACTTGAAAGGAGTGAGAGTTACGGTTATGGTCAGAAGAACGAACCGAGCAAGAACGAATACGTGCCGAGCAAGAACAGCAACGTGCCGAGCAAGAACGGCAACGTGCTGAGCAGGAACGGCAAGAGAAGGAATTAGCCCAGCAGCAAGTTGAACAGGAACGGCAGCGTACACAATTACTCCTAGAGCGATTGCGCCAGTTTGGGGATAAACTGTCAATATAGAACCCAGAGGTCAACGACTTATGCTTAGGGACTCCTTAATTATTAGCGCATCCCCTGAGATTATGGGTGGCACCCCAGTTTTTGCTAGAACTAGGGTGCCCATCCAGACGCTTCTAGATTATCTCAAGGCAGGTGAATCAATCGACGATTTTTTAGATGGCTTTCCAACTGTAACTAGAGAACAGGTCATCGCTTTACTTGAAGAAGTTGGAAAACAGCTTGTTGGTATGGTGGCATAACATGAAGATCCTGTTGGATGAGTGCATCGATCGCAAACTTGCGAGGGAATTTTCTGGTTATCAGGTGAAAACAGTTCCCCAAATGGGATGGGCAGGAGTAAAGAACGGTCAACTTCTCTCCCTTGCTGAAGCAGAATTTGATGTTTTCATCACAGTTGATCGCAACTTATCGTTTCAACAGAATCTGCCACAGTTCGACATTGCGGTAATTGTTTTGCAAGCACCATCCAATCGTTTAATAGAGCTAAAACCTTTAGTACCAGAAGTTTTAGCTGTTTTGGCTACAGCAGCTAAAGGACAAGCTACGATAGTCAGCGCGTAAAAATAGATACGGGCAGACTCCACTATAAGGTAATATATGAAAAAACGGAGTTAGAAGTATAGCAACCCAACAGGCGGTTAGGACATTCTCTCAATCTCAAAACCAGTCACAGTAAGGGCTCCTTGACAGGGCTAAAACTTAAGTTTGTAGTAAGCACTTCAGTGCCACCTAGGGCGCTTTAGCTCCTACTACAAACTCGATCCCATCCTACTAGATTGTCAACGTACTACGGTAACAGGTGTGCCAATGCTCACCCGATCGAACAATTCTTGCACATCCTTGTTGTACATCCGAATACAACCATGCGACGCAGGTTTGCCCACTGAGTCAGTGTTAGGAGTGCCGTGAAAACCTATCCAATTTTTACCGTCTGTCCAAAAACCAATCCAGTAGTGCCCCAGCGGATTTGAGGGATCTCCCCCCGGAATAATCACTCCGTTAAATGGACTTTTCCAAGAAGGATCGCGAAACTTTTGCATCACTTTCCAAATGCCCAGTGGAGTTTCCCAGCCTTGGCGACCTATAGCAATAGGATAGCTTTTAAGGGCAGTTTTACCTCGATAGAGAGTTACGTGACGGCTACTTAGTTTAATCTCTAAGTGAAGCACCTGAGTAGCTGGATTAGAAACCCTACTTCCTCCATAGAAAAGACTATTGGAGATAACCGTTGGTTCAGCTTCCAATTTGAACTGGGGTTTAAAAAGCAACCCAAACAATAACATTAAGCCTACCAACCTTGATGTTTGCTTGAGCCAAGTTAACTGTGCTGATGTAGTTAAGATTTTAAGCCTCATAGTTGTACTAGCAAACCCCAAAACGACCGAAAAAACGGATTCAAGCCCCACCGAAGGGAGAGAGAGTTAGGAAATACTATTCTGCTCCGAAATTCTTAGGCATTATTAGGCAAAGAACTCGGTAATTCGCTCTCCGTTGATACAGGTTGCCCTGTGCAACTAGAGTCCTGGCTGCACAGACTCAGCCGACGACGCTGACGTTCTAACAGGATGGACTTCACTTTTTGATAGGTCGTCCAACGACTAATCTCCGGGTCGTTAAGTCTTGCTAGTACGTTCCGCGCTGCTACATAGTCTGCATGCAATACCACCCTGCACTCTGTACAGTAAAACCTATCCCCCTGACGATCCCCTAGAGAACCACAGCAGGAACATGCTTGCGAGGTATATGCAGCGTTAACTAGAACTACCGACGCACCGCGTCGGGGAGATACTTGCTCGAGCGCATCAGCCATCAGTCCTTTTACCCAACCTGATAACCGACGATTTGTATCCTTACCTCGATTCTTTTTTGCCTTAATTGGCACTGCCAAATCTTCACAGACAATTTCAAAGGCTTTATTTAAAACTGAGTGAGTGCCTTGATAAATTTTGGTTTTTACCTTGACACTATGCTTGACGCTCAGGCGGTCTAATTTGTTTCGTCCTAGATTATTTAGCTTTATCCGATGTCGTTTACTCTTGTTAGATTTCTTGGCAATTGCCTCTATCTTTTGGCGATGCTGACGATAAACTGCTGCACCCACCCCATTCCCCTCCCGGGAGGGGTTAGGGGTGGGTGCGGCAGCACGATATAATTCAATATCTGCAAAAACATCTCTGAGGGTTTCTTTCCAGATTCTGGCAGGTACATCAAACTGACGTTTTGATGCTAACCAGCTATCCCTCACCGCACGATGATTAGTCCTCACACCTTGCAGGCTGCCATATTTATCCCACACAACAGATCGCAAGCGCCCTAGCCTCGACGCTATTTCCTCTAGCGCGGCTAGTTTTGAGGCAGTTATATTCTGACTGTATGCGATGCGGGTGACTATCATGCTGGCACAGCTGACTCAAGGTCGCA
>CASBRB010000124.1 GCA_949127975.1 Oscillatoriales cyanobacterium PMM_0019 | reverse complement strand
TGCTGGAGCCGCACTTTTTGGTGGTAGTGCTACTGGTGTCCCGTGAAGAATCCCCGATATAGCGCTTATTATTGCTTCAATGTCAGCATGATGATCCCTCAGCCACTGGTGAATCTCGGTTTCGCTGACATTGCCAATCTGCCCTAGCAAATCGACAGCTTCCAAAAACACATCAATGTGTTCGCCTGTGATAGTAAGCTTTCCTCCTTGAGCTGCCACAAAGCAGTCTTCCATGACGTGGGCTAGTCTGACAGCGCTATCAAGTTGCACCACCCGCGCTGCACCTTTAATGGAATGGGAGGCTCGCATCAAAGCTTCCAGTTCTTTGGCAACATCTGGGTTATTTTCTAGTGCCAATAGTTTTTCATTTAATAATACTGTCTGGCTTTCCACTTCGACGCGGAATAACTCCAACATGGAAAAATCGCCAGCTTCCTGGGCAGGTGGCACAGCGGCAACCGCAGGTGCAGGTGCAGGTGGCACCTCAGCAACCGCAGGTGCAGGTGCAGGTGGCACAGCAGCGGAGGGCTGAGGTTTCGGTGGCACAGCAGCAGGTGGAGCTGCTCCCGGCGTTTTAACTGCCGTAATGGCAGCGACTACAGCGTTAATTTCCGCCTCATGTTCCGTCTCCCAATTGTTTATTTCGGCTTCGCTGAGCTTGCCCATCTGCCCCAGCATATCGACTCCTTGCAACAGCACGTCAACGTGAGAGGGGGTGATGTTAAGCTTTCCTGCTTGAGCTGCTACAAAGCAGTCTTCCATGATGTGGGCTATTTTGCCAGCCGCATCGAGTTGGACAATCCGTGCTGCACCTTTAATAGAATGGGCTGCCCGCATTAAAGCTTCCAGATCTTTGGCAGGATCTGGGTTGTTTTCCAGTGCCAACAGCTTTTCACTTAATAATGCTCCCTGAGTTTCCACTTCGACATGGAATAACTCCAGCATCGAAAAACTGCCAAAATCTTCGCCGCTACTGGTCATAGAGTTCTCCTGCTTAGGTTGTAAAATAATAACTCATCATCCAGGTAACTGACTTTTTTCTCCTCCAACTTGATCATGCCTTTGGTATAAGTTTCTGACGCTTTGGCGACAGTTGCAGGCACATTTTGTAAGTGATCTGGATTGAAACGGTAAATTCCATAGATCTCATCAACAGGAAACACCCACTCATTTCCTTCTTTTTCTACGACTACCATACGGCTATATACAATATCGCTGGCATCCTCAGAAGATGTCGGTGCTTTTTCTAAATCTAGGAGATTCCTCAGTGAAATGCAAAGCTGGATGTTCCCCCGGATGTTTACTAAGCCAGTCAGGATTCTATTGCTACGGTGTGGCACGGTGTGGATTGTCAAAATCGAGGTCACTTCTTGGCATAATTGCGCCGGTAGTGCCAGCCATTCCACTCCCAGTCGAAAAATGAGAACCGGGATCGTGCCTGCCACGCTAACTTCTTTTTCCTGAGTCAGCAAGTCAGTCCATTCACTCAGATATCCGGTGGGCGGTTCCCGATCGAGCAAACTTCGCCCAGCGAATGAATAGACAGGGCAATTGTGGCAGTGTATGTATGTTTTGAGTTGTGGACAAGATCGATCGCCCCAAACTCCGATCGAGTTCCAGCAATCGTCTACTTTTGTCAGAGAATTTAGTGGTTTTTCCATTCACTAGAACCTAATATTAATTGTGGCTTGACTTTAAACCCAGAGATCTCTTTGCGTAAAGAATCCCCTGCTTCGTTCAATTGTGCCAAAGCTCGGTTTATTTCTCGCAAAGTTTCCGTTGTTTGCATTGACGCTTCTTTTAAATGCACCATCGAATCGCTGATTTGCTGAGCTGCTTGTGTCTGACCTTCCATTCCTTGATTAACGCTGTTAAACTGTGGGGTCAAAGTTTGCACTTGGTCGATTATTTGCGCCATTTGCCTGCTCATATTTCCCGTAGCTATCACACAATTTTCTACTTCTTTGGTGAACTTATCCATTTCCATCACCCCAGTTGAAACAGCACTTTGCATCTCTTTAACCATCTGTTCAATATCTAGAGTGGCGACAGCAGTTTGATCTGCCAGTCTCCGGATTTCCCTTGCTACCACCGCAAAACCCCTACCATACTCTCCAGCCTTCTCAGCTTCGATCGCGGCGTTCAGCGACAGCAAATTAGTTTGATCTGCCACTTTGGTAATAGTAGTGACAATGCTATTGATGTTATTTGCCTTTTCACTAATTGTCCCCAGTTTTGACGAGATGGTGCCAGTGGCATTGGACAAGCTACGCATGGTAGATTCCATTTTCACCAGATTTTGTTGACCGTCACCCGCTGCTGTGGCAGTTGCTTGTGAAGTGGCGGCAACTTGGTACATTGTCTGTACCAGTCCTTCAGAAGTACTGGTAATCTCTTTTGCGGTGGCTAACACTTCGTTTGTCGAGGCAACCTGTTCTGTAAGGGTAGCTTCTAATTGCTTACCAGAAGCCGCAATATTTGTCGTTGAAGTGGCGATTTGGATGCCGGAATGTTGCACTTGGGAAATTAACGCACTCAGGTTAGCAACCATTTTGTGGAAAGAAACAATTAATTTCCCTACCTCATCTTTATCATCGTCTGGCACGACTTCGACGTCGGCGGTTAAATCCCCCTTAGATATGCGATCGGCTACTTCTACCACACCCGCAATCTTGGCACCGAGCGGTTTAGTAATTGACTTAGTAAAGTAAATACTAAAGAACACAGCCATCGCCGAACCCACAACCATACCCAATACTGCAAATAAACTGGCTGATGCCACTAGCACTTTTGCTTGGTTCACCGAATCGTATGATTGTTTTTCGTTGTTATCTATATCATCTTGAAGCAATTTTTTTGCATTCTGAAACGAACCTTGACTAATAGCTTGTTGGCGCTCGACTTGGTTCAACAGTTCGGCAGCAGCTACTGCTTCTTTCATTTCCGGTGAATTATCTTTATTTTGACGAAAGAGTTGCAACTGTTTTTCATACGGACGGGTAATACCCGTTTTTTCAAAATCTTGCTCGATTCGCATTAACATTTCGTGGTCTTTCTGCCAGTTGTCCCAGTTAGTTTTTAGTTGTTTGTATATTTTCTCTTGTTCATCAGTGCGTGGAGTTTTTTCGTATTTATCGAGTCCCTCTTTGATCTGGTTCTCAGCTTGTTGAATTTTATTTAACTCAGCTTGCCTTTCCTCTGGTTTTGTGGAAGGATTTATCAGGACTTGTTCTGCTGACTGAATTCGCATTTGGGCATCGCTTACTTTTGACAATGACGTAATACTTACCAGGTTATTGGTAGCGATGTCATTAATTTTATTAGCTAACTGAGAGGTTTCTAACCATCCCACTACAGAAACTACTAACGTCACCGTACCTAGAAATAGGTATGATGAAACCAGTTTGCCTTGCATCGTCATGTTGTTAAACATTTGTCATCCTTTTTTCTTACTTAGCAGTTGTGATTTTTAGGCTGTAGATACATAACTACTCTTCTTCTATTGATCCATTATTTTGGCTTGTTATTACATCAGTATTTTTACTGTATAGCAACCGAATCGGCGGTTAGGACATTCTCTCAATCTCAAATCCAGTCACAGTAAGGGCTTTACTCCTGTCTTGCTTGCCGCAGATGAACGCAGATGAACGCAGATGAACACTGATTCCTCCTGTCTCGCAGTCTCGCAGTCTCGCAGTCTCGCAGTCTCCTGCTGTACCAACATATTTATTGAGAAATCTTAAGTCGTTGGATTCGCTGATACAAAATGGTAGCATTAGCCATATCTCCCCGCTGTTCTTTGATCAAAGCTAGGTGTAATAGTGCTTCTGAGTGATTAGGCTCCAGGTAAAGGGCTTTTTGGAAGCATTGTTCAGCCTGCTCGTCTCTATTGCTAGCTTGCAGCACTTGACCTAATAAATTATAAGCCTCAGCACTGCTCCGATTTTGGCTAAGGTAGGTTTCACAGAGGGTGGTAGCCTCCTCCAATTTTCCCCGATCTGCTAAAATTTTAGCAGTTTCCAACAATGTCGGCTGAGGTAAAGATGGGGGTGGTAGGGGCTTGGGTGATGGAGTTAAAGGTGGTTGTTTAGGAGACTGAGAAATTTTGCTATTATAACTCGGTGATTTTTTCAGGCTATTCTGCTCCTTGGCTGGTAAAAAAGTAGTAGGTTTAGGTACTGGATTTGCCAGAGGTTTTAAAGATTGGCGTTCCCCTCCCTTATGGTATGCAAAAGCTTGCGGGTACTGCATTGGCACAAACCAGGAAGCCAGCAGTGGTCCATTTTCACCAGCGCCGACAAATAGTAAGCCTTTTTCAACTAATAAGCTTTGTAAAATTTGCAGTGCCTGATCTTTGGCTGAATTATCAAAATAGATTAACACATTGCGACAAAAAATTATGTCATAAGAAAATTTGTTAACTAGGAAACTAGAATCGAGCAGATTGCCATGTATAAACTTAACTTTACTGCTAATTATCTCTCGTAACTGATATCCATCTTCCCTCTGCTGAAAATAAGTTTCTTGCAGTGCCAAGTCTGTACCGCGAAAAGAATTCTTGGCATAAATAGCACGTTGAGCTTTGAGCAGTGCCTCTTTGCTGATGTCAACTGCCTCTATCGAAAATTTTTTCGGTGCTAACCCTGCCTGCATTAAAGCGATCGCTATAGAGTAAGGTTCCTCACCAGTTGAGCAGGGAATACTTAAAACCCGTAGTATGCCATTGGGATGGCTTGGCAACCACTCAGACATCACATACTTACTCAAACAGGTAAACGCTGCCTGATTGCGAAAAAACCAAGTTTCTGGTACAATAACACTTTCAATCAGTTCTTGCAATTCCTGGGGTGAGCTTTGTAATCGCTGGTAATAGATTACTATATCAGAAAAATTACCATCAGCCATGCGTTGAGCAATCGTCCTGGCGATGGTACTAGGGCCAAGTGTTTGGGCATCTAAGCCGATTTTTTCTTTGAGTAAAGCTTCAATAGCTGCTTGTGTCATAATTTCTTATTTCTTAGCTTGGGACTCCGGCAAAAGGTTTACTGTCTGGGAACTTGGCAACAGATAGTCCAGTCGAACACATTGAATCATTCCTTGCTTATCCGTAATTATTTTTTCCAAATAAGGAGCTAAATCTCCTGTCATCTTCGGATCGAAAAAGTCAGCTTCTTTTTTATCTATAGTTTCTGTGACTCGTTCTGCTAGCAGTCCAAACAAGTGTAGAACCTCATTTTTATCTTGCTGATTCACCAAGATAATCCGAGTACTTAACAGGGGACGACAAGGATACCCATGTATCAACTGGCACAAATCTATCACTGGCACAATCTGGTTGCGGTAGTTAAATACCTGGACTCCAGTCTCAGGAGCGCTTTGTAGCTTTTTCAATGCCACTAAGGGAACTATCTCAACTACTGAGTTAGTCTGTATAGCATAGCGTTCATTTTCTACATAAAATAGTAGCATCAACATAGGTTAACCAGATAAATTTAATTGGACGGAAAGCAGCTACACCTTGTTTAACACACATTCTTTATTTTTAACATCGCTAAACCATAGTATATTGATATAATACTATGGGTGTGCTGGTTAGAGTAATAGGCTATCAAAAGTTGGTTGCCGATCCTCGCCCCCAGTACCAATGTAGCATCGTATCTACCGTAAGTGGTATTTATTTAATTATAACTCACATTCCGCACTTCATTGCCAACGATTTATGCAAACAACAACCGACCTCTAGGTTCTGGGATGGGTCGCTCCAATTCTTGTGCGGTTTCAATCCATTCTTGAATCACGACCTCGGCATTTTGCACAGCTTCCTGGTAGGTTTCGCCATCTGCTGCACAACCGGGCAGTTCGGGCACTTCGACGATGAAGGCTTGATCGACCTCACTCCAGTAAATAATTAATTCGTACTTAATCTTCATCTTGACCTCCGAGTTGATACTTCAAAATTACGTCGCGAGCTTGTTTGACCTGGTAGGCTTTGGCTTTGCCTTGTTTGGGTTGGAGATTCAAAATTTCCTCAACACCCTCTTTGGAAAAGATGTGGTGACTACCGCGTATTCGCTCGTCAAAATCAAGGGCGCGAAGCAATTGACACAGTGGTTCAAAGGGAATGTTAGCATCGGAGGTTCCCAAAAGGATTTTTACCAGTAGCTTGTCTCGTTGACTCATCTTCCCTCCTCCCCTCCCCGTTATTCTAATTCTTCCTTCAACTTCTTGCATTCTTCTGCTAACGGAATGCCCAACTCCGTCGCCAGCGTCAACGCCTGCTGACAAATCGGCAATCTAAAATCCAAAATTTTTCGGTCAGTTAAGCCGAATTCCCCTATCTACCCCTATCTAAATATAATAGGACTTACGCATTGACAAATCGCCGACTAATTCCACGCACCAGTCCTAAGGAAGTGCGGAATGTGGGTTATAACTCTATCTCAAGAGATCGATCGACTGAACAGCAGTTGTAAAATTTCTTGAGCTGCACGGGAACACACCCCCGATTCCCCTAAAGCTTGGCGCATTTCCTTATAGTCTGCCAAGGTTTGCTGACGTTTTTGGGGATTGAGGAGCAGGGATAAAGCTTCCCGGACAATATTTTCTGGTGTAGCCAATTCCTGTAACAATTCTGGGACAACAGGCTTCATCTGCACCAGGTTTGGAGGCGACATGAAGGGGATGGAAAACTTGAACAAGTAACGGGCAATCCAGGCAGTAATCGGGTTGACACGATAAATCACCACCTGCGGCACATTTAACAGGGCAAGTTCCAGGTTCACAGTACCAGATTTGGTAATTGCCAAGTCAGCCGCAGCTAGCACCTGCTTATTATCACCAGCTAACACGGTGGCACGCAAACCGTAACGTTCAATAGCCTGTTCAATTGGGCGGCGATACGCTTCCATTGACAGGGGAATCCAAAAGTGAACCTGGGGCAGTTGGGTTTGGATTTGCTGGGCTGCTTGGAACATCACTGGCAAGAGATACTTAATTTCCTGACTGCGAGAGGCTGGAAGCAGAGCGATAGCCAATTTTTCGGGCTCAATCCCCAACGCACAACGCGCCTGTACTCTGCTGGGGAACTCTTCTATCCTATCGACTAAGGGATGCCCTACCCAGCTCACTGACGCTCCCCGCTCTTTGAAGTAGCGAGCTTCTTCTGGAAAAACCGCCAACAGCAAGTCACTGATGCCAATAATCCGAGCTGTGTTACTTTGACTTAGTGACCAAACCCAATCTTGCGGAGCGATATAATATATTATCGGCACAGCAGGCAGATAGCGCCGGAGATAAGTACCAATTTCCAGGTTAAGTGCCATGTAATCAATCAGTACCACCAAATCAGGTGGGTGTTGCTGGAGGTACTTTTGAGCATTACGCTGAATTTGTAGGATTGGCAACAGGAAGGGCAACGATTCTAGAATTCCCACAGAACCGACGCTGGTGGTATCAGCTAGCAGGGTTGCCCCAGCCGCAGCCATCCGCGTTCCCCCTAATGCCACAATTTCTAATTCCAACCCAGTTGCCTGTGCTTGACGGTTAAGCGCGGCAATCAGCAACGATCCTTGTAAATCGCCAGAAACTTCCCCAGTGCTAATAAAAATTTTTACTTTTGGTGAAATCTCCCCCTGCTCTAGTTGCATTCTTCGTCCTTAATTCTTTTTTTACCTGGAATCGTGCCGCGCCGCCCTTCTGTTAGGGACAACTGCAAAAACCGTCGCAGGTGCTGAATGTAAGAATTATCCGTTAACAAATCTAGTTCTTCTAAAGCTTGATTTATAGGTAAGCCAGAGCGATAGAGAATCCGGAAGGCTTTTTTGAGGGATACCAGATTTGTTGCTTCTATGCCGCTGCGTTTTAGTCCAACAAGGTTGAGCGATCGCACCCGGGACGGATTTCCTTCGACCAGCATATAAGGCGGCACATCCCGATCGATCCGGCTCATTCCTCCCAGCATTGCCAAACGTCCAATGTGGACAAATTGGTGAATACCTACCATTCCACCAATTACAGCCCGTGATTCTACATGAACGTGACCAGCTAGAGCCACCCCATTAGCGATTACCACAGCATCTTCGATCGCACAGTTATGAGCCACATGGACATAAGCCATGAGCAGGTTCCCGTTGCCGATCGTGGTAGCTTCACCTGCACCCGTAGCTCTGTTTATGGTAACATACTCCCGAATGCGGTTGTCATCGCCAATCTTTACCCAACTCAGAGCCCCATCATATTTTTTGTCTTGGCTTTCCAGGCCGATAGCGGCTCCAGCGAAAATTTGATTACGAGCGCCAATTTCAGTCGGTCCCTCCAGTACCACATGAGCGCCGATAGTCGTTTCCGGGCCGACTTTCACCTTCTCTCCAATTACTGCATAAGGACCAACCCTTACCGTTGGATGCAGTTGGGCGTCTGCGTGGATAACAGCGGTGGGATGAATCAATGTCTTCAATCGTGCTACTCCAACCATCAGCATTGCTCCTGTTGCAGTTAGGGGTTAGGGCTAGGGGTTTCCCCCGCCGTTAAGTGAGTATTAGGCGGGGCTTTAAGCCTCCGCTTTAGTGGAAACATATCACTTACGACTACAGACAACAAGCCAATCAGTTTTCAGTCAACTAAAGAAAACATCAATTCGCCTTCTGCGGCTAGTTGGCCATCAACTTGTGCCTTCGCTTGCATCTTCCCAAAACGACGGCGTTTTACACAAACCAGTTCCACCGTCATCACCAATTGGTCACCTGGTACTACAGGGCGACGGAACCGGACTTTATCAATTCCTGCAAACACAAATAAGCCGCCCTCTAAATCGGGCAGTTGGGTTAACACAATGCCTCCCACCTGAGCCATAGCTTCCACAATCAGCACTCCCGGCATCATCGGACGCCCAGGGAAGTGTCCTTGAAAATGCGGTTCGTTGAAGGTAACATTTTTAATGCCAACAGCACGCTCTCCTGGCACATACTCGATAATGCGATCGACCAACGCAAAGGGATAACGGTGGGGTAGCAGTTTCTGAATTTCTTCCACCGTGAAGGTCGATTTACCAGACGCCCTAGGTTGAGGCGTTACGACTACTTCAGCGACTTGACTGGGCTGGGTTTTGACAGTGCCAAAGACATCGGCTGTACTTACATCGAGTATCGACATGCGCTTTCAATAGGGGTTGACAGCAATTGCTTTTAAAACTATACATTACTCGGTCAACCTGTTGAGCAGGAGTCAGCGAGTCTGCGAGTCAGGAGTAGGGAGTTAACTTATTCGATAAAATCAACCACAGATCGCTGCTAGCTGCTGAGCAAGTTGAATATGTAGGCTGTGGCTAGCTTTATAGGCGAGAAAGTGAGCTGTGGGGAAAGTCCCCACTAAGCTTAAATCCCCAATTAAATCTAAAAGTTTATGGCGCACTGGCTCATTGTCAAATCTTAGGGGAGGATTAAGCCAGCCATTGGCATCACAAACCAGGGCATTATCTAAACTTCCACCTTTAATTAAACCAGCTTGCCGCAAAGCATCAATCTGACTAGCCAAACCAAAAGTGCGAGCTGGAGCTATAGCAGTAGCAAAACTCTCTGAACTCGGCATCCAACTATGCCACTGGTTGCCAATTGCCGATAGCTCAAAGTCAATGCCATAAGTAAAGCGGGTTGTCGGTGCTGGTAGAGCGGCAACAAAGGCATCACCTTTCTGCACCCAAATCGGCTCGGTTAAAGTCAAAGGGCAAGAGGCAACAGGCTTCGCTGAATCATCTTCCGGTGCCTGTTTTAGCCCCACCCGTGCTAAAGATTCAACCCAAAGCTGCGCTGAACCATCCAGCAAGGGTACTTCCGGGCCATCAATTTCAATCCGGGCGTGAGCAACACCCATGCCAGCAAGGGCGGCTAACAAGTGTTCCACCGTGCGGACACTGGCATCTCCGGCAGCAAGTTCAGTAGACAAGGTGGTTTGACTGACAGCATCTACCCGTGCTGGAATCGTTGGTGAGTTAGGCAAATCCACCCGGACAAAGTAGCGGCCCTCAAAAGCTTGAGCAGGTAGCACTCGCACAGAAGTAAGAACGCCACTGTGCAGTCCAACCCCCGATAACTCAAAAGCAGTCTTAAGTGTTTTGGTCATTGGTTATTATCTATCCAGCGGGAAGACCCCCGCTCTATCTGCTCTTCTAGTGATGAGAGGCCGCTCAAGGTTGGGACTTGATTAGCCCAGCCTTGACAAATCCCGTGCCATTCAATTATAGTGCAGGAATTAAAATTATGAAATTTTGTTAAAAAACTGCTCAACGCTCCGCTCCCAAAGTATTTTATCAACAGTGACAAGTAAATTATGACCTGCGTTAGTAAATAAAACAAATTTTTTGTAGCCGCCAAAATTTTGGAACAGTTCTTGTATCTCTGCCACAGTTCTCCATTTATCGTGCTGGCCATGCAATAACAAAGTAGGGCATTTTACCTTACTAGCATAGTCAACTGGGTTATGGAAAAAACCGTTAAATCCGTGCTGGATACTGCCCCAAAAAACAAGTAGTTCTGCCCAGCTACAGCAGACGAGATACCCTAGAAATTATGCCGATCGAACAAATATCATTGAACAAAGACAAGCTTATCGACTTCCAGCAGTGGAAAAAAGCCAACGGCGATAATTTTTCGCTCTTGGACTATCTTTTTGGAGTTTCCAGCATTGAAGTTGCCCTAGCTTTCACCAAACTATTCTGGCCTGATTTTGTCGAACATGAGGGCGGCATCTTTTTGTCTGAAGCGTTCAATCGCGAAATATACGAACAGTGGAAAGTTCAGTTAGGCAATGACATCACAGCTATTGAGCGGGTAATAAACCATCAGCACATTGATGACATTTTACCAGGTGCAGAGAATGTCGGCATTGACAATCTGTTTTATTTGGGGCAGTCTTTAGCCCAGATGTGGTCAAGCCGTCTGAAATTACTTTATCCACATCGACATTTTCAAGTAGAATCCCACTGGGATGAACATACTGTTGTAGTGATGTTTTATCAAAGCAATATAGAAACACCGAAACCTACTACTACTCTAGTGCCAGTACCAGCTTACATTCCGAAATCAAGTGCGACAGAATTTACACAAGCTGAGATCTCCCCACTCTAAAGAGACTTAAACTCTAGGATGGTTATAGACATAACCTGACACTCTGACTTAGCATTATGGTAAATTATTGATTTTAACTTTGTCAACTGTTGACGCCGAAATTTTTTCGGCGGGTCCCGTTTCATCCCCGGTTAAAACTCAAGCGCCATGTACAATAAAAATAATTGCCCTCAACAGTCGGCGCGTTGTGACTATGACTCAAGCCCTTAAACCTGAATTAGGCGTTACCTATCTGCCAGATCATACTCAGCTACCAGAGTCAGACGGTACTTTTGTGAAAAATTTTCAGGAACATCCTCAAAGCAACCTACTGAGTAACTCGATTAGAAGTGTCTTGCAGCAACTCAATCCTGATGGACAATACTGCATTGGACAAGATTGTGGCATCTATTGGCGTCTGACTAACCCCCCAGAAAAAGGTGCCGAATCTCCGGACTGGTTTTACGTCGCCAACGTACCACCATTACTAAACGGAGTGGTGCGTCGTTCTTATGTGTTATGGCAAGAGTACGTGGCACCGTCGATTGTGCTGGAATTTGTTTCTGGAAATGGTGAAGAGGAGCGAGACGAAACACCGATTACTGGTAAGTTTTGGGTGTATGAACAGGCGATTCGCGTTCCTTTCTATGGCATCTATGAGGTTAGTAAAGCTAGAGTAGAAGTATATCACTTGGTAGATGGACGCTATCAGCGACTGCCAGCTAATCAGCGGGGGCACTATTCTATTGCTCCTCTAGGCGTGGATTTGGGCATCTGGCAAGGGCAATATGAAAATATGGAACTGCCTTGGTTACGTTGGTGGGATGGGGAAGGTAATCTGTTGTTGACTGGTGATGAGCGAGCCGAAATCGAGCGACAACGAGCTGATCGATTAGCTGAGCGGTTACGCCAGTTGGGGGTTAACCCCGATGAGTGAAACAACTTCAAAAAAACGCTCCAGGGAAGTTAGCCCAGAACAGTATGCTAGGTTGAAAGCCGAAATAGCTGCCCCATACCGAGGGTTGAGGCAATTGATTTACTTAGTTTTCGCTGCCTCTGGCTTCATCGGAGCAGTTATTTTTCTAGCTCAATTAGCAGCAGGTCGAGAAGTTGCCTCAGCTGTGCCTAACTTCGCTTTGCAAATTGGCGTAGTGGTGCTGATGGTTTTACTATTTCGTTTAGAACAAAAAGCACAACGCAAGCTGAAGGATAAAGTTTGAAGGATTAATGAGGGTAGCAGTCCTCACTACTAACCTGTTGGCATATATAGGGGCAACCACAGGGGGTTTGCCCCTACGAACCCGCTTATATTATATAGAGGCACTGCGTAAGTCCTGTAAATATCAAGTTTTTGTATCCTACGTAACAATTAGCCCTAGAGACTTGCACTATTATAACGGTTTAACGATGAATGTCTCTCTTGTGGGGCTGATTCAGCTAGGAGTACAGAACATGGCAAGACGACTAGGTCGGCGTAAATTTATTCTCTATGGATCGGCTACTCTGGGAACAAGTCTTCTTCTGAAAGCTTGCGCTAAACCATCTGCAAATACTACAGAAACTACCACCACCACCACCACGACAAATACCAGCTCTACGGGTGGAGGAGACACCATCAAAGTGGGGATTCTCCACTCACTCAGCGGCACGATGGCTATTAGCGAAAAAAGTGTCGTAGATGCTGAACAACTAGCGATCGAGGAAATCAACGCAGCAGGTGGTGTCTTAGGCAAAAAGATTCAACCAATACTTGAAGATGGTGCCTCTGACTGGCCTACCTTCGCCGAAAAAGCGAAAAAATTGATAGATCAGGATAAAGTTGCAACCATCTTTGGCTGCTGGACTTCCGCAAGTCGCAAAGCCGTACTGCCAGTATTTGAGCAGAAAAAACACCTGCTTTGGTATCCAGTGCAGTACGAAGGGCAGGAATGTTCCCAGGACATATTCTACACCGGAGCAGCCCCAAATCAACAAATTGAGCCTGCCGTTGATTGGCTTTTGCAGAATAAGGGTAAAGATTTCTTCCTAGTGGGATCTGATTACGTTTTTCCTCGTACAGCCAATACTATTATTAAGGCGCAGTTGGCAGCCAAAGGCGGCAAAACAGTCGGTGAGGATTACTTACCGTTGGGCAATACAGAAGTCACCCCCATTATTACCAAAATCAAAGCTGTCCTGCCAAATGGAGGTGTGATTTTCAACACCCTTAACGGTGACAGTAATGTGGCTTTATTCAAACAAATGCAAGGTGCAGGATTGACACCAGATAAGTATCCGTCAATGTCTGTAAGCATCGCTGAAGAAGAAGTAAAGGCAATTGGGCCGGAATTTCTTAAAGGACACTACGCTTCCTGGAACTACTTCCAAACAGTTGATACGCCCGCCAATAAAAAATTTGTCCAGGCGTTTAAGAAAAAGTACGGTGAAAACCGGGTGACGAATGACCCAATGGAAGCAGCTTACATTGCAGTTTATCTGTGGAAACAAGCAGTTGAAAAAGCCAAAACAACGGATATTGCCGCAGTGAAAAAGGCAGCTCTAGGTCAGACATTTGATGCCCCAGAAGGCAAAATAACTTTGGAAAATAACCATCACTTAGCTAAATTTGTCCGAATTGGGGAAGTCGGCGAGGACGGGTTGTTTAAAATTGTTTATTCATCTAAAGAAGCTGTGAAACCAATTCCCTGGAATCAATACGTTGCCGAAACTAAGGGTTATGCCTGTGACTGGTCTAATCCTAATAAAGGCGGCAAGTACAAAGGGACATAAAAATTTTTTGTTTTGGATTTTGGATTGAACAGGACTTACGCAACTACACTACATATAGTGGTTCGTAGGGGCAATCCCCCTGTGGTTGCCCCTATATATGCCCAGTGTGGGTAAGTCCTGTAAAATATAAAATTTAAAATCACTGGAGAAAGCATGTGATAACAGGACTTTTTGAGGCTTTATTTAACGGCATTAGCATCGGTGCGGTTTTGTTAATAGCAGCACTGGGGCTAGCCATAGTTTTTGGATTGATGGGTGTCATTAACTTAGCTCACGGCGAGTTGATGATGTTAGGAGCCTACACGACTTTTGTTGTGCAAAATGGATTCAAAATACTGGGCGGTCCCTTGTTTGAATTTTATATTTTGTTTGCCCTAGTTTTCGCTTTTTTGGTAACGGCAGCCGTGGGATTCATCTTAGAACGAGGGGTAATCCGGTATCTTTACGGACGCCCTTTAGAGACACTGCTAGCAACTTGGGGTGTCAGCCTAATCTTGCAGCAGTTCGTCCGTAGCGTCAACTGGGTGCTGGTAATTGGCATCGCTCTATTTTGTCTGTTATTTTTCGGGGCTATGTGGATTCTGTCTCGCCGTCCTGATTTTCAAAGAATTCGCAATTGGGTGGTGGCGGTGATGTTACCTCTGTCACTAGGAATTGCTGGGGCAACGGGAGCGTTTTTAGGGCAGAGTTTTCAACTAGCAGTAACCCAACCTTGGTTTGGCGCTCAAAACCTTGATGTTACAGCACCAAGTTGGCTACGTGGCGGTTTGCCGATAGGTAGTTTCCAACTGCCTTATGCGCGACTGTTTATTATTGGACTCACTATTGTCTGTGTTGTCGGTATCTACGTGTTCTTGCAACTCACGCCTTGGGGCTTGCGGATTCGAGCAGTAACGCAGAACCGCAGTATGAGTGCCTGCCTGGGAATTCCCACAGAAAAAGTAGACGCCCTCACATTTGCCCTTGGCTCCGGCTTGGCAGGTGTCGCTGGTTGTGCTATCAGTTTGCTGGGTTCTGTAGGACCAAATACTGGTCAGAACTATATAGTGGATACGTTTATGGTGGTGGTGGTTGGTGGTGTCGGTAAGCTCGTAGGTACTATTGTTGCAGCAATGGCGATCGGTACGGCTAATTACTTAATCGGTTCTGGTACTCTGGCACTGCTGCTGACTCCGGTGAAGCCACTGGCTGATATATTTACATTCTTTGCTACGACAAGTATGGCAAAGGTGCTGGTGTTTGCGTTAATTATTGCTTTTCTTCAAGTTCGACCTGGTGGAATCTTCCCGCAAAAAGGACGCACGGTTGATGCATAACGTGTCATATAGAATCCGTTGGCAGGAGAATAAAAGATTTTTTAACGCAAAGGGTTTACCCTGAGCGCAGTCGAAGGGCGCAAAGGTTTACGCAAAGGTCGCAGAGTTTTTGAGAGGGAATTGGGCATGGCGGTGGATGCAGCACCTAGAATTGGAGGGAGGAAACGATCGCAACGGGCATTGCTGATAGAGGGGGCAGTGGTAATAGTTCTAGCACTGCTGCTAATTTTTCTTATGCCTGCTGTACTTTCTGGCTTTCGTCTTAGTTTAATGGGGCGATTTCTGGCTCTGGCGATCGCTGCTCTGGGCATCGATCTAATCTGGGGCTACACTGGTATGCTCAGTTTGGGGCATGGTGTCTTCTTTGCTTTAGGGGGTTATGCCCTAGGAATGCACCTGAAATTACAAATACCTCCAGATGCTAGTAGCCAGTTGCCTGAATTCATGAGTCTTTATGGTGTCACAGAAATCCCTTGGTTCTGGCAACCATTCTATTCTTTTAATTTTTCAGTGGCAGCAATTATTCTAATACCTACCTTGTTGGGGGCATTACTGGGTTATCTAGTATTCCGCAACCGCATCCGAGGTGTTTACTTTTCCATTCTCACCCAAGCCGCAACGATTGTTTTTTTCAATTTCTTTAACGGGCAGCAGAAACTGTTCAACGGCACCAACGGGCTAACAGACTTCAAAACCCTGCTAGGGGCAGATGTGAACGATCCTCAGACGCAGTTTACTTTTTACACTCTAACTGTGCTGTTTCTGGTAATGTCGTACACTCTTTGTCGCTGGTTGACAAGTGGACGCTTTGGACGCCTGTTGATTGCCATTCGCGATGATGAAAGTCGGGTGCGCTTCTCTGGTTACGATCCTACTGGATTCAAAGTCGTGGTTTTTGCTGTTTCTGCCGCTCTTGCTGGTGTTGCTGGTGCTATGTTCACAATCCAGACAGGCATCATCTCCCCAAAGGCGATGGATATTGCCTTTTCCATTGAAATGGTAATCTGGGTAGCAGTGGGAGGTCGCGCCAACTTGGTGGGAGCAGTGTTGGGAGCGCTGCTAGTCAACTTTGGTAAGAGTCTTTTAAGCGAGCAGTTCCCAGAAATCTGGTTATTTTTTGAGGGGGCGCTGTTTTTGATTGTGGTGACGGTGCTTCCTGATGGTATGGTGGGGTGGGTGCGATCGCAACGAAACCAACTGCAAGCACTATTGGGACGTCGCCGACAGTTAGTAACTTATCCCAGCCTGGAAGAAAACCCGGAGGTGGAGCGTGAACGCGAAGATATTGGAAACTGAGAATGTAACAGTTAGTTTTGATGGCTTTAAGGCACTTAACCAGCTAAATTTCAGCATGGATACTGGGGAGTTGCGGGTTGTTATTGGTCCCAATGGTGCTGGTAAGACGACTTTCCTAGATGTTATCAGTGGTAAAGTGCAACCAACAGAGGGCAGGGTGCTGTTTAAGGGGCGAAATGTAAAACGCCTCCGCGAACATCAAATCGCCCGATTGGGAATTGGACGCAAGTTTCAGACGCCTCGGATTTACCTAAATTTGACTCCTCGTGAAAATCTAGAAATTACCAGCAATCGTCACAAAAATGTTTTTGGCACCTTGTTTAGGCGTTCTTCCACTGATGACAAGCGCAAAGTGGTATTGCTGCTAGAAACTATTGGGCTGACAGCCAAAGCGGATATGCTATCTAATTTACTTTCTCACGGGGAAAAGCAACGTTTAGAAATTGGTATGTTAGTGGCTCAGTCACCAGATTTGTTACTGGTTGATGAACCAGTTGCTGGGCTGACAGACGAAGAAACTCAAAATATTGGAGACTTGCTTTTAGCACTGGCGCAGAGTCACTCTATCCTAGTGATTGAGCATGATATGGAATTTGTGCGCCAGATTGCCCGCAAGGTGACAGTGCTGCATGAGGGTTCAGTCTTATGTGAAGGCAGCATTGATGAAGTGCAGAGCAACCCCCGCGTGATTGAAGTGTATTTGGGAGCAACTAATGTTGCAAGTCTCTAACCTAAATGTCTACTACGGAGAAAGTCACATTCTCCGCGATTTGGATTTGGGCGTGCCGATGGGACAAATGGTTTGCCTGATTGGGCGCAACGGTGTAGGAAAAACTACCCTGCTAAAGACTATTATGGGGTTAATCAAACCTCGTACTGGCACGATTAACTTTGCCAATCAGCCGATAACTGACTTGTCTCCTGATAAACGGGCAAAGTTGGGAATTGGCTATGTTCCCCAAGGGCGAGAGATTATACCACGCTTGACGGTTAAGGAAAATCTGTTACTGGGTTTAGAAGCGAGACGTTCTCGCACTAACAGTCAGGAAATCCCAGAGGAAATCTTTGCTTTATTTCCTGTCTTGCAATCCATGCTATCTCGCATGGGTGGCGATTTGAGTGGCGGACAACAACAACAGCTTGCCATTGCCCGTGCCCTGATGGGACGCCCGCAGTTACTCGTATTAGACGAACCTACCGAAGGCATTCAACCTTCTATTATATTAGAGATTGAAGCTGCTGTACGTCGCATTATTGAATCCACTGGGATTTCTGTGCTGCTAGTAGAGCAACACTTACATTTTGTCCGGCAAGCAGATTGGTACTACGCGATGCAAAAGGGTGGTATCGTTGCCTCTGGAGCGACTAGCGAATTGAGTCAAGATGTGATTCAAAGGTTTTTAGCTGTTTGATCTCGATCCCATATTCCGCAGACATAAATTCGTACTGAATCCTCATCCATCTTAATCAACTTCTCCACTTGCGTTTGCAGTTTGGCAAATTGGACTGCGGTGAGAAAGCATTCAAATACGCTATACCCGCCATGATATAATAGTGCGATCGCCGATCTTGTAGGTTGGGTTGAGGCACGAAACCCAACAAACCCGCCATGATATAGGGGAGTGCGATAGCGTTAGCGTTTGCGTAGCATGCCTCCGGCATAGCCGGGGGGTAGCGCTGCTGCAAGCAGATCGCCGATCTTGTAGAGCGATCGCCACTCTTGTAGATTAGGTCGAAGCATGAGACCCAACAACCGAAAACTTAATGGCAAATAGATATAGACTTGAAGCTCAAAATGTCAAGAGAAGCCATAAGCTAATAAATCAGGAGCGATCGCCATGATCACAACCCCTAAACCACTAACCTTTAAGCAATTCCTTGATTTCGATGATGGTAACGAACTCAATGAGTATGAGTTGGTTGCTGGGAGGCTGGTGCTAATGTCAGAACCCAGCGAACTGCATGAAGAAATACTTGAATTCCTGTCCTTCATGTTTGAACTTGCCTACCGCAAGCGTAAACTGAAATACTCGGTTCGGAAACGAAACGCGCTACAAATTAGCGAGACACAAAGCCGACGACCCGATATTGCCATTATCCAACGCCCCCAGTTTTACCCCGACGATCAACCGAGGCTGGGCATCCAAACTCAGCCATTCATGATTGTTGAGATTGCCTCATCCAACTGGTCAACTGACCTCATAGACAAGCAAGAAGAATATCTTGCCCTCGGAGTACCTGAATATTGGATTATCGACTATCGAGGTCAAATTCCTGCTAAGTATTGTCTGCGAGGAAAAGGAAAAAAGGCGATCGTCCTGATCCTAGAAAATGGTGAGTATCAACGCTCTGAGTACCTTGAAGGAGAAACAATTCCTTGTTTTACTTTTCCAGACTTAACTTTGACCATTGAGCAAGTATTAGCGGCTGATGCTGAAGATGTAGTTTAGGGCGAGTCAAAGAGTGTAATCGTCGTTGCTAAATATTCTATCGCATACCTTCATTTCAAGGGATGTCAAATAATGTTCAGTTTTTTAGTAACCCCGCCCATGTACTCATGGGCAGGGGATTCCCGCAGGCTTAGTTAAAAAGTGAATGTAGTTCTGAGCGTGCCAATAACTGCGTCAGGGGTGTTTTTAGCTTGGTTAGGAGCAGTTAGCCAGATTACACCAGGCGTAATTGAGACGTTATCTGTCAGTTGATACTTGTAAAAGCCTTCAACGTGCAATGGCAACTGATTTTGAACAGAACTGGGTAGGGAAGCATTCTTGAAACCACCCAGATAAGGTTCTGCACCGACAATAACGCCACCGAGATTACCTTTCTTACCCAAATCAGGGAAAGCTAGGGTGACTGCGTAGTTCCAAATTTCAGCACTGCCAGAGTTAATTCCAGAGTTAATCACCATTGCATTGGTATAGCTAAACCAACCACCAATTGCGAATTTGGGAGTGAGCTGAAATGAAGCTTCTGCACCGTAAGAGTTAGCTAGAATTGGTTTGAAAGAACCACCTATTAATGCTGCCACCGGATTATTGGCATAGCTAGTGCCTGCTGTACCACCTCCATACCCTTGACCTGCAGGCTGACCTCCACCAAGATTAAAAATGGGACCACCTAAGGAATGGTAACTGTTGACATAGGTGAAGCCGAGTTGAAACTTCCCACTAGGGTTAAGGTTTATTTGTGCTAAACCAGCATAGTCACCTTTAAACAGACCTTGACCTGGGGAAGGATTAGCAGGGCTAGTATTTCCCCCAGCTAAATAACCTACGGTCAACGCAATGGCATTATTAACTTTATAGCTAAATCCTGCGCCAGCACCACCACCGATCGAATAAATCGGGTTTTCTTCACCATAGTGAGAAATAGCGCCACTAGCACCTGTGAAGCTATCCAGGTAGGGGCTGACAGTAGAGAAAACGTAGTCGCTATGAAGTCCTGCGGTACCTGCAACATAAAGCTGAGCTTTACTACCGATCGGTAAGTAATAGCCTATCCAGTCTACCACTTCCCCGTTGCCAATGCTACCCCCAGTAAGCTGAAAAGTCTGAATACCTTCACCTGTATTAAATGGTCCAGGTAAAACAGTAACATCATTCAACAGTGGTACAGCATTACTAGCCGTGATCCGGGTGTGCAGGGTATCTTTACCAGTAAAGCTGCTTTGCAGGTCTAAACGCACCCTATCTTGTAATACACCTGTTCTGTTAGTGGCGCGGTTTCTCCCAAAGGCTTCAGTAGCAGCGATAACAGCCTCACCAACTAGCTTAGTAGTGGGAGAAAAATTATGCTGTTCTAGAGAAACCGTGCGCCGTTCCAGATTATCCACCCGCGTGCTTAAACTTGCCAGCTCGGTTCTAAAATCTTCAGCCAGTCGTTGCAGTGTATCAAAGTCTTGTCGGGAAACCCGATTCGGTTGATTGGCTATCATTGCTTCAATTTGCCTGAGACATGCGTTTAAGCCTGCGGCAAATTCATAGCGTGATAGCGCCCGATTGCCCCGAAAGGTGCCATCCGGATACCCCTGCAAGCAGCCATAAGTTTGCACCACCCGCGAGAGCGCTTCGTAAGCCCAGTCACTTGGTTGCACGTCTTGGAACTGAGAAACGTTGGTGACTTGATCCATAGGCTCGTCGTCGCCACTCTCATTGGTGCTGGAGGGCTGCATTTGTTCCAGATTACTCGTGTCAACAGGTACAGCTTTATCTGCGACTGGCGTTGCCTGAGCTATAGTCGGCTTTTCGGTAGCGGTTGCCCTCAGAGTAATCTTAGGCTGAGATGACTTAGTTTCTAAAACCTCAGGCTTGACAATTGTAGCAGTTGGGGTAACTTTAGACAAGTCAGTAGCTGGAGAATGTGGAGTTTTCTCAGGGACAGTCGTTTCAGAACCTTGATGAACTTCCTGAGCTAATGCAGTCTTGACCCCAACCACAGAAGAAATTAAGATTGCCGAGTTGATCAGCAATATCCGCCCCATAATATATTTACCCATTACTCCTCACTCCTCACACCTGGAAAAATCTTCACACCTATGTGCTAAACTAGCAAAGGTTTATATATAAAATTGTAATCCCTGATACAGAAAAAGGTCAAATGCAGGGTTAGGGCTTCTGCGAGATGGCAAAATGGCAGTAAAGCCCAGTCAACCCCCTACTGGTAGTTCCTGAAGGCTGCTTTTTGATGGGACTTTAGTCCTTCCAGGTTCGTAGTAAGGACTTTAGTCCTTCCAGGTTCGTAGTAAGGACTTTAGTCCTTACCACCTAAAAAAGTTCGGTAGCGTGGGAGCCCCCGTGTTAAAACCTGTGTCGGTGTCGCTCCACGCGCGAATTCATTCAGAGTTAATCTATAATAAAAGTCAAACAGGTCAATTATATCGACCCAAAGAGCGGACTGCGGGTTGCGTTATGCCTTGGAAGATATCGATCCCTATTAGGAGGCTCTCCCGTACCTAGTGTGATAAATTTTCCTAATCAATTGGCTGAAAGCTTGAGCAGAGGGAAATCTAAGGTTTTCTTTCCTAATATGTTGGGTTTCGTACCTCAACCCAACCTACAACACTTATCCTTGAAAGGAATCCCAACTATAGATAAGATTTTTTTATCACACTAAGTACGGGAGAGCTAGGGCTGATCAAAATGATTAGTCCTCTTGAGCGAGGACTTGAGCTATTAGCCTCTGGTTAAAACCAGAGGCGGGATCGAGGACAAATTTCACCCCGATTATCGGTTCTTAATTGTAATTAGGACATCAGAGATCTACCTTCCCCATCTACCCCCTCTACCTTTTTTCCAAGTCTGAAAAATGGCGGTGAGGTTTATCCGGTGCTTAAGTTGGTAGCCTTTTTAAGACTGCTGTTTTTTCAGTCCCCGCTTGATTAATGCACCTACACCCAAAGCACTAAGCCCTAATAAACTTAAGTTAGCTGAGGGTTCAGGGACAGATGCAGCGTTGGCACCGATAGTAATGTTATTGGCGTATAGCGCAGTGAGGACAGGAAAGTTTAATCCGCCTGCCCCAGGTTGCACCAAGTAGCCCTTAAATGCACTTGCGCTAGTGTTGCCAATAGTAGGATCGAGAATTGCTATCGCACTGTTGTTGTCAGAAACCTCTATGAATTGACCTGTGGGTGAAATAACCGAAGCCGTCGGTCCATCTACTGGGGAACCTTTGGTACTATCCCCTAGGACACCACTGGCAACTTGGCCTAATAACGCACCTGTGGTGAGGCTGTAAGCGAAAATTTTGTTGGCCTTAGTAAAAGAACTACCTAAAGGAGAACCGTAGTCATTGACGTAGAGAATACCGTTGTTGATTAGTAAACCTGTAGGTCCTGATAACCCGTTAGAATTAGGAGCAATGAAAGTAGTAACAGGATTAAAAGCACCCTGAGTCAGGTTGACTTTCAAAACAGACCCGTTGTTAATGGCGGCGACGTAAAGATTGTTAGGATTGTTAGGATCTATTGCCAAACCTACGGGACCTATAGGGCTCGTGGATGGTGCGAGTGCGAAGGATCTCATGAATGCGCCAGTCGGGCTGAACTCCATGATGGAGTCAGATACGTTAGGATCAAAATTTCCACTAGGACCAGGATTTCCACCTAGATATTGGGCGTTGTTAGCGATATAGAAGTTTCCGTTCGGGTCAATAGTAATACCATCAGGGTGACTCACTTTAACAAGTGAGTTATTTGGATCTGCGGTTAGATAGGGGATAAAATTCTTGATAAATTGCCCTGTCGTTCCATTGTATTCCAAAACCTGACCACCAGGTCGATCGCCACTTAAGTCGGTAACATAAAGATTACCGTCTTTTCCAAAAACTGCGCCGTCGGGTTCGTTCAGCCCATTACCAGGACTGACGAAATCCCCTAAAAAGGCTCCTGTTGTTGGATCGTAGGCTTTAATAGCCGGAGCACCAACACCAGCAGGATATTCAATACTATCCACCAGCAGAGCGGAGCTAAACTGGGTTGCTTTGGCTGACGAAGCAGTAAAGCTCATCAGTCCAAATACCGTCGTAGTCAACAAAACTCTTTGGGCAGTTTTATTTAACATAAAAATTGGCTCATCGTTTATTGGATAAAAACTACCATATCACAGTGGGCACCTTTTAGTAAAGCCCAGTCGTAAATTTTTTTTTAATTTTCTATCCTGTGACGCTGCTTATTACTTTTATTGTTTAACTATATACAGTTATGGAGTTTAATGCCTAAGGAGGATCTCTCTTTATCACCCTCATCCCCCAACCCCTTCTCCCATCAAGAGAGAAGGGGGGAAAGAGCAGAAAATCCGACTGTCTATATCATATTTCTACGGATAAAGTCAACTACTGCTGCCAATCCTTGCTGAGTTTTCAAGTTGGTAAAGACAAAGGGTTTATCGCCTCGCATCCTTTTGGCATCGCGCTCCATCACGCCCAAGTCTGCTCCCACTTGGGGGGCAAGGTCGATTTTGTTAATCACTAGAAGATCGGATTTAGTGATTCCTGGACCACCTTTGCGGGGAATCTTGTCCCCAGCGGCAACATCAATCACGTAAATAGCTAGATCTACCAATTCTGGGCTGAAGGTTGCCGCTAAGTTATCACCACCACTTTCTAAAAATACCACATCTAAATCTGGAAAGCGTTGCTCCATCTGTTCGATCGCAGCTATATTCATAGAAGCGTCCTCGCGAATAGCTGTGTGGGGACAGCCTCCGGTTTCAACTCCTAGGATTCGATCGCTCTCTAAAGCCTGACTCCTTACTAAAAACTGCGCATCCTCTTGAGTGTAGATATCATTAGTAACCACAGCAATTTCATATTGCTGGCGCATCTCCTTGCACAAGGCATCTAATAAAGCAGTTTTTCCTGAACCTACTGGACCAGCAATTCCCACCCGATAAACAGTCATAGCAATTTAGGATTTTAAATTTGGGATTTTCGTTCTAACTGCGGAATAAGCGGGTGTACTGGGTTTCATGAGCCATACTTGCGTGAGCTAATCCCCAACCACAAGTACATAGCTCGTCATCCTCTAAAGCTAATATTTCTCTGGATGCCAGAAAAATATGGCTGTGGAGGTTGACAAGCAATTGTTGACCAGATGTTTGACCGAGGGGAATTAGTTTGACACCAGCATTAATCAGATTAGATGCCCAGGCGTGTAAGTAGCCAAGGATAGATGCATCATCGGCAATCTGCCAGTGGGCGGCAGCAATGCCGAAAGCGATCGCATAATTACAAGGAGTACCAGCAGCATCCGCCAGCGATCGGACTTCGGGACACAGATCTAATAATAACCTAATTAAGGCACGACCCATCTGCCAACTTTGCTGGCGCAACTCTTCTGTTTCTTTAGCGGCAGATAACCAAGCATTCCAATACGCCAGTGCATCTAGGTTTCCTAACCTCGCTGCCTGATATGCTCGGAGCATTACCGCTGCCTCTAACCGAATTGATCCGTAGCGCAGTTCCTGCTCTAGCCATAGTCCCAGACTCTGCTGATTATCTAGTGTACTCGTATTAACTAGGGTTTCCAGCCCATCGGAGTAGCTATAAGCACCAATAGGCAAAGCAGGACTAGCTAGCTGTAAGAGATACAGAAGGTTAATGGGTGATTGCGTGTCCGTAGGCTCCTGTTTCCGGTTGGAAAGACAATACTTCCTCTCGTACTTCCAATCCTAACTGTTCTAGCATCGCTTTTAAGACAGGATCGGGAGCCAAGCGTAAATAGGTGGGAGCAATTTCTAGCGGTACATGGCGATTGCCCAGATGATAGGCAGCTTGCAGTAGAGCTAATGTTGTCTGGGCTGTGACAGTGAGAACTGGCTCTGGTTTGGCGGTGATTCGCACTAAAGTGTTACCACTATCAGATTTTAGCAGATCGCGATCGCGCAGTACAGTACCTCTCGGTAAATTTAAACACAAAACAACACCATCAGCCGTTTCCCAGCGACAGCGGCAGCGGTGACGCTCATCGGCGGTGAGCGATAAGGTAAAACTGACTAAGGCATCTGGTAAGTCAGGCAACCGTTGGCTAAAAATAAGCATTACTGGGTATTATTAGCTATCTACTGGAGGCTGCGCAATTGATCTTGAACCCGATTTTTTAGGTCTGGATCTGATTGTACCTTAATAGTAATCGCATTAAAACGGGAAATGGTCAAGCCGTTTTTTTGAACAATACTGTTCGACTGCTCGCAGTATGCCACAGCAGCAGCCTGAGCATCATCAGGGAGAGTACTGAGGCTGTCTGGTTGACTGCAAGCAATGTTAGGAACATTGCCCGAACCGATAATTCTTTTAATTTTGGCATAGGCATCTTGACGGTAAGGCTCAATCTGCAACACAGAGCGAGCATATTCTGTTACTTCTGTATCAGTCACATCTTCAGCGTGAGCCGCAGAACCAAAAACTAAGCTGTGGGAGTGTTCAGACAAGCCGGGTACGATGCCAAAAATCAAACCAATGGAGGCAATAGTGCCGACGAGGGCACTACGGGACAAAGTCCGGTTTAGAGAAAAGCGAGAACTGTTAAGAGTAATCATGTGCAAGTGCTAAGAACAACCTAGTTAACTATAAATAAACAGGGCTGATAGTTATTGAAGTATTTTCAGTAGGAGAAGTTCCAGGTAGTTCATTAAATTTCACAGGTTTTCTGTTTTGGAGTTTAGTCCCGACGCGAGGACTAAAGCCCTGACTACAAACTATACAGTACTGTAGCAGACTGGGCATATATAGTGGCCCAGCAGCAAATCGATCGCTACGCCTCTAATCGGTAATTCGGTTGCGGGCAGTGATTTCTCAGCCGAAAACCGCTGTGGTGGCGAGCGATATGGCATTCTAGCGTAGTTATAAAGTACGAAAAATGTTTATTACTTAAGAGCGAATTAGAGTTCAGGTAAATCTATAACTTCGGATCGAAGCAGGGTGCCGATCGGGATGGGTAGGCTAAAGTTAAGAATCTGACCCAGCAGTACAAGGGAATAACATGACTACAAACAATCAAATTAATAAAAAACGAGTCGCGATCCTGATTGAACAAAAAGTTGAGGATGCCGAGTTTCAAGTCCCCTATAAGGCGCTGCAACAAGCAGGCATAGAAGTTGTGGTACTCGGTTCGCGCATGAACGAAGAGTACCAAGGTAAGCAAGGCAAAGTTACCGTTAAGCCGGATGCAACAACAACTGAAGCACGGGCTGAAGATTTTGATGCGGTAATTATTCCTGGGGGTATGGCTCCTGATACCATGCGTACCAACCCAAATACAGTACGCTTTGTCCAACAGGCAATGGCACAGGGTAAACTGGTTGCTGCCGTTTGCCACGGACCGCAAGTTTTAATTGAAGGGGATCTCCTCAAAGGTAAAAATGCCACTGGCTTTATTGCTGTCCGCAAGGATATGCAAAACGCGGGTGCCAATTATATAGATGAGCCGTTGGTAGTAGATGGCAATCTGCTCACATCCCGTCGTCCTGGAGATTTAGCGATTTTCGCTACTGCTATCCTCAGTCGTCTGGGTTATGGTGGTAAAGAAGTTGCCTTGCCCCATGAAAACGACAGGAACTTCGACTGGTGGAAACTTGCCGATGCTTGGGGCGGCTCTAGTAAGGGCGAGATTGTGGAAGCTTTGAACAAAGCACTTGCCGGTGAGCGTTATGGGCGGGAAGTGTTTCAGAATTATGCTGAAAAGGCGGGGGATGCCGAAATGCGATCGCTTTTCCAAGAAATAATTCAGAATAAAGAGCTTCACATCCAATGGCTCGAAGCCCGTATGGAAGCTCTCAACGCCAAACCCAGCTTACCAACTCAAGCAGCCGAAACGATTGCCAAGTTAAAAACTGCTCTCCACGGAACCGATCAAATAGCACTGTTGCGTCGTGCCTTGGGCGATATCCAGACTGGGGTGGTTGACACTTACCAATTGCGCAATCAGTTAACCGATCCCATAACAGCGCAATTGTTCGATAGTATGGAAATCGAACTAGCACAGTACGAGCAGCGGATAGCTCAATTATACCATGCGCGGCTTGGTTCCGAACCCGCCCAAGCAGCTAGACCGACATCTGGCGCGGCTATGAGCTAATCGGTCTTTGTCCATCGCGCTATTGTCGGCGAGTCATCGACATCACAGTATCAACCGTAAGTTCGGGTAGAATACCTAAAGCTGGTAAAATGTCTAGACCTGAACAGACTAGGGGTAGATCATCGCCTTGCCAGACCCAAATTTGTTGACGAGATAGATCGATTAACCATGCTAATTGTGTTCCGTTGCTGAGGCAATGGAGAATTTTATTCTGTAAGTCTAAAGTGCTTTGATCCGGTGAACGAATTTCGATCAACCAATCTGGTGCCCCGTTAAATGGCCCGTCTTCATCGGGAAGGCGTGAGCACGCAACGATCGCGATATCTGGCACTGGCGAATAGGGAGGCACTAGGCAGCGTAGCTCTTGCACCGCTTCAAAGCGATCGGTGCGATCGTTGATATAGTTAACTAAGTTGCGTTGTAGTCGCGAGTGAAAGAGGGTTGGCATGGTTTTTTGGATAGCTCGCCCAGCAATCAATTCCCATGCAGGCGAGGACTCAATATTGGGTTGAGTGAGGAAGTCTTGTAGTGAAAGTGTTGCGATCGACTGAATCATACTTTTTGCCAGACTACAATGTTGGAATCCATCTGTAGTGGAAACTGAGCAAATTGCTAAGGGGCAAGTAACAGATGGCGAAGTGGTGTTTGCCAGATTGCAAGAAAAAATTCGCTTAATCTCTGAGTTTAAAGCATGAGCAGCTATATTGCCCGTACTAATATTTAAGTCCTGTTCATTTCATCTGCTCCCGTCTGAATCCAGGCAAAATCATCTTCGCTGATGGGTGGAACGGGCGGTTGGGTGTAGTCGATCGCCAAATCCAGCGCGGCTTCTTGATACACCTGCTCCAACACATCTGGCAAATCCACAACAGGCTCTCGATCTCCGGGGCGCAAGGGCAACAAAAAGCGCGGTAGCGGCTCTCGCAAATTAAATGGATACAGTTCTGCGGCAGGGCGGCGATTGGCACGGCTGACCAAAATCCGGTAATCTGATGCCACTCCTCCCGCCATTGGCTTCGCTTCTCCAGTTCGCAGCAAATCAATTTCCACCAAATTAGCCGTGCTGTTCAACACGGTTTGGCGCTTGGCATCATACTTCGCCTTGCCTTCCCCTGCCCGCTTGTTCTTGGGCGACAGGACTTCCACCACCGTCACCACTGTTCCCGCTCCCACCTCTCGAATTTCCAAAAACCGCTCCTGCGTCTCCTCTACCAGAGGCACCGTCACCATTAGCGGTGTACTCAATGTTGCCGTGGTTCCCTGGGCTTGGGCTGCCTCGGTGTCCCGCTGAAACACTGAAACATCGGGAATGCCAACCAGCAATGAGTCTGCATAAACCCGCTTCTCTACCGCAGCCCGATATTTAGGTGTAATCACAGCATTGAGCGATCGTGCGAGTACTGCAATCAGCCCAAAATGAACTTCTGACCACAGTTCGGGATTTTCAAGATAAGGATTCATCCCCGGAAAATTGGGCTGCATAGACTGTACCATAAAGGGGCAACCACAGCAGGGTGGTTTCATACCAATAAATAAAAATCTCCCAATCATGCTTTTTCACCCTCATCCCCCAGCCCCTTCTCCCATCAAGGGAGAAGGGGTGTGGTCACGCACCCGTTGGTAGTATGAAACCACCCTGCTACAAAGGGGCAACCACAGGGGGATTGCCCCTACAAATTTACTCCCTACTCAGACCGCCTGTTCATTCAATATAATTGATCTATGGGTAAAATTGGTAAGCGGGTAATAGTTTGTCCAGCGCAGAAGATGGTTTTCGTGACGTTCTCCCCCACTAACTCTGACGGTATAGTGGGGGATTCAAAGATAGAATATCCATTACTAACAGAGTAATCTATCTCTAAATTTTCACAGTTCAACGGGTGAGTATTCTCTAG
>CASBRB010000123.1 GCA_949127975.1 Oscillatoriales cyanobacterium PMM_0019 | reverse complement strand
GGTAATGGACGTAGCTGAGGAAATGATACCGATTCAAGTAAATAATTTAAAAAGATTAGGCATAGATGAAATTAGTTTGGTGAAGGGACAAGGAAAGTTTATTGTAGTTTTAGTGGACTATAAATTAAAACTATTGAAACGATGCGGTTTTGGTTTTAGAAACTTTAGTAATTTGGAAATTCGAGCTTTACTATTTTGGCACTTTCCTAAAGATTTAGCATACTAAGTACGAAAGAGCCGAAATAATGGAAATGGAGGCAACCTCAACATTACTGCCAACACTATAACTGCCCTAGAAAATAGCCCCATTACTGCTAATGCTAACCAGGGTCGAGGTGGTCATATCCAAATCACTACCCAAGGTATCTTTCATCCTCCAGATAGTCCTATTAATGCTTCTTCAGGTAATCCACAGCTTAATGGTGTGGTGAATGTTACAACTTTTGGGTTTAACGCCACCAATAGTTTGACACAATTCAAGGGTAATCAGATCGCTACTCAACAAACCATAGCCAACCGTTGCCTCACCAATCGAAATCAACAACGAGGTAAATTCACGGTTACAGGTTTAGATACTTTACCCATCACTCCCTTCACTAACTTTGATTTATGGTATGCTCTACCACCTCAACCAACTAATACGACATCGCAGCAGAAACCATCAACCTTACCCCCAGTAGCTACTACTCAATCAAAACCTTGGAAGATAGGCGACCCCATTATAGAAGCTCAAGGCATAGTACATACTAAAGATGGTAGAATCATATTAACTTCTACACCTCAGAATGCCACACCAGAATCGGCTGATTCATTGGTATGCCATCCCGATAATGATACCCATAAATCGTAATTCTCACAACAACACTTCCTAAAGCCAACCTGAACATAACATTAGCTTTCAGACCATCAAGAATGCTTCTTGTTAAAAAGGGTGTGCGATCGCCAATACCCTCTTACCCCTATTGATAAAATACAGCGGCTTGCAGCCGCATGAGGTACAATATCAAAATAATGAAATTGTCTTGAGCGTAAATAAAAGCCTACTCTATAGACGGCATAAAAAATAGCCAAAATTTTTAGCATTCACGAAATAAATCATATTTTCGAGCAAGCAATAATAATATAGCCTAGTGCGATGCTCCTGCGGAGCCGCTTCGCTAACGAATATGCGCGGATCTAATGTCCCAGATTTTGGTGTCACTACTGCTGATAGAACGAAGCAAGAATCCCCCGATTATAAATCGGGGAGTGTCAAGTTATGATTCGCGTTCCGCTACGCCTAAGTCACTATCTCACCCGGAAGCGATCGCCACCTCCAGATTTTCGAGCAAATTCTGTAGTTCTTGATATAATAGCGTATCTTTTTGTTGCTGAGCCAAAACAGCCGCTTGTTGCCAGTCTGCCGATGCTTGCTGATTGTCCCCCAGAAAAGAACACACAATCCCCCGGTTTTTGTAGACTTCGGCAAGGTTGGGATTAAGACTAATTGCTTGGTTGTAATCCTCTATAGCACCAGAGGCATTTCGCAGGTTGGCACGGACATTCCCCCGGTTATAGTAGGTATAGGCATCGAAGGGATTTAGGGAAATAGCTTGGTTGTAATCCTGCATCGCGCCAGAAAAGTCACCCAGTTCATAGCGGGTAAGCCCCCGGTTGTTGTAGGCTTCGGCATCGAAGGGATTGAGAGAAATCATTTGGTTAAAATCCTTAATTGCGCCTAGTTTGTCTCCCAGTTCAGAGCGGATAAGCCCTCGGTTGTTGTATGCTTGGGCATAGTCGGTATCAAGACGAATTGCTTCGTTGAAATCCTCTAAAGCACCCTGATAATCACCCAAATCAGAACGAGCAATCCCCCGGTTGTTGTAGGATGCTGCCAGGTTAGGATCGAGGTGAATTGCTTGGTTGTAATCTGCTAGAGCGCTCTTTACGTCTCCCAAGTCAAAGTGGGCAATCCCCCGGTTATTGTAAGCTTTGGCATAGTTGGGATTGAGGCGAATCGCTTGGTTGTAATCTTCAATCGCCCCCAACTTATCTCCTAGCACCGATCGAGTATTTCCTCGGTTAGTGTAGGTATAGGCATATTTGGGATTAAGGCGAATCGCTTCATTGAAATCTTCAATTGCACCCTGCTTATCTCCTAAGTCGGAGCGGGCAATCCCCCGGTTAGTATAGGCTAAGGCATAGTTGGGATTAAGGCGAATCGCTTGGTTGAAATCCTCAATCGCGCTCTGCTTGTCACCCAAGTCAGAGCGAATAAGTCCCCGATTGTTGTAAATTTCGGCAATATTGGGATTGAGGAGAATTGCTTGGCTGTAATCCTCAACTGCTCCCTGCTTGTCTCCTACTTTACGACGGGCATTTGCTCGGTTGTAGTAGGCTTGGGCATCTGAAGGATTGCGTTTGATTGCTTGGGTATAGGCTGCTAGAGCCTTTTCGGGTGATAAATTTTTATCCATCTGCTTATTTCTACGATATCTTTGGCAATGAAGACGTACTTACTGTTTTCTGTTTTCAGTTTTGTCTTCTGGATAGAATTTTTTCCAACAACCTTCCTGCCCCACACCGGAACAAGTGTGGATGACACAGTTTTTGCTCCTACAGGGGCAAGCAGTCTCCTCGTAGTGGATACATCCGGAGCCACAGAAGGTGTCGTTTTACCAGATAGCGATAAATCGGAGTAAAATGGGGTAAATCGGAGTAAATCGGAGTTATGTATTTTGAAAAAATGGATATACTATCAGTAGAACAAGCCAGAAGCTAGGGCTTTTATTACAAAAGTCGTAAAGTTTAGGAAGTTGGCTTGTGAGATTTCCAAAAAAAAAGCCTAGGGTGGTAACACTTTAGGTGTGCAGTCTGGCTAGTAAGTAGGGGGTGACTCCTATCTCAGATTGTACCAGGATCGGGTAGATCTGCCCAAAGGTTCCTACTGAACTACGCCCTCTCGGTTGAGTCTACGACTCCCCAAACTAGGAGGTGCCGACTATAGAGGAGCAGACATTGTGAGGTGATTCGGATTTACTACGTTTTATTACGTTTTACTCCGTTTTGCTGACTACTCTATCAGATCGGCGGTCCGTTTACTCCAGGCACTGCTTACACATCAGCTACTGGTAACAATTTCGTTGGCACTCTAAATCTTAACAGCGGTGCGATCGCACCATTTGTCAGCGGTCTCAGCAGTCCTCACGGCCTTAGATTCATGTCTACTGTGTCTACTCAGAGCGTTCCCGAACCAAGTTCAGCGGTTGGGCTGGGGGCTTTGGTAATCTTCGGGCTGGGTAGCTTATGCGTCAGGAAAAAACTAGCACTTTCTACTAAGTCTCAACCTAACGCTTAGAAAACAGCAATTGTCTACATCAGGACTTACGCACACTGGCATATATAGGGGCAACCCACCCCTAGCCCCTCCCGGCTCC
>CASBRB010000122.1 GCA_949127975.1 Oscillatoriales cyanobacterium PMM_0019 | reverse complement strand
GGGTTGGGGGTGGGTGCCCCTACGAACCACTATATATAGAGGCAGTGCGTAAGTCCTAACGTAGATACATCCGCGCTCATCCGCATTCGCAACTTTCAAGAGCTAGGGGCGAACTGCTCTAAGGGGGAATCAACCACCTGCAAATCAATAGCGCTTACTTGCTCGCAGTTTGATGATGATATGTCCTACCCCTTAAAGTATCTTTCTTCTTGCGCCACAGTAGCCAACCTGCACCTATTGCACCAAAAGCCACTAGACTACCAGTAGCACTAGGTTCGGGAACGGACGCATTAACTACTGGGGGAGGGGCTACTGCACCCGTCACAGTGAGTGAGCTGATTGTTCTATTCTGCGGGGTACCAGCGTAATAGTTAATCAATGAGTTGCCGTTGGGTGCTAAGGTATATGCTCCTTGAGCTATAGAGAGCGCATTCGTTAAGTTTCCGCCTGTATTGACAAAATCCAGAACAGCTCCAAATTGGTCTCCAAAAAATTGATATTCAGCTAGCCCCGAACCTGTAGTATAAGTTTTGAGGTCTATAGGTGACGCATTAGTAATCTGATTACCTGACACCGGCTGATATTTAGCTGACTTAATAGCGCCTGTAAATACTCCCGTAGACGGAATACCAGAATTTACCACCGAAGTGTCCAACGTGAAGGTAGCAGTGCCTCCAGTGGCATCTGGCAAATTGTAAGTAAGCAAAGCAGCCTGAGCTGGAGCAAGGCTTGAGCCTATAGCCGCGAACAATACTGCTCCGACTGCTATTGAAGATTTAGTAATCCTGTTAACCATGCTTTACCTCTGTGAAGTTTTTTTACTAGAAGCATTAATCTCCGCGGATAATCCTTTTGAAATCAAATAGCAATATTTTGAAGGGGCAAAGATAGTCGCAAAACAAAATATATTTTCTTTTTAAGAATCTTTCTTAAGATAGAAGAATATTGTACCATAGTTTTGATTTTACTTTAATTTGGAAATACAGGACAATAGAAAAATGTGGGCTACAGTGCGTAAGTCATAACCATGCAATTGCATCAAACCAATTTTCTGGGCTTTCTGCTTCAGTCCGAGCCGAGAAAGCTTGCACTCGCCAATGGCTTACGGGCAGGGTTGGCATTGGGGGTTCCCATGTTGATTGGGCAGTTCACCCACAGGGAAAGCGGATTATTTGTCGCTTTAATAGCCTACTTTGTCAACTTGGCAAACGTCGGTGGACCATACCGCATCAAGGCAACGGCAATGGCTGCTGCCACCTTGGGAATAGCTGTTTCAGTGCTGGTGGGGACTCTGGTAGGTGGAGTACCTTGGCTGGCTGTGCTGCTGACATTAATCTGGGGACTTGGTGCGGGCTTGGCTTCGCTCTACGGTAATGCTGGTGGAACTGTAGGTCTGGTGGTAGGGCTGTCATTTATTGTAGCGATCGCAGAGCCTGCTGGTTGGGCGTTGGCTCTGCCGCGATTTCTGCTCTGCCTGATTGCTGGTGGATGGGCAATGTTGCTGTCCTTAGTCATGTGGCCCTTTAGACCTTACAAACCCCTACGAAAGGCTGTGGCTAACTGCTACGAAGAGATTGCCAATTGCATTGAGGCATTCCGGGAAAACGCCATACAAACTGGAACGCATATAGCTCTAGACGGATATATTTTAGAAATTAGAAAGGCATTGGAGGAAGCCCGGACTGCTTTGGGTGCAGAACGGATTAGGCACCAAGCTCGCAGTTGGATGGATGAGCAGTTGCTAGTGCTGATTCAGGATGCAGAGCGGGTGCTTGGCTCTGTTACGGCTTTAATTGAGCTACTGGAAATTAACTCAGGGTTTGCCGAATTTCGAGCGGTTAATTTATTAGTTGACGATGCACTCCAACAGATATCAGCGATCGCACAAGCTACGGCTAAAGTAATTTCTGGCAAACCTACTACCATCTCTTTTGATAACTTCGATCGCATCATAGAAGCACTCCAGGAACAAAGATACCTACAAAGAATAGCAATTTCTGTTACCCAGGTAGACTACCCAGCCCTGGTAGCTCTCGCTAACCTAGTGTTCTTGAGCGAAAAGCTGATTAAACAATTGCGTTACGCCGCACAGATAGCCAGATATCTCCAAGCAGGCATCCACAGGAGTCGAGAAGTTGATATGATCCCTTTGGCTCAAGAAAATCAGCGATCGCTCCTGAGTAAACTAAGGGAGAACCTTACCTTAGACTCGCCAATCTTTCGCCACGCTATTCGGCTGGGAGTGACGCTGGCTCTAGGGGTAACAGTATACATTCTGGCGGCGCTACCAATGGGGTATTGGGTGACGCTGACTATTATGGTTGTCCTCAAACCTGACTTTGGGGGAACATTCCAGCGATTTTTCTACCGCATGGGCGGTACGCTCCTGGGTACGATCGTTGCGGCTGTCTTAGCGGCTACAATTACTAGCAAACCTGTACTAGAAATTATCATTCTGCTGGCACCTTCTAAAAACCCTAACAAACCCTCACAAAAGCTGATAAATTTGTCAAGTTCTGGGGCAGCGGTGAATCCCCTAAAGCGTAACCATGCTTACTTGCGTACTCTCGAAGAAGTGGATTTCTCCATCTTACGCCGCCTAAAAAGATTTCTCTGTTCAGTCAACGCAGACATAACCTCTGGGGATTTCCTCCAAGTAAACACTCCCTAGCATTGCTAG
>CASBRB010000121.1 GCA_949127975.1 Oscillatoriales cyanobacterium PMM_0019 | reverse complement strand
GGTTGGGGGATGAGGGTGATAACTTGGGGGGGAGTGTCAAGTAAGCGGAAATGATATTATTAGCGATCGCCGAAGGTTTAATTGCGATTAACAAAAAAGAGAGTAACCAATTGAATTCACCTGAAAATGCTCGACAATACGCACCTGCAACCGAGCGCAACCGTATTCCCATTCTAGAAGTTCTCCAGAGGGTTCTTCCGCCCACAGGCACAGTTTTAGAAGTGTCTTCTGGCACTGGGCAACATGCTGTCTTTTTTGCCCCTCGTCTAGCTCCTCGGAAATGGTTGCCTTCTGAACCCGATCGAATTTCTCGTGCTAGTATCAATGCCTGGTGCCAATATTGTCCGTCTGATAATCTGTATCCAGCCTTTGACCTAGATGTTCGCGATCCCATTTGGTCATTAAAAGGAGGTGACTTAGAATCATATCCTATTTCAGCAATTGTTAGCATCAATATGATTCATATAGCCCCTTGGGATGCTTGTTTGGGATTGATGGCAGGTGCAAATAGACTGTTACCAAATGGTGGTATTCTCTACCTGTATGGTCCTTACAAGCAGGGGGGACGGCATACTGCGCCCTCTAACGCTGATTTTGACCAATATTTACAAATGCAAAATCCAGATTGGGGCGTGCGCGATTTGGAAGAGGTAATAGCCGCTGCCTCCGCTCAATCTTTGATTTTGCTTGAAACCGTTCCCATGCCTGCTAATAACCTTTCCGTGGTATTTCAACACCAAGGCAGCGGATAACCTTTATTTCTTTGGCGGAGTTGGGATTGGTTGTGTTGAAGGATAGATTGGTTTATTTTGGGTTTGGTTTTTCAAAGCTGTCTGGATACTTTGCTCCATTTGTGTACGAGTAACTGTATCAGACTGAATCTTTTGAATGCTGGTTTTTAGTGAGGATATGTCGTTTTGAAGACCTTTGATTTGATTTGGTAATCCTTGAGGTACTTCTTGGTTGAGCAATCCTAGATTTTGGTTAATTAACGCATTTTGACTTTCTAAACCATTTAGACGAGCTTCTAAATTTTTAACTTGGTCAACTTGTGCTTTATAAGCGTTAATTGCTGAAAGTTCTTGTTGCAGTTTGTTGTTCTGCATATTCAGCCAAATCACTAACCCACTCAAAAGTCCGATCGAAAGAATAGATAAACCCGTCAGCAATCCCAACCAAGCATAAAGACGGCGGACTTCTTTAGTAAGTCTACTTAGACGCTGCTGGTGCAACTCTTCAGAACTGAGCAAATTAGGCTCTAAAGTTGCAGTGGTACCGGGAGTAACCACAACAGGAGTGTCTGGAGCATTGCGAAATTGGTCATTAGTCATAAATACTTAATCCACACGCAATCATCCTAATTGTCTCACCAAATTGAACAAGTTACCTCTAGCTTATTGCGGAATTTAACAAGCTTGACTCTATTCCTAGAGTTTCACAGCACTCGCAGGATGCTGGGAATGCTGTCTATGGCGTCTAAGCTGCGAATTTCATCTAGAGCTTGGCGAAAGTTGCCTTCACGGACGTCATGAGTGACAACGACAATTTCAGCTAGTGTACCATGAAAGCCTGTTTGCACGATCGATTCCAAGCTAACATGGTGATTACCAAAACTGGTACCCAACTTACCAATTACCCCTGGACGATCGTATGTTAGGAAGCGAGCGTAAAACCGAGTGACTAGCTCCTGCATTGGAGCAATAGTGCAGTAGTGCTGATGGGAACAACTTAACAAGGGATGAAGCTTCGCAGGTTGCCCACCGCTTTTCAGGACAGCAACAACATTCATGATATCCGACACTACCGCACTAGCAGTCGGTCCCATACCAGCACCGGGACCAAAAAACATCACCTGTCCGATCGGTTCCCCTTCCACCACAATAGCATTGTAAACACCGCTGATACTGGCGAGGGGGTGCGCAAGCGGTACCATTGTAGGATGAACTCTCACCTGTAGCGCTTCTGGAGCCTTGGCAGTAGCCTGACGATCCTGTTTAGCAATTGCCAACAATTTTATGACAAATCCTAGTTTTTCTGCATAAGCGATATCTGTGGCACTAACTCCGCGAATTCCTTCACAGTAGACATCTGACAGCTTAATCCGTCCCCCAAAAGCTAGGGAAGCCAGAATCGCAATTTTATCAGCGGCATCCAACCCGTCAACATCTGCACTCGGGTCTGCTTCAGCGTAACCTAGCTGCTGAGCATCTGCTAGAATATCGGCAAATTCTCCCTTTTCGGTTTGCATCCGAGTCAGGATGTAGTTAGTTGTACCGTTGACGATGCCAGTAACAGCGTGAATGCGGTTAACACCCAATGACTGCTTTAGAGGTTGAATGACTGGAATGCCGCCACCAACAGCCGCCTCTAGCATCACATAAACTCCGGCTTGATTAGCTGCAGTGAAAATTTCATCACCGTAGCGGGCAATGACAGCTTTATTAGCTGTGACTACGTGCTTGCCAGAGCTAATTGCTTTGAGGATTAGCGTTCGAGCTGGTTCCAGCCCACCCATCACCTCTACTACGATATCAACTTCTGGATCGTTGACAATTTCCTCTAAGTATGTTGTCAATATACCATCAGGCAGTTGCACCGATCGGGATTTATCGAGATCGCGCACTCCTACCCGATGAATTTCTATCTCCTGCAACAGCGGATGACGCCCTTGCGGGTTTAGCAAAATCTGAGCCGTACCTGTGCCCACCGTCCCCAAGCCTAGTAAACCGATTTTAAACGCCACAGCAGTTAAATTATAATTCCTCTTTAATAGATTTTAGGAGGTTCTGGGGTTTTGGTTTATCTAAAAAAGTCCGGGAGTATCAAGCGGAACTGTTTTCACACGATGTCAGACTATCTCTATCACGCCCGGTGGTGAATAAGACAAAACCTCGTAATGGAGCTTTAATTTTCACCCATGTAGTCCCATCTGAGTCTTGTGCAGTAGTCGGAATTACGATAACGTTATCCGTCCCTACCCTTTTTAATTTCCCAACTATTTTGACCTTTTGGCCATAAGCAAGACTACCCATCCGCCGACTAGATGAGGTTGGTGCAGAACGGACATTCAAACCAATGGGATAATTGACTTGCCGACAATAGGGATCTGCCTTAGAGTTGGCAGGCAATGGAATTTTTAGCCCTAAAGCGATCGTTACTATCAATGCTGTTATTGTTGTTTTTTGCAAGTTGCCACCTTTGAGATATTTTAAAATCCTACACTGCACTTTTATGTCAGTGTAGGAGCATCACTACAGGTTTTTTACTTACCAGTAACCTTTTCCAAAGCTTCTTCTACCTTTTGTTCGATAGACTCAGCGCCTTTGGTATTTTCGGGGTTTTTCATCTTGTCCTTATCAGCGTCCCCTTGAATTTCATTGAGCCCCTTATTCGATTCAGCTTGTGTTTTTTCTAGGGAGTAGGGATTGTCCAAAGCAGCATCTTGTGATTTCTTCTCAATGCCCAGTAGCTGTTCTTGTCCTTTTGTGGGGTCACTGGAGGTGTCGCTATAGGCAGGCAGAACCTGGGAGAACACTAGCAAGGCACAGACGCACAAAGCTAGCAACAGGCGCACTGGGCGCAGTAAGCCAGAAAAGCTGGAAATTATCGATTTCATACCAAAAACTCCTACTTAATGTCGAATTGGGCGCAATTTGGGTTATTAACCACTTATTTTCTATTACCACAGATTTTTTACCCTAATCCAATCTATATCTGGATAGATCTCCAATTTTTTAGCAAGCATGACATTGGAGGCAGAGCCTCTCAAAGAGCGTTCCCAGGCAGAGCCTGGGAACGAGAAAATAGGTGGCAGTAGCGTGGGAGGCTCTGCCTGGGAACGAGAAAGTAACGAGAAAAATTATTCTGGTGTTCGCCTTCTGCTGGCCCCCCGGAGCCCAGGCTATGGCTGAGAGAGGAACTGCACTGTGGGTACTAAGGGATCTTCAACGATGCCAATGCCAGTGAAACCCCACCTTTGCAGGAGAGGTTTTAAATGAGTTGCGGCGATCGCTTCTACGGCGAAGCGATCGACAACATGGGCACCGTGGGTATTCAGATAGCTGAGGGCGTCAGAGTGTTCGCTAAACAGCAATAGGTAGCTTGACTTAGTATGACTAGCATCAGCATTCGGGTGGGCGACGAGATACTGACCGTCAGCCCTGGAACGAATTAGGTAGTAACCTTGGGAAAACATGGCTGCTGCTACTGGTTATTTTAGATCTTCTAAACGAATACGGGGGTCAACAGCTTTCAGTAGCAAATCTGCCAGCAGGTTCCCCACAATCAGCATTACAGCACCTAACATCAAGCTTGCCATCACTAGGTAGAGGTCTTGAGCCGTCACCGCTTGCAGAATCAAACGCCCCAAACCGGGCCAGTTAAAGAACTGTTCGGCAATAAAGGCACCACTGAGCAAGCCAGCAAACTCAAAGCCTAGTAGTGTCACCAGGGGATTGACAGCATTACGTAAGGCGTGAACATAAATCACCCGGTTTTCGGGGAGTCCTTTAGCGCGAGCAGTCTGGATGTAGTCTTGACGCAGTACATCAAGTAATTCTCCTCGGGTAATTCGCTGTAGCCCAGCAAAGCTGGTGATACTCAGAGCAATGGTAGGCAAAATCATGTGCCAACCGACATCCAGAAATTTGCCTAGTGGAGATAAATCTTCATGGTTAATGCTGGTCATGCCGCCTACGGGGAACAGAGGAGAGGTGTATTGTGCTACGATTAGCAATAACAAGGCGGTGATCAAGCTGGGAAAGCCTTGACCGATATAGCTAATTACGCGCAGTGTCCGGTCAACCAAGCGATTCTGGTTAACAGCGCCGATAATGCCCATCGGAATAGCAATGCCCCAGGTGATAATAATCGATGCGATCGCCAGCAGCAAAGTATTAGGTATCCGTTCCCACAATAAATCCGCCACTGGTCGGAAATAGACAAAACTCGTCCCAAAGTTACCCCGCGTCACCACCTGTACTAGCCAAAGCCAATACTGTACGATCGCGGGTTTATCCAGTCCAAATTGTCTCTTTAGTTCATCAATTCTTTCCGGCGAAACTTTGGGATTCTGCTTGAGGACATCCAGGTAATCACCTGGAGCCAGTTTAATAATGGCAAAACACAACGCCGAAGCCAACAGCAGCGTTAACAGTGCTTGCAGTCCCCGCTTTACCACGTAGAGAAAAGTCTCATTCGTAGCCAGTGATTGTAGCCAATTCCTTGAATAAAAGTTCGTAGAAGTCATATTTTGATTTTGGCCATTGGGGAAGAGGTGATGGGCTAAAAACTTGGTATGATCCTCTCACCTCAAAAAAATTCAGTTTGTGACCATGCCAGAAAGATTAAAATTGAATTAGTGTCACGATCGGCACATCCGGCAGGAGTTGACGTCCACCCAAATCCTGAAGCTCAATGACAAAGCCAAAGCCCACCAAGATACAGCCGATTTGGTTTACCAACTTAGCTGTAGCACAGGCAGTCCCACCCGTCGCCATCAGATCGTCAATAATCAGAACGCGACTTCCGGGATGCAGGGCATCTTGATGCACCTGTAGGCAATCCATGCCGTACTCTAGTTCATAATCAACCGAATGTACAGCCGCTGGTAGCTTCCCAGGCTTGCGGACGGGGATAAACCCCACTCCCAGTTTGTATGCCACAGGTGCGCCAATAATGAAGCCGCGAGACTCCATTCCGACTACGTACTCTGGCGATAAGCTAGCACACTTGTCGGTTAAGCTGTCAACCATGTAGCGCAGTCCATCGGGATCGCGCAGCAGTGTGGTAATATCCCGAAACATAATCCCTGGCTTAGGGAAGTCCGGGATGGTACGGATCAGAGATTTTAAATCCATGAGCATGAAAATTGAGGGTGGCAGGTTAACTCGGTATCTGTGGCGTAATTGTATCAGGTACGATCGGCCCAGGATGGTTTTAATCTGAGATACCTGCACCCACCCTATACTCGGAAGTTGGCATTATTTTAGTATAACAATTGGAGTTGGGCACAATTGCGACTGTCAGAAGTCAGGTATCCTAAAGATGCAAGGCTATTGAAATTGCTTGTTTGTGAAATTCTAGTTTACTCACTCAGTTAGTTGGATATTGTTACTTTGAGCAGAATGACAATCAACAGTCCTCCTACCCAGTCATCGTCGTTTATTTTAGGCAGTCTACCTGACCCACCCATCGCCTTAGTAACCATGCCGCGTCGGGCTAGATTGCAGATTGACCTGATATTACTGGCAATAGAAGCCCTGGAACTGGGGGGTTCTGAAGATATGCTAGCAGTGGCAAGGGATCTAGAGCTTCAGGGAACGATCAAAAATCGAGTGGTGCTGTGGCGTCTACGTAGTACTAATCCCCTGCGACGCTCTTATACTCGGCGT
>CASBRB010000120.1 GCA_949127975.1 Oscillatoriales cyanobacterium PMM_0019 | reverse complement strand
CCCATTATGGTGCGTTACATTTCATTAACGCACCCTACAAGCGGCTCAAGCACTAGCATATAGTAGCATTGAGTAGGGTGTGTTAGCTTGACTCGTAACGCACCGAAAATTAGCACCCATTATGGTGCGTTACATTTCATTAACGCACCCTACAAGCGGCTCAAGCACTTAATGAGGATTTTATCCAGTGACAGAGAGTTAGCCAGCCTTAAAAATTAATGCGACGATAGATTTCAGTCAGGGGAATTTCTACGCTTAAACTGTGCAGAACGATCGCCCGATCGAGGTGAGAGTACACCTGCCATAGCCAGCGATCGTTACTGTGGCGATCTTCGTTGTGATACTGCTCAATGTATGGTTCGGTTTGGCTCACAAGCAGATATTCACAAAAGCTGGCAAGAGAGCGATATTTTCTGAATTTTTCGCCTCGATCGTAAGCCTCGGTAGAGGGCGATAGAACTTCGACAATGAGTAAAGGATTGAGAATTTCATCATGGCGATCGTTATTGAACTCAGGGAAGCCATTAACGACCATCAAATCGGTATAAGTACCACACTGATATTCAGGAATCCAAACTCGCAAGTCGCTGTTATACAATCGATTATCGGTGTCTCTCAGCAAAAAACCCAAGTAAATTAATAAGTTGCTGGCGATCGCACTGTGAGCTTCTGAACCTCCCGACATAATAATAATCTCTCCGTTGCGGTATTCATGGCGTTCTGGAGTGGTTTCTTCCATAGCCCGATACTCGTCTAATGTGAGGCGAGTTGTTATTACATCTGGGGGACTGGTTTGAGCAAAGACCACAATCAGACCTCTTTAATAATTAGCTCTAAAACTTCTTCTTGGTGTAGCCAGTAGGGTGTGTTAGCGTAAGCGTAACGCACCGAATATTGTAGGGTGTGTTAGCTTGACTCGTAACGCACCGAAAATTAACATATTGGTGCGTTACATTTCATTAACGCACCCTACAAGATCGGCGATTCGTTCTAAACTTTTGCTTCTTCCTTCACCAGTTTTTCCCAACCCAGATCCTTGAGATTATTGTTACGACGCAGGGGACGAGTCACCAACTCTAGGATATCACGGGTATTAGTGAAGCCGTGAATTTGAGCAAAGGTGAACTCTACGGACCACTTGGTGGTAATGCCTCGTGCTTCTAGGGGGTTAGCGTGAGCCATGCCAGTAATCACCAAATCAACTCCGAGTTCTTTAATGCGTTGAATCTGGTTATAGTTGTCGGGCTTTTCGACAATAGTAGGCAGCGGCACGCCCATTTCATGACAAGTTTGCTCCAGCAATGCTAACTCAGCCGCTTGATAGCGCTTATCCATGTAAGGAATACCGACTTCAGGGCAAGTCATGCCGCAGCGAATTAGGAAACGCGCTAGGGAAATTTCCAGCAGGTTATCGCCCATAAAGAAGACGGATTTGCCGCGAATTATCTGGAGATAGTCTTCCACACTAGCCCAGATTTGTGCTTCCCGTTCTTCCAGCCCCTTGGGTTCAATGCCAAAAACGGAGCAGATTTTTTCAATCCAGGCGCGAGTGCCATCGGGACCGATGGGGAAGGGTGCGCCGATAAGTTTGCACTTGCGGCGACGCATCAAGGTGGTAGCAGTGCGACTCAGGAAGGGATTCATGCCAGAAACATAGTAACCTTCTTCCAGCACTGGGAGTTCGGTGTAACGCTTGGCGGGCAACCAACCGGAGACTTTAATCCCTTGCTTTTTCAGTTCTAAGGTGATCTGAGTAACTACTGGGTCAGGCAGGGAACCAAATAGAACTAGCGGTGGGTGTTTGACATATTCTGATTCATCTGCTAATATCTGCTCTTTATTTCTGCCAAAGTTGAGCAGTTTAGCGATCGCATTCCGCTCATTCTTCTCTGCTTCTACCACCGGAGCTTTATCAGGGCAACGGGCAGCCATCGCCGCCAGCACGGTGTCTTCCCCTTGAGTAAAAGCGTAATCCAAACCGTTGGCACGGGCTACCACAATCGGGATACCGATTTCAGCTTCTAGCTTCGGTGCCAGCCCTTCCAAGTCCATTTTGATAATTTCGGTGGTGCAAGTGCCAATCCAAACGATGACACTAGGGTTGCGATCGCGCTTAATCTGCAAACACAGCCGCTTTAACTCTTCATAGTCATTTAGCTGCGCCGAAATATCCCCTTCTTCTAGTTCTGCCATTGCATAGCGGGGTTCAGCAAAAATCATCACCCCCATTGCATTTTGCAGGAAGTAGCCACAAGTTTTAGTACCGATAACTAAAAAGAAGCTATCCTCTATTTTCTGGTAGAGCCAAGCTACGCAGCTAATCGGGCAAAATGTGTGATAATTCCCAGTTTCACACTCAAAAGTTAAATTTTGTGCTTGTGGTTCGGCAACCGTCATATAAAAATTTTCTCCTCTGTGCAGTAATTAGTCATTGGTCGTCGATCGTTAGTCATTGGTCATTATTTTTCTAACAAATGACAATTGACAATTAAACCATCATCAAATCCAGCTTTTCTTCCTCAGACTTAACCGCAGGTTGAGGAGGATTGAGGTAGAAGTCAGACAACAAGGAGAACAACTCCCTATCAGGAGAGTCATTGGGCACCACACCTTCCGGACGCGCCAGTATTTGGTCTGCAATATTCAGGTAGTAGTCGCAGACGTAGTTGAGTGAAGGATCTTTCTCTGCCATTTCAAACAACGTTTTGCCCTTGACGCGGGAAATGCGAATATCTTCAATCAACGGCATAACTTCCAGCACTGGCATTGGCACTGAGTCAACATACTTATCAATCAAATCCCGCTTGGAAGTGCGGTTGCCAATTAAACCAGCGAGGCGCAGGGGATGGGTGCGGGCTTTTTCGCGCACAGATGCCGCAATCCGGTTAGCAGCAAACAAAGCATCAAAACCGTTGTCGGTGACAATTAGGCAGTAGTCGGAATAGTTGAGGGGAGCTGCAAAGCCGCCGCAAACAACGTCGCCCAGAACGTCGAACAGAATGATGTCGTATTCATCAAAGGCGTTGAGTTCTTTGAGCAGCTTCACGGTTTCGCCAACTACATAGCCGCCGCAACCTGCACCAGCGGGGGGACCACCAGCCTCTACGCAATCGACTCCACCGTAACCTTTATATATGACATCTTCCGGCCAGACATCTTCATAGTGGTAGTCTTTGGCTTGCAAGGTGTCGATAATTGTAGGAATCAGGAAGCCTGTGAGAGTAAATGTGCTGTCGTGCTTGGGATCGCAGCCAATTTGTAGCACCTTCTTGCCGCGTCGTGCCAATGCCACAGATATATTACAGCTTGTGGTGGATTTACCGATGCCGCCTTTTCCGTAGACTGAGATTTTCATTGTGCGTTGCCTCCTATGGTTTGTTCTTGAGCTGGGGGCGTAAATCTTTGCCTTTTTCCGTCGTTCTACTGAATTATTGTCTAACTTCACGATAAAAGAAAGAGCTTTTAGAATTCGACAAGGTTCTAAAAGCTACCATTATCTCTTTTGAAGTCAATTATGCTATTTAACCATATTACATGGCTGATTAACGTCTAATAACGGTTTTAAATATATTTTTTATTTTAGTTTTTATAAAATTAGTCACAATAGACAATAAAATTAGCTGCTGTCATACTAAATCCGGGTTAAATACCCCCCTTATCCTTTGCTCGTTCCCAGGCTCTGCCTGGGAACGGACTTTGGTCGGCTCTGCCGACAGTCAGAGGTATGCACTCGCTACCAAGGTTAGTGCCTTGAATCGGGAGGCACCAGCCGAGTGAAGGCGTTACCAGGCTCTGCCTGGTAACGAGAAAAAGTTTGTAGGGGCACAATCCCCCTGTGGTTGCCCCTATATATGCTGAGGTCAAAGTTTGTAGGGGCAATCCCCCTGTGGTTGCCCCTATATATGCTGAGGTCAAAGT
>CASBRB010000119.1 GCA_949127975.1 Oscillatoriales cyanobacterium PMM_0019 | reverse complement strand
CTGTATGTACAGTTTTTGTGGTGTTATTGAAAGGAATTAATCGCACAGAACCCTTACTAGATGGCGATCCCCGTCATTCTGCGGATAGCTCGAGGACCCAAAACTTACGTGCCATTCGTATTACCTCTTCAGAAACAGGATTAGCCTCAGATACAGTAATATCTGACAATCCTAAATCCTTCGATTCCACCCGCTCGCTATCATGTCGAAAAACCGATTCACTGACTTCTCCTACTAATACTTGTTGATTATCAACAGCTACAGCTACATCTTCCATTACCAAACCTCCAGTTTTCTTCACTTTATTTGTACGATCGGACTTACCAAAACCCGTAGTTTTAGTTTGGTTAGGGGAGCCCCTACTTTTTCCCTGCTCACGCACGTAGCCTTTTTTAATTGGCATGCGCTCATCCTCCATATCAAGCTACAACTGGAATACAATCAATCAAAACACTCAATCAAAGTCACCAAAAATAGCATCAATGTCTGCCTTACTACCAACACCTGCTATGCAAATGGAGTTGGATTGAGCGGGTGCTACTAAAGACTGCTTCTCCTGTTTAACTTCCTCACTATGCTCTAACCCGTTCGTACCATTCGACACCATCGGATCTGCCATCACTATTTGCTGCTGAGGTCTTTCTAAATCAAACGCTTGACGAATGTAATTGGCGTGTTGCTCTAAGGCGTTAACAGCTTCCAATGCTTTCAATTTCAATTGATCTGGAGATAACTTGCCCTTGTACTGATAAGCAAAAGGCAACAACCCCATGCGTAAAAGCTGCTTTATCTCCAAATTAGCTTGTCCGGCAACCAAGGACTTCAAATAATCTACCAGAAGCTCGTCAGGAGTACCTTCGTAAGACTGAATCCTAAAAATGTGATTGAGACGACTCTTACTCATACTGCTCATGCTGCAATGACCTCCTCCTGACCATTGAAATACCAAAACAAGCCATAGATATCTATCAAACGAAATGCCAAGACTTCTTCTAAATGCCGCTCGGACTTCAAATTGAAACTTGTTTCTACCTGGGTGCTAGTCTCCGCACCCCAAGAAATTGAAATCTTTGCCCTATCTTGCACTGCATCGGATTTTCGAGGCTTGTACCTCGCCTGCGATAACCCAAAATAACTTTCTAGCTCCGGCTTCAAATAGATGCTAGAGCCGCCGCAGATAATCACTTCATCCAACTCACGCGGTAAAGTATTGTCCAGCCACCTCGACAACTCCTGCCAATATTCCTTCCGAGCATCGCCTTGAGCAGCAACAATATCCTTGATTTCCCTAGCCCTTAACTCGGCATCCCGACTTTTGGCTAAAGCTTGGATAACTGCCAAATCCCCTAGTTCGATCGGATTGGCAACATCACTCTTACTGTTACCGTTACGGGACGTAAGCATAGCATAATACGCCCGGAAAACCGCCCTGGACAACTCCAAGGGTTGTTGCCCACTAACCCTAGCAATTATCCGATTCTCCAACCGGAAAAATCCCAGTTCAGGGCTTTCCCCGCTTGCCATCCGTCCGCTCTGAAAGTGCAATGCCGTAACGTTACGATAGCCGAACATTAATATCGACACGGAATGCTCACGAAACCAATCTAGCCCTTTGTGTTTGATTCGCAACATCGCCAAACCAGTGCCTTCCGGTCGGCACTTAAAGCACTCTAACTTCACACAAATCTGTACTCCCCTAAAACTGTAGTTGCTCAGTACCTTTTCCAAGCGTTCCTGGAACCGCGCTCGATCGACGTATTCTCCCCAAGGCAGCAGAACTACTAAATCTAAAGTCAAGCTAACCGTACCAGTTTTAGGCATTCCAAATTTATGAACTGCAACACCTACTGCCGCTGCTGTTTTATAGATCGCCCTCTCATACTTCAATTCCTTCAACCCAGCATCGCCCTTAAAATCACGAGCTAAAGTCCCGATTACATAAACTTTGCTTTCCCATTCCATCCAAGCTTCATCTTCAGGTAGGGGAATCCCCAATTCTCCACGAATTACTCGGTAACTCTCTAAAGCAGTAGGAAATACTTCTACTACTTCCGGCGACATCGTTATTAAGCAAGGTTTGCACCCTTCAACTTCAACAATGACCTTACTTAGAGATGCGCCCGGATCTAAGCCCATCACTATTTTCATGAACTATTATTCTTTACAAAACCTAACTTCACCTACGATAAATAATCCATTTTAGCGACAACACTATCTTTAGGTTGATATTACTGCAAGTAACAAAAATTCACAACTTTAATCAACAACAAAACGCCGAACGGCGCGATGCAGTTGAGAAAAACAACTGAGAAATTACTAAAATGGCAAGATGCTACAATGGAATCGACGACAACTTGGCTACAAATGCATTAAGCCAAATCATTTGGCAGATCCGATACAATTGCTTGGTCGGGACATGTCCCGATAACGCCCTATTCAGGACGGTTATCGGGCATAACGACACTGAAGGTTGTTTCACTATCAAATCTGCCCCGTTATCGGGGGAGCAAGAAACCACAATAAGCTGGTATTCAGACGAGGATGAGATACGATTCAGAATCGTATCCATCACCAAACCAAACACTTAATTGTAAATCTCACCCCTATGGAGGGGTGATTTTTTTACCTGTCAAATTAAACCATAGGGTGACCAGCGCCAATCACCAGAAACAGGTAATATGAATATAGCGATCCCCAACTTTTACCCAACGACCAGATTACCTATCCTATGCAACCGCTCGCTCCCGTATTTCCACATTACATTATCTTTCCCTCTGACGACCACTGCCATTAAGCGATCGGACTGACGACCGTTGCATTTCTACAAAATTCCTAAATCCTGAGCGATTCCTGAGCGATTCCTGAGCGATTCCTGAGCCAATTTATTAAATTATTTTACAAAATATACTACAAAATACAGCCATTTCCGCCCTTTATTTTGCTCACATATCGCTCACATATCGCTCAATTTTCCAGTGTTTTAGCCTGTAATCCTATATTACACATAATACCCAATCTTGACCACTTTTTACAGCAAGCAATGGGTTTGTGGCCACAATTAGCCGTCAGAGAAAAT
>CASBRB010000118.1 GCA_949127975.1 Oscillatoriales cyanobacterium PMM_0019 | reverse complement strand
GCCCCCTCATTATAGAGGCGGTGCCCCCGTACCCGCCCCTCATTGTACTAATCCAATTCCCGCCGTCCTTCCAAAGCCCGTGCTAATGTTACCTCATCAGCATATTCCAAATCCCCCCCCATCGGTAAACCAAAAGCAATCCGCGTCACTTTGGTAAAAGGCTTCAGCAATTGACCTACGTATAGCGTCGTTGTCTCACCCTCTACACTAGGGCTGATTGCCATAATCACTTCTTTAATATCGTGCTGACTGACTCTTCGCACTAACTGCTGGATGTGTAACTGCTCTGGCCCCATCCCATCCATTGGCGAAATCACCCCGCCTAATACGTGGTACTTACCGCGATACTCTCGCGTTTTCTCCAGTGCAATCACATCACGGGAGTCAGCAACTACACAGATGGTGGTGCTGTCGCGGTTCTGGTTGCGGCATATCTCGCATACAGGTTCAGCCGAGAGGTGAAAGCAAACAGAACAAAAACCGACTTGCTTCTTCGCGTCAACTAAAGCTTGAGCCAGAGCCTGCACCTCTGCCTCCGATCGCTTCAGGATATGCAGCGCCAATCTTTGAGCGGTTTTAGGACCTACTCCTGGTAAGCGTTGCAACTGCTCAATTAAACGAGCTAGGGGACGTGTGTAAACCGTTGCCTGTCCTCCCAATCTAGATGGTGACATTTCTATGATGGCATTCCTGAAGGCAAACAGGAGGAGGTAGCTGCAATCTAGGTGATTCTAATAAGGCTTTTGCCCTACATAATTCCCCGGTGGATAATAATCACACCAAAAAACCAATTTGTCGGATAACCCGGACCAAAAATTTTATTACCTGCATTCGACACCCCACAGCCTATATACTGAGTGTTTTTCCAGACCATTTGGGTATAATGTCCGCACACCTTACCCGTCTGACACGTATTATTAGCATAGTTATAGTTTACTTGCTCATTTTGCCATAGCGTTATTACAGTTTTTATTGAAACATCTGCCGTATCACTTGTTGCGGCTCCAATGTTTTGACCAAGAGTTAGACCATTATATTTAGTGCCCGTCGCTCCCACTAATAAACCATATAATATAGCGGTTGGTAGGGGCAAACATAGGGTAAGGGTAAGGGTGAATTCTTACCAATCTCAGTCCCTCTCCCTCTCCCTCTTGGGTTGCCCCTATATATGCTGTGTCTTGCTAAGTCAAATATTCAATTACCTGTTCCATGAATTTTTGCCAGACTGGATTAGGAACCCAAAGCTTATATAAATTTTTCTTCGCTTCTTCATCACTAATATCTTGATAAATGCGGCGATAAAGATATATAAAAGCTGAAACTCTCATATTGGCAGCACAGTGAACAAAAATATTTTTATCTACGTTCGCTTGCATGATACTAAAGAAATGTGCCACATCCTCAATAGTGGGATTTTCCCACACCACAGGAATGTGGACGTACTGCATATCATGCAGCTCAACGACTTTCTTTTCATCAGGCAAAGCATTGGGGGATTCTGGTAGTGCCAGATTCACCACAATTTGGTATCCTGACTCTTTAATTGCAGAAAACTGCTCCTCAGTTGGTTGCCCTGAAGTAGCAATTGAGTCTGATATTTTCAGAAAATTGTAAATATCTTCAAGTTGAGGAGCAGGCATAATTATCTTATGGATTCACAGATAACTCTGTAGTTACTTCCGCTAATTTTTTCTCCTTGTCATACTTGCGCTTTTTGGCATAAAGATGAATGGTTGATGCCATAGCAATAAGCGTTACTACCATAACCCAAGAGGTAACATCTACAGGCAAGTTATTTTTGAACACAGCCAACGAAACAATTACCAGTAACAATAGGGTGGGCGCTTCATTCAAAGCACGTAACTGCTGGCTACTCCAGCTACACTTATTTTCTGCCAGTCTCTTCATAAGAAGACCACAATAAAAGTGATAGCCAATCAAAAGGGCGACAAACAGCAGTTTTATGTGTAACCATCTCGAATGCAAAACTTCCGGCTCGTTAATAAGTAAACCTATAGCCATCGCTACTGTCACCACCATACCAGGCGTAGTAATGATGTTGTAGAGGCGTTTTTCCATAATCTGATACTGATTTTTCAGAATCGTGGAAGCTGGTTCAGGTTCTTGGGAAGCCTCAACATGGTAGATAAACAGACGAACTAGATAAAATAAGCCAGCAAACCAAACCACAATACCAATCAGGTGAAAAGTCTTCAACCACAAATAAGCCATAAATCGCCATCTCCATTATCAGTTAACGCTATCAGGACTTACGCAGACTGGGCATATATAGGGGCAACCACGGGGGGTTTGCCCCTACCAACCGCTATATCTAGAGGCATCATTATATTCTACGATCGGAAAAACAAAAAACGCCCTCCTTATGGAGAGCGTTTTTTTAGCTAGGTACTAGCGATTAGCCATTGATAGCTGGAGCAGTCAGAGCTACTGGAGAGAATTCACCAGCCGCCAAGTCGAGTGGGAAGTTGTGAGCGTTACGCTCGTGCATTACTTCCATACCCAGGTTGGCACG
>CASBRB010000117.1 GCA_949127975.1 Oscillatoriales cyanobacterium PMM_0019 | reverse complement strand
GCGGAAACTTGACAAAGCAACTACTCGCTCCAGCCTGAAGGCGTCTACGTGGGATGGTGTTTTTGCGACCATCTTTAGTAACATTACTGGCGGAGTTTTGCTGAGTAATTTCTTACTCCAGTTGGGTGGCACTCCCGTGGAAATTGGGATGCTAGCGTCAGTCCCCATGCTGGTGAACTTGCTACAACCAGTGGGAGCCTTTTTATCGGAGCGCTCCACTTCTCGCCACTGGTATGGTATAGGGATTTTCGGACCATCGCGGCTGTTATGGCTGGTTTTAGTGTTGGGCATTGCTTTGTCTAGCTGGCATCAAATCGATCCTCACTCCCTAGTTATCTTGACATTAGCAATGGTGTTAATCACCCACGTTATGGGATCTTTGGGGAGTGCTTCCTGGCTAAGTTGGATGGCAGCGTTGGTTCCCGTTCGGTTGCGGGGGCGATACTTTGGCATTCGCAATAGTGCCGCCAACTTGACTAATTTGATCGTTGGACCACTGTTGGCGCTAGGAATATCAGCTTGGCCCGGTGGACCTCTAGAAGGCTATGGTGCGATCTTGTTGGTGGGAGTCGCGATCGGGATAATTAGTCTAGCATGTCAGTTTTGGATGATAGATATCAACCCGCAAGAGCAAGAGCGTAGTGCAGTAGCATCGGACGATCGGAAAAATTCTGACAATCAAGAATCAAACCACAGCCACAATGCTCTAGCTTCTTGCTTGTCGCCTAATTTCTTAAAGTTTCTGCTCTACTTTAGCTTTTGGTCATTCGCGATGAATGTCAGCTCTCCTTTTTTCAACCTTTATATGCTGGATAACCTGGGGATAGATGTAAGCTGGGTAACAATTTATAACAGCTTAATGGCTGGGGCTGGCTTGATGATGCTAGTCTTATGGGGAAAACTGGCAGACAAAATTGGCAATCGTCCGCTCCTAGTCATGGTGGGAATACTGGTGGCAGTAACGCCTTTACTCTGGCTGGGGATGGGGGCTGACGCTGTTTCTGTGTGGGTGTTGTTCCCACTGTTACACCTGCTAAAGGGTGGCACATTGGCAGCGATCGACTTGTGCAACAATAATCTGCAAATGGCAGTAGCACCGGGGCGTCATCAAGCTACCTACTTTGGAGTCGCAGCCGCTGTTAGCGGAGTAGCCGGGGCAATGGGAACAACCTTGGGAGGCTTTCTCGCTCAACAAGCCAACTACGGCGGCTTGCCAGCAATGTTTGTTCTCTCAGCTATGTTGCGAATCATGGCTCTGTTGCCCCTACTCTTTGTATACGAGCCGCGCAGTCAGTCTTTGCTTCAACTGATGGGAAATCTTTTATCTAAAAAAGTCCGGGAGCATGAAAGCCACCGTGATTTATCTGGTGGATGAAATGTCAATGTATGTCAAAACTACGCTTAAACTCGAACCACAGAGTAAGTCACTAGCAAAGCTTATGCGCGATCTTTTGCCCATACCTCGCGAACAAGTGCTAGTTACAGCAACTTTGCAGGCTCAGGCATTAACATCCTCTACTTCGTCAAAATTATAAGGATACTAAAGATGGCATCTAAAAAAAAGGTAGTGGACAAGTCATCAACCCCAGACTATGATCGCTATCGAGTTCTACCGAGCGAACCCATTATTTTATCTAAACAAGATCCTGATGATTCCGACCGTCAAGAAAAAAAGAAAGACATTGAACAAGAACTTGAATTTCAGCGCCAGCGTCTTCAAGATTTACAACGACGCCTTTATGCTGAACACAAGCGTAGCTTGCTGATTGTGCTGCAAGCAATGGACACAGGCGGAAAAGATGGCACAATCAAGCACGTCTTTAGTGGCGTCAACCCTCAAGGTTGCCAAGTTTGGTCATTCAAACAGCCTACTGTTGAGGAATTAAATCACGACTTTCTGTGGCGCTACCACCAGCATACACCCCAGCGTGGTATGATCTCTATCTTTAACCGATCGCACTACGAAGACGTGCTGGTTGTGCGCGTAAAACAGCTAGTAACAGAAGACGTTTGGCAAAAGCGCTATCAACTGATTAATGAGTTCGAGCATATGCTCACCCTGAACAACATAACAGTAATCAAGTTTTATCTAAACATTTCTAAAGACGAACAAAAACGGCGGTTAGAGAGTCGTTTAGAGAATCCTTCTAAGCGCTGGAAGTTCTCTCGCAGCGACATAGACGATCGCCAGTTATGGGATGACTACCAGATAGCAATTTCAGACGCTATTAACAATTGTTCGACTGGCTATGCCCCCTGGTACATTATACCTGCCAATAAAAAATCGTATCGCAACCTGGTAGTAGCCCACATAATTGCTGACACACTCGAAGCCATGAACCCCCAATACCCTAAAACTGAGGAGGGATTAGAAAAGATTACAATCCCAGATTGAGCGGGTCTTGCGTAGGTCGGTATGCTAAAATATTACTAACTACCGCCAAAAACCATCAATAGCGATCTACTCTTCTCTAGAGTTTTCCTATCTAACCAGGTTGAGAAGCTCTTTGAGAGAGGCTAACAAGTCAATGGCTAAGAAAAAGATATTGCCTTTAGGTATCTATTCTCATGCACGATAAACCATCAGATAAAAGTACAACATCTCAATCAAGCGCTCCTGATGAGAATTCAACACCGCCAACAATTGACTACTGGCATGTCTGGACAGACCTTGACGGCATAAGCCACCAGTCCCGTTGCCAAATTCAGGACTTCATCCTGAAAAGCATATCACCGCCTGCCTCTCCCCAGTGGCTGGATAATTTGCAGCAGGTCGGTGCCCAAGTCGTCTTTACTGT
>CASBRB010000116.1 GCA_949127975.1 Oscillatoriales cyanobacterium PMM_0019 | reverse complement strand
TGCGAGTACTCACCACGGCTTGACACTCCCCGGTCGTAATACACGGGGATTCTTGGTTCGCAGAGCGAACTTGCCAAGACAGGATTTCTCCTGTCTTAGTAGCGGTTCCCTCTCCCCAAGCGTTCGGGTCATTGACCCAAGTTCCCGTATGCCCTACGGTACTCAATCCACGCCTTAATATGTTGATAGCAGCATTAAACTCTCTATCTAATTCGCATCCGCAAGCACATTTATGAGTGCGCGTACTCAGAGATTTTTTGACTATGGTTCCACAATTTGAACATTCTTGTGACGTATAATGTGGCGGCACGGCAACTGTGACCTTCCCCATTTTTTGTCCAAATCGTTCTACCCATTGTCGAAACTGATACCAACCAGCATCATTTATTGATTTGGCAAGACAGTGATTTTTAACTAAGTTCCGTACCTTCAAGTCTTCATAGGCTACCAAGTCGTTAGACTGGATTACGCAACGAGCCATTCTCTTGGCGTGTTCTTCACGTTGCCTACTTATTTTGAGGTGCTGTCTTGCTACTCGATTTCTAGCTTTGTGATAATTGCTAGACTGTGACTGCTTATTTTTCTTCCTCTCCTTGCTATATTTTCTGGAAAGGCGACGTTGCAGTTTCTTTAGTCTCTTCTCTCCTTCACGATAAAATTTGGGGTTCGGTTCTGCATACCCAGTTGAGTCAGTATAAAATGCTGCTAGTCCAACATCCAACCCAATAGCTCGGTTAGTCGGCTCTGAGTCAACTTTAGGCGGGTCTATCTGAATCACAAATTGGCAGTAATACCCAACGCGCTCCGCGCATGCTACGCAAACAGCACGTTTGACTAAGCGTACTCGCTTAATCTGGTCGATCTGATAATAGTTCAGATCGTAAGTGCCGATTAATTTGAGCTTGCCAATACCTTTTTTGTCGGTAATAGTTATTGCCTTTCTGTTCTCGGAAAGCTTCCAGCCACTGGTTTTATATTCAACCGACCTGCCGTGCTTCCTGAATTGGGGGTATCCCTTTTTGCCAGGAATCTTGGCTTTACAGTTGTCAAAGAACCTCTTTATTGATGACCAAGCTCTCGACCCTGCTGCTTGACGTGCCATTGAGTTTAACTCGTCGGCAAATCCATAAGACTCAGCTAAGACCTTGCAATATGCGCTTAAGTCATACTGGTTAACCCCTTTACCATCCATCCAGAGTCTCAGGCATTTATTTCTAATAAAAAGAGCAGTCCGTATCGCCTCTTCTATGGCGACGAACTGCTCTTTTTTGCCTTTGATTTTAAACTCTAGGATGGTTGTGGACGACATAACCCTTCTGCTCGACTCGTTTTTATGGTAAACCATAATTTATAAGTTTGTCAAGTCTTTCTGGCGAATGAAAACGCCTAAGTCACATTTCATCCCCCGGTTAAAACACGGGGGCTTTCATGCTCCCGAACTTCTTTAGGTAACTAGAGCACGCAGTCTGTAGGCTCGATATACATTTGACCTGTTTGGTTCTATTATAGCATGACAGCCAATAAAATCGTGGGTCAATGACCCGAACGATTGGGGAGAGGGAACCAATCCTTGTATTGAGGCGACTCAATATGGGCAAGTTCGCTCAAGGAACCAAGAATCCCCGTGTATGACGACCGGGGAGTGTCAACCTATGCTAGATAAAAGGTATTTTTTGAGATTCGGCCACACCATACCCGCAAGGGTCTTCTCGGCGACTAAGATAAACTCAAAACTTTCTATATTTTGGTGACACAAATCATGGCAAATCACGCTTGCATAACAATTGGTATTAATCAATATCACTTATTCCAGCCTCTCAACTATGCCGAAGCGGATGCACAGGCGTTGCGGCAGTTTCTGGTTGAGCAATCTGGTTGCCATCCCGCAAACTGTCTGTTGTTGACTGATACCTCACCCCCCATTGACGAACAATCAACCTATCCTACCCGTGACAATATTATGGACTGGTTCGGGGAGTGGTGTCAGGTCAGCCAGCCTGGGGCTTGGTTATGGTTCTTTTTCAGCGGCTACGGCGTCAGCACACAAGGAGAAGACTACCTGATGCCTATTGATGGTAACCCAGCTGACATTGCTAATACGGGAATTCCAGTCCGCGAACTGTTGGAAAAACTCAAGCAACTCCGCTCTCCAGAAGTTCTGGTAATGCTGGATATCAACCGCAGCCAGGGCATCCAAGGCTCGGAAAGTGTGGGGCTCCAAACCGTGGAATTGGCTCGTCAGCTAGGAATTACCACGGTGCTTTCCTGTGAGATAGAGCAGTTCTCCCATGAAACTACCACCCTAGGACACGGATTGTTTACTGCAGCACTGCTGGAAGCGTTGCGTTATAAGCCAGAAATAACTCTGGCAGATTTGAAAGCATACCTGCTCACGCGCTTGCCGGAGTTATGCCAACATTACTGGCAACCCGTTCAGACGCCATTGATAATATCCACCTCTCCAGAAACGACTCATCAGCTAATTTTTAGCAACCCAGTAAGCAGTATCGAAACGAACAACTCTGAATCAGCCTTAGCCCCAAACTTAGGTAGCTCAGAAACCAGCAACACCGTGGATGTATTACCCATAACACCTTTAGCCATCAATGTCCAAACCCACTTCTCTCCGGGGGTAATGGTTCCCTACCAAGCTGGGCAGTTTACCTCAGACACTAGGACACCCTGGTGGCTGATGCCTCCGCTACTTTGGGGTGCGGGTAGCCTGGTGGTACTGGGAATGATATTTGGTGTCTTGTGGAAGGTGTTCACTGCTGAGCAGGCAGTGGAAATGTCATCAACCTCAGCGACATATTCTCCTGCTGCCTCACCACTCCCGGTTGCACCTCAGACATTATCCCGGACTCCTTTCCAGGGAAGTTTGGCGACGCTGGATGCCGCCAAAAACATGATCCAACCAAATCAAGCTTCAGGATTAAACCAGGCAATCCAGGAAGCCAAGAAAATTCCACCGAAAGACCCCCACTATCAACGTGCAAGAGCAGAAATTGCCCGTTGGAGTAGGTTGATTCTGGATATAGCTGAGGCGCGTGCCCGGCAGGGGAATTTTTCAGAGGCTCTAGCTGCCGCCCAACTGGTTCCTCCAGATCAGCAACCAGTTTATGCCCAAGCTCAACAGTACATCGGGCGGTGGCAAGAGCAAGCACAACAGCAGTGGACAAATCAAGTTGTCTTGCAAGCGGCAAAAGGATTAATTCGCGAAAAACAGGCTTCTTCTTATAATCAAGCTATCGGCGCTGCCACCAAAGTTTTACCGGATCAACCTGGTTATGTCGAAGCCCAGCAATTAATTAATCTATGGAGCCAAAAAATTTATCAGTTGGCTCAGGAGCGGGGGCGTCGTGGAGAGTTCAATGATGCAGTTGAAACAGCGACTTTAGTCCCGAAAAATACGCCTGACTATCAGGCTGCCCAGAAGGCGATCGCTCAGTGGAAAGAAGGCAAAAAATAAATTGTCCTCGATTTAAGATATTTACTCTAAGGCATCCTACGAACTTGCCAAGCGGCGTAGAAAAACAAAATTGCCATTAAACAGTAACCAACAGCCCAACTACCGCCAGTACCCCAGCCTAAATTAATCACAGTATCGGCTATTGTCCAGCGGTAACTGTGCATTAGCCCTACCCACGATAGTAATGCTGCCGCCAACGACCATAATGCTGCTTGACGAAAATCTTGCTCTATAATAAATACAGTAATAGCAGCTAAAATCATCGCGGAAAAAATAAATCCCTGTTCTAGGGCAAAGGCTCCATCGATATAAGTGTTGTTGGCTTTAAACTGCTCAAGCAACGCCGCCGTCATGGGCTGTTGTGGCGTACCCAAACCAGCTACTCGCAGGGCATTTTTAGCCATAATACCACCCCAAGCAGCGATCGCAGGTAACAACCCCATTACCACTGCCGGGGCATGGTGAGACGGCGTGGCAGTAAAACCTTGCGCCACAATCACAATCCCAATCCACAACACAATCGCCATCCCTGCCTCAATCGGCACCAAATAAGCTAGCAATGCTACAGTGCCACTTAAGCACAACAAAGCCATCACCACGCCGCTGAGAACCGAATATCCCACCCGCGCTCCTAAAGCTTTCCAACCAGGATGCCCAATATATATAGTAGTGGGGAAACACGAACCAAAAACTGCTGCTACAATCGTGCCAATCCCATTAGCAGCTAAACAAGGAGCAGTCGGATAAATATCTCCCGCTGCTTCAGCACTTTCCAAATTTTGTAGACTGCCAATCAAAGTAAACAGTCCCATCGGCAAGATAATACTAAGGTACTGGACTAATGCTGCACGTCCGTGCCATAATTCCCCCAGCCAGAAGCCAGGTAAATAAACCCCAATCGGTTGTAAAGCAGCTAAAAACCGAGAGCTATCCCAACTGACTAAACCTGTTCCCCAAGCAAGGGCAACACCCAACACTACAGCCAGTAACCCACCAGGAATCCCAAACCTTACCTTACCAAAGTAAGTTAGCAGGATCACCCCTAACGGCACCAAACCCACAACCGGATTGGCAAAAGTCCGAAACAGAAAGTCAATGGCAATGAAAGTTAGCGCTATCCCGCCTAAAGTTGCTAACAGAGCAGCGCGAGGAGCGAGGCGACGCAGAGTATTACCAATCCAAGCACCGCTCAACTCAATCAATCCTGAACCCAAACAAGCGACTAAACCAGCTTGCCAAGCTAATTCCGCTGCCTGTTGGGATGAAGCGCCTTGAGCGAGTACACCTAGTCGCACTGGCAGCATGACTAGGAAAACATAGGCAAGTAGACTGACAGTATTGATGCCATAAGGTAAAGCAGTAATATCATCGCGCTGCTGTAGTTTCCCCTGCTGGTAGGCAAGCCAACTGTAATAAAAGTTACCGACTATCAATGAAAGTGCCACTCCTGGCAAGATACGTCCGTAAATTAAGCTAGGGGGGAAATCTAGCACTCCCTGACACAGGCTAACAATCAACAGTATTTGAATAAAATTGTCGAGTGCTAACCCAAAAAAGCCATCAATATCTCTACGAACTAGCCAGGGTGTACCTTGTGTTTGCTCCATGATGTATTTTTAGATGAGTTTGCGGCTTTTAATGCTCGGCGATTTGGTAGCAGGTGCGCCGATAAACGTTTGTTGTGGTTCTCCTAACATTACCACTGAGCAATGCAGTTGTTGTACCAGTTGGCTTGTCACATCACTAATGGCTAAACCACCAGCAGTACGCTGGCGTTGCGATCGCAATATTACCAAATCAGATAATCTGGCGGCGGTAACTATCGCTCTGGCTATATTTTCGTGGGGAATAACTTGAACCTCTAGGTTACTTCCAGACATCCATTTTGTCGCCAGTAGGGATAGTTGGGAGCGCTTCCAAGCAATTTTAGCTGGGGTGGTATAGCGATCGCATACATGTACCAATGTTACTTGTGCTTGATTAGCCTCGGCCACAATTTTTGCAAACTGCGCCGCTGGTGCTGCCTGCTGCGTTAAGTTCTCAATCGGTACTAATATCCGCTTAAAATTCAGGGGCGAGTCTAATAGACGTGCAACTGCTACCCTACAGTGAGCTGCCCACAAAACATTATCAATGACATTACCAAACAAGCGAGCGCGAAACCCAGTCCATTTGCCCCATCCCATCAGAATCAGACTAGCATTTTGTTCCCGACTAGCACGGCTAATTCCGTGAGCAATACTATCATCAATTCTCAGCAGCGGTTGAGCCTGAACTCCCAGTTCTCGACTCAATTCTGTTGCCCGTTGTAGCAGCAGTTCACCTTGCTCGACAGAATGGTCTAGGTGAGCAGCGTCCGTCTGAGGGTCAGGTTGGATAATGACTAACGGTATAATCTGACCAGATTCGTGCCTTGCCACTAACTGCGCCATTTCAATCAAATAATGCTCACTCTCAGGATTATATACCGGAACTACTACCTTAAAATGTTGCTTTGGCGACGGTTGTGCCTCATCTTCCTCGATTGTCTCTTCTGATAAATTGGTTGCTGATGAGGCAAGCCCTGCCGCCACACGACTGGTAATTATCGGTCCTAGGCTTGATGTCACCACAATCAAAACAATCACACTGTTCAAGACTTCTTGACTGATTAACTTAGCTTGATAACCAACCAGTGTTGCCGCCAGGGTAGCAGCTACTTGTGGCATTGACAACGACCACATTGTTAGCATTTCACGCCAGTTGTAGCGGTAAATTATTTTAGCCAGCAACGCTGCCCCAAACTTTCCTAAAACTGGACCACAAACCAGGGCTAATGTCAACCAAATAGAAGCAATGCTTTTAATAAAAGCAGGAACATTAATGATCAATCCCACACTCACAAAGAATATGGGAATAAAAAGCACGCTGCCGACAAAAACTACTTTGTCTTTTACAGGACCTTCTCCCACGGCATCATTTACCGCTAAGCCGGCGAGGAAAGCTCCGACAATTTTTTCTACTCCAATGAGTTGGGCACCTAAAGAAGCTAGAAAAAGTGCCAGCAGCACAAACAAAAATTGATTCCCTTCATTATTGCCAGTGCGTCGAAAAAACTGTCTTCCCGCCCAGTCTAAACCAAACAGAACGCTAGCAGAGTATACTGCTAACGAAATTAACAGTATAATGAAATTAATGGGTGTGAAGTTGCCAGCATGAATGGCAACACAAACAGCCAGCACCAGTAGTGAGGCAATGTCGGTGAAAATGGTAGCTCCAATGGTGACAAGGACAGCTTCATTACCCAACACGCCTAGTCTGCTGATAATTGGATAAGCCAGCAGTGTATGGGAAGCAAACAGGGAGCCAATCAATATGGCTGCAACCCAACTAAAATGAAACAAACGACCAGTTACCGTTCCTATGATTAAGGGAACTATGAAGCCTAAGCTGCCATACCCCATTGAGCGAAACTTGGTTTGGCGGAACTGTTCCATGTCAATTTCTAGCCCTGCCACGAACATCAGGTAAACTAACCCAATGTCTGATAGCAACTTCATTGTCTCTGTGTCGTGGTTGAGTAGTCTCAACCCATTGGGACCGAGTGCTACACCAGCTAGCAGCAAGCCAACCAGTCCTGGTATTTTTAACCGCTCGAAGAAGTAGGGCACGGTTAAAATAACTATCAGCAAAATAGCGAAGGGAACAATCGGTTCCTTTGTGAAAACTTCTGTAAAAGAGTGCATACGGGTTGGCAAATAGAGGGCAGGAGGGCAATGTCGATTTTAATAATGCAGTTGACTCAAAATATACCTTAAGCGATCGTAATCATCCTTAAGGATAACGCTTAGCGTCCGCCCTGCCTTGACTAACCATTCACGATCTGCCTTGCGTAATTGATAAATCTGGCGGATAGCCGCCGCCGTCAGCCCCTCCACGGGTGCCTCGCTTACCTTTAATAAGGTGTGCAAAAAATCTACTTGCTCACTAAAGTGGATTATTTCTTCTGGTTCACACCGATAAACTGCTTGATGAATTTGTGGCGGACGGGGCGGCAGGTACTGGTACACTTTTCCAGCAGGGCGCTTGCCACCATTGACTCTCTCCTGGGGTACCACAAACCCGACAATTGCTGCCCGAAACTCAGTTTTGAGCATGGCAAAAATCTGGGGTTGTTGCTCTCTGAGCTCATCTAATGACAATCCCAAGGCTCTTGCCCGGTGGACGTTATCGATCGGACTGGTGGTTACATGATATATTACTGCCAAGATTTGATTGTCCGACACTTCATCGATAGCACTAACCCAGCTACCAAAGGGCGGCATAACTGGGAAACTTAATTCTGAAGGATCTAGACATTGTGCCAAAATTTCAGTAGTCGCCGTCTCAATCACCTCAGCAATGTGATTGGGATGGCGATCGCGTGCAGCAAACTGTGGTAAAGGAAGTCGCATCTTCTTAATTATGATTGAAGAACCCACCAGGTCTGAGTAGGGAGCCAGGAGCCAGGTGTCTCCTGTCTCCTAACTCCTGACTCCTGACTCCTGACTCCTGACTCCTGACTCCTGACTCCTGACTCCTGACTCCTGACTCCTGACTCCTGACTCCTGACTCCTGTTCATTCATTTGGCTTTTTTGCGACCTGCGGTTGCCTCCACCAGTTCTAATTCTGAGAGGCGAAAGGTGACGAGTTTGTCCCAATTTCCCCCTTCAAACAGCACCGCCGCCTTGCCATCGCTCACCCGTTGCACTAGCCCTTGAAAGTTGTAGTAAATATCGTTGGCATTTGTTACTTGAACAGCCGAACCTGGCAGTATCATAATTTCTTTTCCTTGAGGTTTGAATCTAAATATTTTACTCTAATGTAGTCAAAAAACTTCAAAATTTCAACCCACGCGACCGAAAATTTGCCACCGACTCGACAATGCCAATGGAGATAAAATTTGTCAATAATGCCGATCGACCATAACTAATCCAGGGCAGGGGGATACCAGTTACTGGCGCGAGTCCAATAGTCATGCCAATATTAATTACCACCTGAAAAACAATCATGGACAAAACACCAATTGCTAGGAGAGAGCCAAAATTGTCTTTAGCAGTTTGAGCAATAAAGAGTAGGCGCAGGCAAAGCAACCAGAAGGCAATTAACACCAGCAAGCAGCCCACAAAGCCAAGCTCTTCGCCAACGGCTGAAAAAATGAAGTCAGTATGCTGTTCGGGAATAAAGTTGAGTTGCGTTTGAGTTCCATGATTTAGTCCGCGTCCCCAAAGTTCACCAGCCCCAATGGCAATGCGAGATTGGATCAGGTGGTATCCTCCGCCTAGGGGATCTTGATCTGGGTTAAGGAATAGTATCAAACGTTCTTTTTGATAGTCTCTCAATTTTCCCCAAATAATCTGTCCTACTTCGCCGCCCACTAAGTTAATTGCCAGCGTTGGGATTACTCCCCACCAGCGCCAGGGAAGGGTAAACCAGGCAATAACACCCATTAAAATTGCCCAACTCACCCAACCAATAACACCCATTAAAGCTGTCTGTTTCACCTCGGTAATCACAGCTATTATTGTTGCCAAGTTCAACCCACCAGAGAAAAAAGTTTGAACGATAACGGCAAACAAAATGGCGGAAATCAGCGGAGAAACCAGCAGTAACAGCCAACCAGGATTAGCATTGCCCCAGTAAAGCATTCCCAGAACGATCGCACCAAAAACCAGTGATGTACCTAAGTCTGGCTGCAAAAAAACTAAAATCCAGGGAACAGCCGTAACCGCCAAGGCTTTCAAAAAATTTGGCAAGCTTGAAGCTGTACGGGTATGTAACAGGGCAGCCAAAGTGATAATTAACCCTAACTTGGCAAATTCCGAGGGTTGCAGGTTAAAGCCAGCAACACTAATCCACCTCTGCGCTCCTTTAGCGTGTGTGCCGACCGCGATTACGGCTAACAGTGACAGGTTGGTAAGCCCGTACATAATCCAGTGCAACTGAAGCAGGGTTTCGTAACGGTTACGCGAGATAAATATCGCCAATGCCAACCCAACACTGCCAAGTAGCAAGTGCAGCCACCAATCGTTTAACCCCTGATTTAATTCAGTACTGCGGATCATGGTGCCACCCAAAATGGTGAGACCTACTGGTAAAGCGAACAGCAACCAATCTATCTGCTGCCAGGATGCTAGTAGTGATTTCCACCTAAAACCGATCGGAAACTTTTGTAACATAGCTAAAAATTGGGTGATGGGTGATTTTCCCCTCTTCCCCAGTAGCCCCCAAAAGCACTTTTTATGACCGCTTGGAGTATAACATGTTTAATTTTTAATTTTGGCTTACGCTAGGGCAGCGACAGAGACTTTAGCAGCAATTTGCTGGGCGATCGCGTAAAGCGCCTTAGCGGAGGCTGACTGGGGTTCGCTCACTACTATAGGCAAGCCGCGATCGCCACCTTGTCGCAAGCTAATTTCCAGGGGGATACAACCCAGTAAGGGAATGCCCAATTCCTGAGACGTTTTTTCACCGCCGCCAGAGCCAAAAATGTCATATTGGCGATCGGCTTGATCCGGTGGAATAAAATAGCTCATGTTTTCCACAATCCCCAGCACTGGCACCCCTAGCTGCTGGAACATCATCAAACCCTTGCGCGAGTCTAACAGAGCCACCTGTTGAGGAGTCGTCACAATCACCACTCCAGCCATCGGTACTGCTTGAGCTAAAGTTAGTTGGGCATCGCCAGTACCGGGGGGCATATCTACAATCAAATAGTCTAATTCTCCCCAATTTACTTGGTAGAGAAACTGGCGAATTATCCCATTGAGCATCGGTCCTCGCCAAATCACCGGCTGATCTGGATCGATCAAAAAGCCCATTGACACCAGTTTCACACCATGATTAAAAGCAGGCTCCAAGATTTCTCCTTGGGGTGATGGTGTGACTGTTATCTGGGCGTCAGCCAGCCCCAGCATTGTCGGGGCATTTGGACCATAAATATCTGCGTCAATCAAACCTACTTTAGCACCCGATTGCGCCAAAGCCACTGCCACATTTACCGCTACTGTACTCTTTCCGACACCGCCCTTGCCACTGGAAATCGCTAGGATATTTTTAACACCAGCAATTCCTGTCCGACCGGGCAGTGTTTTTTGGTGGGGCGTCTCTGCTGTAACATCCACTAACACTTCCTTCACGCCTGGTAATTTTTGCACTGCCCGACGGCAATCATCGACAATAAACTCGCGTAACGGACAAGCGGGAGTTGTCAACACTAAGGTAAAGCTGACGACACCAGTGTCGATTTTGAGATTGCGAATCATGTTTAATTCCACCAAACTCTTGCGGAGTTCGGGGTCTTGTACTGGTCGCAGGACTTCTAGAACAGAAAGGGAATCGAGCATATAATTATATTTTGACGCCACATGCAGCCCAACACCAACCATATTAACGATCTTAATGCAGCATTAGCCTTGAGGTTGGATGGTGACTTGCTCTGCTGCTAAGGCTAACTCAGACGCCACACGAGCTTCATAGGAACGGATGAGCCACCATACGAGGGGGGATAACCACCCGCGCAGCGTCACGGAATAAGACACATAAGTACCGCAAACGGTAGACTCCACCTGGTATGTGACTCGTTGTTCGACGCCTAAAATCGCTAAAACTCGCACACTGAATAACTCCCCTGGTCTCACCCGTTCCACAAACACGCGAATGGGAATTGGCATCAAGCGTGTCACTTCCTGGTAAATCAGACCTGGTTTAGCGACTAATCCCTTGGGAACGTTGGTACAACGCAGTAGGGGATGCCAGGATACATCGGCTAAATTGATCAATTTTTGCCACAGTACGTCCACCGAAGCAGAACTTACGGCACGATACGTCCGTGCCAGAGAAAACTGGAAGCTAGCACCCTGGCGATCGACAATGAACTTGAAGGAAAAATTGAGAATCACAACACCTCAAGCAAATTTTTAACCGTAGGCGAATGGGGTTGCCATTATACTATAAAAATAGTATAATTAGCAATCCTCTGGCACTGACATAGACACCGCTTTGGAGGTTCTGAAAGACCCGATCCAACTAAATGTCAGCAGGGATCTCCCACTATAGCCGTCAGGGTTAGGGCTACCAACCGTGCGTAGGGACACTTTGATGGGGAGGTGGGAAGGTGGGGAGAATGTATAATTAGACTCACCCCTCAACCTACACCCATCACCCCATCCCCCATCGCCAGAAAGTTGTCCCAACCCTACCTGGTAGCCAGGGTTAGTGGGAGGGGAATGCTGACCAGAATATAATTAGTAGCGGAGCGAATACGATTTAAGTTTAAGATAGTGGGGTTGACTGTTGTTCAACATATTTTTTTAGTTGTTCAATCCTAAGCCCTTTATCGTAAGTACTTGACATCAAACAGCAATAAGTGTTATATTGACAATATGATTCTAACCTACTGCTACCGAATACTACCCGATGATGACCAAGTTGCCACTCTTGACAATTGGATGGAACTGCTACGCCGTCATTGGAATTATGCTTTGGGGCAAAGGTTAGACTGGCTAAATAGCACTCGTTGTCAGATTGACATATTAGAAGCAGTAGCGGTAAAACGCGGCGTACATATCGTTAAGGTAAATCCTCATAATACATCGCAGAATTGTTCAGGATGTGGAACTTTAGTTCCTAAAACTCTGTCGATTCGTACTCACTCTTGTCATAAATGCGGATTGACAATGGATAGGGATGAAAATGCTGCAAAAAATATTCTTGAACGTGGATTAAATGCCGTGGGACACATGGTAACTGCACAGGGAGGCTTCGAGAATACTCAGCCCGTGAACTGTGAAACTTCTAGAATAGATCGGAGTAAGCTCTCTATTAAAGATGCCCCCATTATACCGTAAGGTTAATGGGGGAGAACGTCACGGTAATCTATAGACGGTACAAAAAAAACGCTCAGCTATGCCTACAAGCTATTGCAGAACATTGAATTGAAATTATGACAGCTTTTTCAACTCCCGAAACAACTACCCTAAAGCTTATGCCCCCAAGTGAGTCAAAAGCTAGGGTCAGCCAGTTTATGCGACAGTTACAGGACACCATCTGTCAAGGCTTGGAACAGCTTGATGGTGTTGCCACCTTCAAAGAAGACTCCTGGGAACGAGTTGAAGGTGGTGGAGGCCGTTCCCGGGTAATGCGGGATGGTGCTGTATTTGAACAAGGTGGAGTCGGCTTTTCTGAGGTTTGGGGTGAAAACTTGCCACCCTCGATTTTGACTCAACGCCCAGAGGCCGCAGGTCATGGCTTTTATGCTATCGGCACCTCGATGGTGTTGCACCCTCGCAATCCCTACATTCCCACTGTCCACCTTAACTATCGCTACTTTGAGGCGGGACCTGTGTGGTGGTTTGGCGGTGGTCTGGATTTAACACCCTACTATCCTTTCTCAGAAGATGCCGCCCACTTACACCGCACCTTGAAGCAAGCTTGTGATGCTAATCACCCAGACTACTACCCTGTATTTAAGCATTGGTGCGATGAATATTTTTATCTGAAGCACCGACAAGAGATGCGTGGCGTCGGTGGCATCTTTTTTGACTATCAAGACGGGCAAGGGTTACTGTATCGCGGTCCCCACCCAGAAGGCGAGGCAGCAAGTTATAGTTCTAAAGTAGGGGAAGTGGAGCCTCGCAGTTGGGAACAATTGTTTGCCTTCGTGCAAGACTGTGGTAATGCTTTTTTACCTGCGTATGTTCCAATTGTGGAGCGACGGCGCGAGATGGAGTATGGCGATCGCGAACGCAATTTTCAATTGTATCGTCGAGGTCGCTATGTAGAATTTAACCTAGTCTATGACAGGGGCACCATTTTTGGACTACAGACAAATGGGCGTACCGAGTCAATCCTGATGTCTCTACCGCCCCTGGTGCGCTGGGAATACGGCTATAAACCAGAACCGAACACCCCAGAAGCCCAACTCTATGAAGTTTTCCTGAAGCCTCAAGATTGGGCTAAGTGGACTCCTGCATCTAGCTAGATAAGTTAAACTACTGTCAGAGGCTCTGAGTGTTGACGTGCGATTTACTCGTAAAGCTTGATTTGTATTAGTTTTATGGAGCAGGTATTGGTGATTCATATCGATCAGAGAACACACACGACACCAGATAGTACAACTGTCATCGTCTTAGCACCCACGGGACGTCTGGATATTACCACTGCTTGGCAGTTTCGCCTGAAGTTGCAGGAGTGCATTTCCAAACTCAGCCACCATGTTGTTGTCAATCTTGGTCAGGTTAATTTTATCGATAGCTCTGGGCTGACTTCACTGGTAGCAGGTATGCGAGATGCTGATAAAGTCAAAGGCAGCTTCCGCATCTGTAACGTTCATCCTGAAGCTAAGCTGGTGTTTGAAGTCACCATGATGGATTCGGTGTTTGAAATTTTCGATACCGAAGAAGAAGCACTCGAAGGTGTGCCACGCACCATAGCTAGTTGATTTTGGAGGGCAAAATCTTGATGTTTGGTAAAGCGATAGGGTCCCAGAAGGGCACCCATATTGCTTTGCCTGTTGAGGGAGAGCGGTACTGACCAATTATGAGACAATTCGATCGGGAATTTTAATGGAATTAGTGAATAACTTTCGCACTGTCTCGGATACCAAGCGAGATTTTTATACTCATCACACTCGTCCTATCAACTCTATCTACCGCAGGGTAGTAGAAGAGTTGATGGTAGAAATGCATTTGCTGTCAGTCAATGTGGACTTTCGCTACGACCCAATCTATGCCTTGGGAGTGGTGACATCCTATGACAGATTCATGCAAGGCTATCGACCTGAACATGATAAAGATACAATTTTTAATGCCATCTGTAAGGCAGTAGGGGACGAGCCGCAACAGTACAAGCAGGATGCTGAAAAGCTTTTGGCTGTGGCAAGGGGTTTTCCTGGACAAGAATTAGTCACCAGGTTAAATTCACCGACTGCCTTTGGTAGTGGCGATGACTTGCACGCGACTTTAAATGCTCACGCTCAAAACCCAAAGTTTAAGTATAGCCGTTTGTTCGCGATCGGTATTTATACGCTACTAGAATTAGCAGATCCGGATTTAGTCAAGGACGAAAAACAACGGAATCTAGCGCTCAAGCAAATTGGTGAGGCGTGGCACCTACCTCCAGAGAAATTACAAAAAGACCTGGACTTGTACCGGAGTAATCTGGATAAAATGGCGCAAGCCCGCGTCGTCATGGAAGATGCTCTTAAAGCTGAGCAAAAGAAACGGGAAAAACGCGCCCAGAATAAAGTTTCTTAACTAGGACTTACGCAGCTACGCTACATATAGCGGTTTGTAGGGGCACCCCCTACCCCCGTGGTTGCCCCTATATATGCTTAGTAAGCTATTAGTTGTCCTAATCGCTTTAAAACACTCAGAACGTTATATAAGTCATTACCCGGATTGAGGATATAGAACATTTTCGACAATGCGTACTGCGGAGTCGGTTGTTTGACTAACTTTAGAAAGAGAAAATTTCCGCCATTTGTTAACATGCCAAAGGTAGGTTTATCTGGATTAGGGTTTGCCAGCATATACGCCAGGAGCTGCGCTCGCCCTACTTCTAGCGAAAAACCAGCTTGTTTGGATTC
>CASBRB010000115.1 GCA_949127975.1 Oscillatoriales cyanobacterium PMM_0019 | reverse complement strand
CCCCCAACCCCTCTCCCAAAGGGGGAGAGGGGAGTAAGAAAATTTTACAATTCATTTAGACGCGCTATATAAACTCAAAATATGCAGATTATTAATGAAAAAATTTACAAATGAACAAGTCAATATTGATGATTCTGGTGTTGGGCTTGTTATTGATGGCAACCATAGCTCCTTTTTCAGCCCTAGCCATGTTGATGATTCTTGTTTTAATTTCGGCTTTTCTGTGGAGTCTCTTTACAATATGGCAATCTGTTATTGGTAGCGATGCTAAGGAGAGGGGCTAGCTAGCGAAGTCTCATCCAGAATTAGGCTAGAATTTAGCCCACGTTAGCGCTAGGCGGGCAAAGTCTAGCCCTGTCAAGGTGTTATTTCTAGTTTCTGGTTTCTCGTTCCTAGGCAGAGCCACCGGAACGAGAAGAAACTCGCGATAGACAAACAGGACACCTTGACAGGGCTAGCGGGCAAAGTCCCGTGTAGTCGGCACCTCCGTGCGTCAGGCATTCTACCGATTAACGGTACTCATATCAGGATATCGATCGCCTGCTGCCACGTTTTTAGGTGCTACCTCATTAATCCGCTCTAAATCTGCCTGAGTTAGGGAAATATTAGTTGCTGCAACATTCTCTTCAAGGTATTTGCGGCGCTTGGTTCCCGGTATCGGCACAATGTCTTGCCCAAGGGCAAGCAACCAAGCCAGTGCTAATTGACTTGGTTCAACGCCTTTTTCAGCAGCTATTTCCTTCACCCGTTCCACTACTTGTAAATTTTTGTTAAAGTTCTCACCTTGGAACCTGGGAGAATTTCGGCGGAAATCATCGGGTGCTAAATCGTCAGGGCTGGTAATAGCGCCAGAAAGGAAGCCTCGCCCCAAAGGGCTGTAGGCAACAAAACCAATTCCTAACTCCCGCACCGTTGGTAAAACCTCATCTTCGGGATCGCGAGTCCACAGCGAATACTCGGATTGTAGCGCTGTAATCGGATGCACTTTATGGGCGCGGCGAATGGTATTGGGTGCAGCTTCAGAAAGTCCTATATAGCGAACTTTCCCCTGCTGTACTAACTCAGCCATCGCTCCAACCGTTTCCTCAATGGGCACATTGGGATCGACTCGGTGCTGATAGTAAAGATCTATATACTCAACTCCCAGCCGCTTGAGCGATGCATTGCAAGCCTGATGGACATATTCCGGTTTGCCGTTCACCCCACGAAAGCCGCGCTCCTCACTGCGCATAATGCCAAACTTGGTCGCTATAACGACTTGCTGGCGGTGGTTTTTGATAGCTTTGCCAACCAATTCTTCATTTTTAAAGGGGCCGTACATATCGGCAGTGTCGAGCAGGGTTGTTCCCAGTTCTAAAGCGCGGTGAATTGTGGCGATCGATTCCTCTTCTGTGGAGTTGCCATAAAACTCCGACATCCCCATACATCCTAGTCCCAATTCCGAAACTGTAAGTCCCTGGCTACCTAGCTGGCGATATTTCATGATTTTTCTCCACGATGATAATTTAACTCCTGACTCCAGTTCAATGACGAACCACTCCAGAGGCAGAGAACACAGAGGGAAGTTCACTTTTGATTTAGGATTGCTATAGCAAAACAACTCAAGCTATAGGTATAGTTGACTTGACTGAATCACGCTGATGCAATTGCTCAAACCATTGTCCCAATTTCAGGTACTGCTGTTGCCATTCTTCCCCAAAACGGAGGGTGTAGTAACCTAGAGCAGATACAGCCGCCACATCTGCCGCTGTCCAAGTTGAGCCTAACAAGTAGTCGGATGTAGCCAGTTGTTGGTCTAGGATTGGCAAAAGCCGATCGATTATTGCTTGGTATTTTGCTTTATCGCTGGAGTCTGCTTTATCACCTTTGCGATGGGAGCAACCACAAAGCGACGATGTTATCCCCTAAGGTATCTGCTAGTTCTTCCCAGAGGCGACACTGAAGCCGTTGGGAAGGTTCGCTTGGGTAAAAACTAGGCTGAGGATAGGTTTCGTCAAGATACTCCATAATCAGCGTGGAGTCCCAAAGCGTGGTGCCATCTTCATCCACTAGCACGGGCACTTTCCCTATGGGAGAAATTTTGAGAAATTCAGGAGGTTTGTTAGTGATGTCGGTTTGCTGTAGTTCGCAGAGTAAATTTTTCTCTGCGATCGCGATTCGTACTTTACGAGCATAGGGCGATCGCGGCGCATAATACAAAACTCTCGCCATCTCTTTCTCCTTTGGTATCAAATTTTACAGTTCTCCAGCTTACTCTATGGTTAATTCCTGCACAAGTTCCGGTAGATGGAGATTTTAGGCGATCGCTACTACCCCACTCCGCCGTGGATCTCCGCCTCCTTCCATCACACCCAAATAATCTTTTTTCACCGTGTGAACTCCACCAAAAAACATATTCTTTTGCTTCCATAACACCAGTTGCGTATCAGTCGGGAGCATAAGATTGCTCACTTCTTCTTCACTAAATCCTGGTTCGAGATTAAACTGATTATTTTCCCAGTGACATCGCGGACTTTGTACTGCCAGAGCAACGGGCATTTGAAAATCTATCAGGTTAGAAATCACTTGTAAAATCGCGGTGCGTATCCGATTCGAGCCTCCAGAACCCAAAACAATTTCTGGCTGTCCATCTTTCAGTACCATCGCGGGTGACATCATTGAAGAAATTCGCCTATTTTCTGCCCATTGATGGAATCCCTGTGGATTCAAATCATCTTCGCCTAGCATATTATTTACCATCATGCCCGTACCCGGAATTATATAAGAAGAGCCTTCCCCAGTTGATGTCGTTACTGAAGCTGCATTGCCTTCATTATCCATCACACTAATATGGGTGGTGCTTCCCCATTTGTTAACAATTCTTTTTAATTCTTGTTCATAGGTAGTAACATGAGCAGATGATAAAAAAGTTTCAGCAATATCTGATTGGTAAATATAATTGTCATATCCATCCAGTCTGGCTTTGTTAGTTAAGCCCATTACCTGAGCCAGAAGTTGTAAATGCTCGGAACTACCGTAATCTATGCGGGTTAAATCAATATTTGATAACAGATTGAGAGCAAAAGCTATTAAACAGCCACCAGAACTGGGGGGTGGGTTTGTTAACAAAGTATGACCCCGATAATTAATCGTCAGGGGTTGTCTTTCTATAACCCGGTAGGTTGTCAAATCCTCTAAAGTTAAGTGCCCCCCTTTTTCCTGGCAATCTTTAACCAGGCGGTGAGCTATTTCTCCTGAGTAAAACTCACCTGAACCATTTTCAGCTAACTCAGTTAACGTGGCAGCAAAGTCTTTCAATATTAAAGTATCGCCAACATTGAGCAGTTTACCGTCAGGTGCATAAATTTCTCTTGCTGCTGGTGAAGCCAAGCAAATAGCTTTGAGAAGCTGCAAGCAGTAAGCTTGAAACTCATTGACTCGGATGCCTGTTTTAGCATAATGAATAGCTGGTGATGCCACTACCTGAAAAGGTAATCTGCCTAATCTTTGGTGTACGTGAAAAACCCCAAGGAGATTTCCTGGTACTGCCATCGAGCCCAAACCAATATTAAAGGTTTGCACTGCTCCACCAAAATTTAATTCAACCGGATAAAAATCAATTTCTTGGTGAGGTCTTTTTTGGCGCGGTGTTTGAGTAAAAAAGTCAAACAAAATATTTTGCTGGTTTTGGGTATGTGCTAACAGGAAACCACCACCAGCGGCAGAAGTGAGTATCGATTCGGCAACAAAGGATGCTAACATGGCGGCAACAGCGGCATCAAAGGCATTACCGCCCAAGTGAAACATTTCGATTCCGGCTAAAGCGGTGTTTTGATGCCCAGCGGCGATCGCACCGTGAGTTTTCTGACTCATTGACTGCAAGCATAGGTACAATTGAATAGCATCATATTATTTTTACCCAGCTTGTTGCTAGAGAACAGACAGATAGGATACATAAAATTATATGATACAAACCTTATTTTTTAGATGATGGGTTATAGCTCCCGATGTGGCGAAGTCTGCAAAGAATTTTTGGAAAAAGTAGCTAGAGCTAGCGACAACGCTATAGCCACGAGGAATGAAGCCAAAAAGAAAGATACTCCAGCTAGACGCACAGGGGCATGGGCTCCGGTAAAGTATCCGAACAAGTTAGTAGCTAATAACGGGCCGATAATGGTACTCAGAGCAGTCTGACTCGCCAAGGCACCTTGTACGGCTCCTTGTTCCCGTGGACTTACCTGACTAGAGAGCATTCCCTGAGAAATAGGTTTGACAACGAAGTCGAAGCCATTTAAAATAATAATCCAGTACAGCATCCAACCAGCGCTGGCAACTGTGAAGAGCAGGAAGCCAAAAATGCTGAAGGTGAGCCCTAATAAAATTGTTCGTTTCTCCCCGATGCGAGAAATAATCAGACGAATGATGCCCCCCTGAACAATTGCCGTTATTAGTCCCAGCAGTGCCAGTGATAGTCCAGTTTGAACAGTCGTCCATTGAAACTTATATGTAGTAAATAAAACCCAAGTGCTGATAAAAGATTGTACAGCTAAGTCGTTGCAAAAGATAATGGCAGCTAACGAAAGGATTAGTTTGTTTCTTCTCAGCAATTTTAAAGAGCCTATGGGGTTGGCTCTAGCCCAAGAAAAAGAACGGCGGTGTTCTTCTGAGTGAGACTCAGATACAACCACAAGACCGTAAAGTAGATTTAAGAAAGTGATAATAGCTGCAAATAGGAAAGGAAAGCGCAATCCCCACATGCCTAGCAAGCCGCCCAGCCCAGGTCCAATCACCCACCCCAACCCAATGGTGGCTCCCATTAACCCAAAATTTTTGGCTCGTTCTTCATGGCTGCTGATGTCGGCAATGTATGCTCCAACAACAGCGATACTTGCGCCAGTAAGACCATTAAGAATTTGGGCTGCGAATATCGAGGGTAGATTGGGAGCGAAGGTGAGAGCCACATAAGTTAGCCCTGTTCCTAACAGTGAAAATAACAGCATCGGCTTCCGACCTATCTGATCCGAAATAGCGCCCTGAATCGGTGAAAACACAAGCAGCATCAAGGCATAACTGGTGATTACGGCTCCATAATAATAGGAAGCAGTGGAAACATCGCCAACTATATTGGTAATCAGTTTAGGAAGAATAGGAGCGCTCAAGCCCACTCCCATCACGTCTAAGAATATAGTGATTAAAACGAAAAGCAAGCCTGGAGGGCGCTTTGACTTCATCTAGACACCTCTGGAAATGCAGCTAGATTAAATTTAACGTTGTTCCAGCTACTTAGGTTATCGATACAGCCGAGAAAGCCGCGACGCGGCAGCACCCGTTGATGCTACTTTCGCTTGCTTCGCTCCTACACCCATTTGGGACGCTCCTGGACACGCCCTAAAATCGACGCAGGAACGTCAGCCTGCACTAGGTTCTGGCGTTCCCACTTTTTTTTACGAGGTATGGCTTGTTGCTTGCTCTTTAGGATGCCGCAACAACATCCTCATCTGACTCAAATTCGGTTTCTTTTGTATTGCTATCGAGCTGGATTAGTTGAATATGCTTGTATCCGAGTTTGATTTGGAATTCATCACCCGGCTTTAATCCCATTGACTCAGTATAATTTGACCCGATAACAATTTGCCCGTTTTTGTGGACAGTAACGCGGTAACCCGCCTCACGCCCACGACCATCTCTTGATTTTTCTGGATCTAGGGGCACTCCCTTGGCGGCTAGGAGCGCGTCGTAAAAATCTGTTAAATTTACCCGCGTTTCCTTGTTTTTGCCTACCGTATAGTAACCGCACTGTTTCGCTGTTTCTCGCCGAGGCAGGTGCGAGAGTTCTTTTACTTTTTGAAGTAAGGCTCGCCCTGTTAATGGTGCTGTTGCAGTTGATGCCATTTCTGTAAAGTCTCCAGTCAGATAGATCTAACACGATCATTATAAACAGATTTTAAATCAATCTTAGTGCTTTGTATAGAGTTAATCCCGATCGAATCAGGTAACTGCTGGGGAAATTGTGATACCCAAGACTGTGTAGATCGGTAACTTGGTTGTCAGCTTTAACCGTTTTCAGTTGCCCATAAACAGGCGCGGGGTAGGTTCTATCTCGCCAAGTTTCCCTGAATGTCATGGATCTATAAATAAATGCCACGCCCACAGAAGCTGCGGAATTGTTCCCAGTCGATATCATTACGGCTTCAGGATTGTATCACACTACAGGCTGATTCAAAAAAAAATAAACTGACATGAGAAAATTGTTGTGGTTAGCACCTCTGTATAGTAAGGTGTAGCAAAAGCGAGGATAGAAAAATGATAACATCAGCGTTTGCGATCGGGAGCGTGACTTTATTGGTGGCGCTATGTGGTTACTTACTTACACCACGCCTTGACACTATTTGGGCTCAAGACTTAGCTCGACCAAAGTGGCTATCTTTCGAGCCGACTATCCCATTAATCTGGACGATCATCTTTATTTGCGGAGCGTCCTCAGCGGTACTCCTGTGGGAAAATGCTCCAGGAAGTACCAAGGTTGGGCTGCTGATGGGGCTGTATTTGCTCCTGGAGATTATTACAGTAGCCTACATTCCTGTAACTTTAAGAACAAGAAGCTTGAAGTTGGGCACAATCCTAGGAGGAGCTGGTACCATTTTGGGAATTATATTGGCAGTGGTTGTCTGGCCTATTTCTCAAACTGCCGCTTTCTTGCTCCTCCCCTATCTAATTTGGAATCCCATTGGCACCTATACCACTAGGCAGATGATAAAACTTAATCCTGATGCTGCATAAGTGAGTATAGATAGTAGGGTACCTTGCTAAGGCACCCTACTCATCAAACCATCAGCCTCCCTAAATTGATGTGCCATACTGGAAATGGCTTTTCCAGTTCCGTGCATTGCTCACAGGGAGGTGGTGTTTTTGCCCACCCCTCTTAGTTGTCTTACTCCCTTCGGTGCTCTAAGATTATGCATTAAGGGAGTGTGGGGAGTGTGGGGGGAGTGAAGCAAGGGAAACTTGGTATTACAGCCGAAGCGATCGCAGCCTAGCTTGCCCAGCAAATTTGCAATGGCTTGACTGGGTATTAATGTGGTGAAACGGCAGGCGGACGTAGGAATGGATTACACTCGGTTGCGAGATCTACTTGTAGCACAAATGTGGAAAGAAGCTGATAAGGAAACTGGTAATGTCATGCTCCAAGCTGCAGGAAGGACACAACAAGGATACTTAGACGTTCATGCCTGTTGCAATTTCCCTTCATTGGATCTACGCACTATCGACCAATTGTGGTTAAAATATTCCGATCGCAAATTTGGTTTTACTGTGCAAAAAGAAATCTGGGTTGCAAAAGGTGGCAAACAAGATGGTAGCTATGATTGGAATACTTATGTTAAACTAGCAGACGAAGTGGGCTGGAGACAGGGGAAAAGCTCGAAATGTTTCGATGACCTCACCTTTGATAAAACCAAAGCCAAACGCGGACACCTCCCGACGGCGGGTGAGTTGAGTCGTGTTAAGGTGGGGTGTGTGGGGAGTTTGGGGT
>CASBRB010000114.1 GCA_949127975.1 Oscillatoriales cyanobacterium PMM_0019 | reverse complement strand
GTTTAGAAGTAATATCGTAGACTACGCGATTGACACCCGGAACTTCATTAACAATGCGGTTAGAGATAGTTTCCAATACATCATAAGGCACTCGCGACCAATCAGCGGTCATGCCATCTTCACTGGAAACAAACCGCAGTACGATCGGGTGGGCATAGGTACGTTGATCGCCCATCACACCTACACTACGAATAGGAAGCAAAACAGCAAAGGCTTGCCAAAAATTGTGGTATATTCCCAGGCGGTTAATTTCTTGGCGGACAATGTAATCGGCGTCCCGCAAAATCTCTAATCGCTCAGAGGTAACTTCCCCGATGATACGTATTGCTAATCCGGGACCGGGGAAGGGTTGCCGCTGGATAATTTCCTCTGGCAATCCAATCGATCGCCCGACTTTACGGACTTCATCTTTAAACAGTTTCCGCAAAGGTTCAATCAGCTTGAACCTTAAGTCTTTAGGCAGTCCGCCAACATTGTGATGGCTCTTAATTTTTACTGCTACCCGTTCCCCTGTTTTGGTATCGATATTGGTGTCAGCCGATTCAATTACATCCGGATAAAGGGTGCCTTGAGCCAGGTAATCAAAAGGTCCAAGGCGCTTGGACTGTTCTTCAAAAACGCGAATAAATTCATGCCCGATGAGCCGCCGCTTTTCTTCGGGATCGGTGACACCAGCAACTTGGGCGAGAAAGCGATCGCGGGCATTGACGTATTCCACCCCAATGTGAAACTGCTCTTGAAACAACTTCACCAACCGTTCTGGCTCATTCTTGCGCATGAAACCTTGGTCGATGAACATACAAGTCAACTTATCCCCAATTGCCTCGTGGAGCAAAAAGGCGAGGGTTGAAGAATCCACTCCGCCAGAAAGAGCCAGTAGTACCCGCTTGTCTTCTACTTTTGCCCGGATTTCTCGAATTGCCTCTTCGACAAAAGCTGCTGTCGTCCAAGTGGGTTCGCAGTCACAAATATGGTAAACAAAGTTACGAATCAGGGCGATCCCACCAACCGAGTGTACCACTTCGGGATGGAATTGGACTCCGTAAAGCTTTTTCTCGTGGTGTGCTACAGCTGCACAGGCAGTATTGGCAGTGTGAGCCAAAACTTTAAAACCCTCTGGTAGGGTGGTACAAGAGTCACCGTGGCTCATCCACATTGTCGTGCCGTCTTCCACATTGGTAAGCAAGTCTGTCGGATCGTCAATTGATAACGATGCCTTGCCATACTCAGCTCGTTCGGCTCGCATTACCTCGCCGCCTAGTTGTTGCACCATTAGCTGCATGCCGTAGCAGACGCCTAGGATGGGGATTCCCAGATGCCAAATTTCTCGATCGCACTGAGGAGCCAACTGGTCATAAACCGAGTTGGGACCACCGGAGAGTATAATCCCTTTCGGATTTAGCTGTCGCAGTTGTTCAGTTGTAGTGCGATATGAAATCACTTCCGAGTAAACCTGAGTTTCCCGAATCCGACGAGTAATCAGTTCAGAGTATTGAGAGCCGAAGTCTAGAATCACGATGAGCTGACGATTCAGCTTTTCTGGTACGAACGTTGACTGCAACGTTTCTTCATACTGAGGCGGCGTTTCTGTTTGTAGAGTCACTTTTCGATCCTTATATAGCAGGAGTCAGGAGTCAGGAGTCAGGAGTCAGGAGTCAGGAGTCAGGAGTCAGGAGTAAAGCCCTTACTGTGACTGGATTTGAGATTAAGAGAATGTCAATACCGCCTTGCGCGGTTGCTATACCACAAATTGTATATAAGCCTATGTGGATTAATTAATTTATCGACATATTTCCATTAATTTAGCACAATTGAGACAGCAAAGAAACACCTATTGTGCTAGTAACGACGATCTGGCGCGAGCGATCGAACAAGACTGAACCCACCTGGAGGTGCTGTTGGCTGTGAGTGTAGATGTAAGCGACAGAGCGAGCATCGATTTGGGAGGCTATTGCTCCATATACCCGATGCACCCAATCGCTGCCAGTAGCAGTATCTATGGCACGCAGGTACTTTAAGGCATCATCGGCTGTAGCACTAGCAAAAATATCCTGTAACCCTGGTGTCGGTAGCCCTAGCTGGGCGCAATGAGCTGTGAGAATTTCTAGGCGTGCATCAGCGAGGTGGTGGTGAGTGTGAAAAATCCCACCAGCGAGTTTTATCAGCTTACCGTGATAGCCAAATAACAAAATTCCTGGTACTTGTTGCAATCCAGCTTCTACCAACATCGGTCCCAGCCAATTAGCAGTTTTCACGATCCGCTCTGGCTTGATGCCCAGCTTTTTAGCCAAGTCTATGCCATTCTCCCCAACACAGAATACCAAAGGCTCACGGTGATGAGCTTTTTGTCGCAATTCTTCCAGACAGATATCGAGTTGCCCAGGTGTACTCAAAGGCTGAGAGATGCCAGTAGTACCGAGGAGGGAGAGCCCATCTACCACCCCAAAGGCAGCATTAGAAGTACGAGTTGCCAGCGATCGACCTTCTGGTAAAATAATGGTCACCTGGATTTTTTCTTGTGGTGAGAGCATCCGCGCTAGATTTTGCCGTAACAGCCGCTGGGAGTAAGCATAGATGGCAGCTTTGCCGTCAGCGAGAACCTGCCGCCCGATGCCTTCGCCCCCAACCAAGACTATAGTCTCAGTTTGTTCTGGGTGTCCCCATTCCACCAGTGCCCAAACAGGTGTGTTTCGGGTAAGATCGAGGTTGTCACCCGGATCGCTTCGGGTTATAGCCAATGCCATCCCCTCATTGAGCTTAGCTGCCTGCTCAATGGGAACTTCTACTGTTTCTGCTGGTTCTATTAAATCTACCAGCACCGAGGAGAGATTTTCTCCTTGGCGTAACCACCGCAAGGCAGCCACTGCGGCAGCACAGGCAAAAACTGGCAAAGTGTATCCGGAACGTGGTTGGGTTGAAGTCACTCGAAGCGGCGATGGTTTTCTTTAACTCTAACTTATATAAAATTATTATTCTCTAACTAAAGAATGGCACATAAAAAATAAAAAATACTGGGGAATCTCTGATATTGTTTACAAATATTTACTATAATCGAAAACAGCAGACAACCAAAGCTATAGTCTAAATTTTTTAATTTAAAAATTTTTAGATCTATATTTTCATGCTGAACAATGTCATGTACCGTACCCTGTCTTAACCTTTTTTAAAGACTTAGACCTACTTCGACTTCCAATCGAAGGTTTTATTGAATTGCGAGGAATTCAGTGCTGGCCTATCCTAAAGTTTCTACTTCAGAAGTTGAGTCTGCCCCTGTTGAAAGCATATCTCCTGCTAAGAAGGAGATTTTAGAAAAAAGTCTATTATCAGAAACCTTACAGCCTGTCAAGGAAAAGCGGAAACTTGACAAAGCAACTACTCGCTCCAGCCTGAAGGCGTCTACGTGGGATGGTGTTTTTGCGACCATCTTTAGTAACATTACTGGCGGAGTTTTGCTGAGTAATTTCTTACTCC
>CASBRB010000113.1 GCA_949127975.1 Oscillatoriales cyanobacterium PMM_0019 | reverse complement strand
CAGGGGAGCAGGGGAGCAGGGGGGGCAGAAAATACACATTCTTCTGGCGGGAAGGGAGTAAACGTAAAACTCCTCAAGGAAAGAGAAACCCGGTTTTTCCAAAAAACCGGGTTTGCAGTAAAAACGCTGTTAAAGATTCCCTACTCAACTCGACAAGGTAGACCGGAGAAAATCTTTTCGAGTTCTTGACTATTGCGGTTTACAATCAAGCCAAGACTAAGTGACGTAATCCGGTTATGGTGCGTAAATCCTAGTATATTCGGCTTAGCCCGATTATTCATGTATTAATATAAAACTCTTCTTTCCAAAGAATGATTTTTGAGTGCATTTGAGGTGTCTTTGGTGATACGCTCGCCAATAATTTTAGCCAAAATCTTTGTTAAAAGAGGTGCTGTGCTCCCCATTGGATTGTTAGTGTGCCTATGCATCATCGATGTGGGATTCCACCTTCCGCTTTTAGCACAAACAGCAACGGTATCACTCAGCCTTAAAGAAGCCATAGACAGGGCCCAAGCGAATAATCCGCAACTGTTAGCTGCCATCAGAAGTATTCCGGTAGCCCTTACCGGACTAGAGATCGCTCAAAACAGTCCCAATCCCCGACTGTCATTTGATTACCCTTTTGGGCGAGCGGAAACCAAGCGCACCCTAAGCATCGAACAACCCCTTGAACTGGGTGGTAAGCGTCAAGCTCGCCAAACTGTCGCTCTCGACCAACTTCTACAGTCGCAATGGCAAGTAGACGTGATGCGTTGGAAGCTTCGCACGGATGTGCGTCAAGCGTATGCGGAGTTAGCCATTGCCGAAGCGGCGCGTATCATGAGCGAACAAACTCTCGCAATCAACCAGCAACTGGTTGATATTGCAAAAAAACGTCTGGCTGCAGGAGATGTGGCAGAAGTGGATGTGATCCAGTCCAATTTGACAAAAGAAGGGGCAAGATCGAAGCTGGAAACAGTAATCAACCGCGTTCATCAAGCTACTATCAGTCTAAATGCCCTCCTCGGACAACCTACCGAGACAACACTTAATCTGGTGGACGGGAAGTTATTCAATTCCTCAGGATCGCTAGTGTCTCAAGTTCAACAAAAACTGCCTACCCTTGAGGCTCTCAAGCAGTTAGCCCAGGCAAGTAGAATGGATTTAGCCCTCGCCCGACTACAGATACGACTGGACAATGACCAGATTGCGCTAGCCCGTTCTGCCCAAGTCCCCGATATTACCCTAGCCGGGTCGTTTATCTCCGACCCAAGTATCAACGCCACTGGTATAACTTTAGGTGTGCGTATGGATTTGCCATTACGAAACAACCATCAGGGAGAAGTAAAGCAAGCGAACGCCAATTATTCTCAGGCTCAGGCACAGTTGAATTCCTTGGAACTACAAGTTAATACAGAAGTAACAAAAGCCTATCAAGATGTCGTCAGTACACAAAGCTTAATTATACGCGATCGCACGATATCGCTGCCTCAGGCTCTAGAACTTCTCAATCTATCACGCAAAAGTTACCAATACGGTCAAACTGGCTTAACCGATGTATTGGTTGTCCAGCAGACCGTACAAGCCCAGTTAGATGCCTTCTACTCAGATATTCTCGCCTACCAGACAGCTATAGGCGCATTGGAGCAAGCTGTTAATCAACCTGTCTTAACAATGGATAATACTAATGTTCCCAAGACTCCTTAGAAAGGCAAGTATTGGGCTGTTGCTTTTATTAGTGGGTTGTAATGCCAAAAACCCTGCACTCAACAACGATGCTGCCAAAGCAGAGTCAGCCAAAGTTAGCTTACCTGTTATCCGTGTAGAACGCTCTAATCTACCCATTGTCGTCAGCGTTCAAGGCACCGCGATCGCACAGCCCGACCAATCAGCTAAAATTAGTCCAGCAGTAGCCGGGAAACTTTCCCAAATCAAAGTAGTACCCGGTCAGTTTGTGGAACGCGGACAGGTAATTGCTCAGATTGATAACCGTCAGGCACTCGACCAATTTAATCAAGCTTCCGCAGCAGTACAGGCAGCCACAGCAGGAGTCGAGCAAGCTCAAGTTAATCTGCGTCTTGCCCAAACCACCCTAGAGCATCAGCGTATGCTCCACCAGGCAGGGCTTTCTAACCGCCAGGGAAACGACAACATCAACCAAGTTCCTATAGAACTGCGCCCAGCAGTAGCTGCCGTCGCTCAGGCGCAAGCTAATCTTCGTCTTGCCCAAGATACCCTACAACGCCAAAGTATACTTTACAACGAGAAAATCGCTGCCAAAAAAGACTTGATTGCCGCCCAAAATCAAGTTGAGACGGCTAAAGCCCAACTGGAAGCAGCTAAAGCGCAGGTAGCAGGAATTGTACCCGAAAAAGACTTAATTGCTGCCGAAGGTCAAGTTCAGACAAATCTCGCCCAATTAAATGCTGCCCAGTCCCAGGTGGCTCAGTCTCGTGCTTCCCGTTCCCAGTCTTTAACCCAACTGCAGGTAACCGAGCTACGCAGTCCGATTTCTGGTGTGGTAGCGCGTCGCTTCCTAAATGTTGGAGATTCAGCAGATCCGGCTACACCAGTTATTGAGGTAGTAAATCTAGCAACGGTAATCATTAACGGCAATCTACCCGCCGACAAGCATAGCAATATCCGCGTTGGTATGCACGCCGACATTCGTACTGCAGCTCAACAAAGTACACCAATAGATGGCACTGTAACTGCTGTTAGTCCGATCGTAGACCCCCAAAGCAATACTGTAGATATTAGGATTAGTTGTGCTAACTCTGGTAACCAGTTGAAAGAAAATCAAACAGTGACAGTGTCGATCGCAACAGAGGTACACCAAAATACTCTAACGGTACCTGAAACGGCTCTGGTTCCTAACCCAGACGATCCCGGTGGTCGGATGGTTTACATTGTCAAAGAAGATAAAATAGAACGGGTAAAAGTGACAACTGGTATTCAATTGCCGAATCAGGTCGAAATAACATCAGGGTTACAAGGAAATGAAACAATTGTAGCCAAAGGTGCTTACGGTCTACCCGATGGTACTGCCATAGAAGCCGTAACAAAATAGATTAAATTTATGAATTATTATATTAAATTAGTTATGGTGACCATGATAAAATAAATTAATAGTTCGTAGTGAGGGCTTTAGCCCTTAACTGAGGGCTTTAGCCCTCACTACTAACCTGTAGTCAGGGCTTTAGCCCTTAACTGAGGAAGATCCTGTGATTCGTTATACCAAACTGCTACAGTCTCAAGCTAAAGCCTTATATTTAGTGTTTGTTCTGATTGCCATAGCAGGGATTTTGGCGTTCAGAAGTTTGCCCAGTGGCGTGTATCCAGAACTTTCTTTTCCCAGAATTGCTGTAATTGCCGAAGTTGGGGATATGGCACCACAACAGGTAGTACTAACTGTTAGTCGTCCTTTAGAAGAGGCAGTGGGTGAAGTTTACGGAGTCCGTTGGGTGCGTTCTTCGATAATTCGCGGCTCCACGGAACTTTCTATAGAATTTCAGGCGGGAACTGATATGCAGAAAGCGCTACAGCAACTGCAAAGTAAAGTTACTGAAGCGCGGAGTAATCTACCTGCTGGCATAAATTTGACAATTGAACGGATCACCCCAGCTATTTTCCCAGTCTTAACTTATAATATCAGCTCAGACACCCTTACCCTAGAGGATTTGCATTCCATTACCCGTTCCCAGATTGTGCCGCGTCTAACACGAGTGGCGGGAGTGGCTCGCGTGCAGTTGCAAGGTGGCGATACTTCAGAAGTGGAAGTGCAGATTAATCCTGCCAAGCTGCACGGGCTGAGTCTTCCTCAGATTGGGGATGCTATAGCCCATTCAACTCAGAATTTAGCTGTAGGAAAACTAAATTTGCTCCATCAACAAAATCTGGTTGTGACAAATGCTGAGCCTGTGGATGCGTCGCAACTGGAACAGGTGGTAGTGACAAGTCGAGGGGCTGGAAAACCTGTATTGCTGCAAGATTTGGGGCAGGTTTCAATGGGTAGAGCCGATGCCACTCAAATTGTCAGTGTACATGGCAAACCGGGCGTAACGCTGAATATCTTTCGTCAGCCGAGTAGTAATGTAGTAGAAGTTTCTGATGGTGTGAGTAAAGAGCTGGAGGCGCTGGGCAAAAATTTGCATCCAGGGGTAAAAATTGAACGAGCTTATGATGAATCAGGTTTAGTTGTTGAAGCGATCGCTAATGTGCGCGATGCTATTGTTATTGGCGTCGTCTTCATCGTGATTGTTTTGTACGTTTTTTTGCGGGAATGGCGCAGTACGGTAGTTGCTACTTTTACTATCCCTCTATCTGCTTTAGCAGCATTTGCTGTCTTATGGCTGGTTGGTCAAAGTCTCAATTTGATGTCTTTGGGGGGGCTAGCAGTGGCGATTGGGTTAGTGATTGATGATGCCATTGTTGTGATTGAAAATATCAACCGTCAGTTGCAAAAGACTAATCAAACAACCGCAGCCGTAGCAGAGGCTATGTCGGAATTGGTGGAACCAGTAGTTAGTTCTACCGTGACAACTGTGGCTGTGTTTCTGCCTTTAGGTCTGTT
>CASBRB010000112.1 GCA_949127975.1 Oscillatoriales cyanobacterium PMM_0019 | reverse complement strand
CGAGCAAATAATGAAAGAGGCTTTATCTTTGCCCAGCGCATCGAGAGCATGGTTGGCAGAGAAGTTGGTTGAAAGTCTTGAATTTGATGTAGACGAAGATCTCCAAGCACGTTGGACAAACGTGCTGCCGCTATTCAAGGCATTTCTGTCAGTGATTATACCTTGTTTCATGTTTTACCAGTAGCCCACAACGACATAGACATGAATGAAAGGCTTGTCTTGTCAGAGCGAGATCGCGATCTTTTTACGTCAGTAATGGAAAATCCACCAGAGCTGAAAGGAAAACTCAAATCAGCCATCAAAAAATATAGAACTATCTATGATAAATGATAGCTATGTTCGGTGGGATTTTCAGCCAAAAGTAGTAGCGCGTTTAGAAGGTATCTTTACCTACTGTTGTCTTTCTTTACTGGCTAATATCTGAAAGAGTCAGAAACTTCTCCATTGCATAATTTACCAAAGTCTCTCCTCTACACTCTACCTGTTGTTCTTTAATAATTGAGAACCCCATCTGCAAAAAAAATGGCTTGGCGGTAATACTTGCTTCTACGTATAAGCGATTAATCCCTAATTCATTAGCCTTAGTCTCAATTGCACGATATATTTTACTGCCGACACCCATTCGCTGATAATTTTTATGGCAGTAAAAGCAGTCTATATGCCCGTTAAGCTCTAACTCCCCGAAACCTGCAATTATACCGCGATCGTCAGCAACGTAAGTGAATCGCTCAGAACAAACTTTTGCCCAGTTCCTAAAATTAATATTATCTGGTGCCCATGCTTTGACTTGAGCGATCGAGTAGTCACTCAGATTAATTTCGCGCACTGTTTCGTGAAATAATAGCGCTATTTGCGTGGCGTCTTGCTCTTTAAATAATCGTATTTTCATCTATAAAGAATAGTAGGCAGATGTAGCTTGGGTTTCGTTCCTCAACCCAAGCTTTGCTTAATCATTAGAGATACAAAACTGTCCGTAAACCTAGGCACTAAAGCGCCCTCAGGCACTAAAGTGCTTACTACGAACTAATACATATATAATATATGGTGGGCAGTGCCCACCCTACTAAGCATAAAATTTCCCCGATCGTCGTATATTACTATATGGTTGCAGAGCACACCCTACAATTATATTTAGGAGTGTTGGGTTTCGCTATCGCTCAACTACAATCACTAAGCCCATGACCAGAGAGCGATCGCACAACATTGCACCAAAGCGTATTATTTCTCATATTTCTAACTCGCCTAGCACCAAAATTTGCAGTTCACCAACTCGCTTTAAACCTGTATCATTCGTTAAGAAGGCTTCACACCCTGCGACTATCGCTACTGCTATTTGCAGGGCATCAGGTAATTTCAAATTGTATTTCACCCGCAGTTCTGCTGCTTGCTGGCTCACTTCTGCTGTAATTGGTACAAATATTGTATTCTCACCTCCTGTAATAACATTAAAAAAATCTTGTTTTAATTTAGTGAGTCCTTGCCGATGAGGAACCACTAAGCATTCAGCCAGGGTAATGGGGGAGGTTATGGCTGTAAAATCTCCTGCTCTAAGCCGTTGAAATAGCGAACGAACAATTGCGAAGTACGCGAAGTTTGGCTCAACATAATAGACAACTGGAGCAGTATCTAAAAAACAGCGATCGACTTCTTTGAAAGCATCATCTAACTTCATCACTACAGTTTTAATTAGTGTTCTCGTTCATCCCATTCATCACGATGGCGATTAACCCATTCTTGGGCATCTTCTCCACTAAGCAAGTTAGGAGCAGCGCCTTCTAAGTCTTGCCAAGATAGCTTTGGCTTTTCCGTAATCACTGCTCGGTTCTGAATCTGTGTCATCAAATGTCCGATTAATTGCATTTGTTCTACGGGTGTAAGTTGGTCAACCCGAATTAAAATTTCCTGAAGTATTGAACTCATATCCTTCCGCGAGCTACTTTAGGATTGTAACACACCCGTAGGTCGGTTGAGGAACGAAACTTAACCCTTACCGAATACAGGGCTTACCGCTGTGTTTTCCTTCTTCAATCGTGATGATATTGTGGTAGTCCATAAATAAGTAGTTGGCAGAAATATTCGCTTACATACATCCATAATTATCATAGCACGGGATTTGTCAAGGTTGGGCTAATCGAATACCCAACCTTGACCCGCCTCTCATCCCCTGAAGAGCAGATATAGCGGGGGTCTTCCCGGCGGATAGATAAACATCAAACTGTTTTGGCATCATTCCCACTGCCACTCGTTGGACAAGTCCCAGCTATGTTCGATAGCATCGCAGATGAGTAGTCGTGAGTCATCAGCTTTTGCCATTACCTGTAGGTTGGTTGAGTAGAGCGAAACCCAACGGTTAAAAACTAACAAGTTGGGTTTCGTTCCTTCAACCCAACCTACAGCTAAAAATTACTCCCCAGTCCATTGAAATGGACTTAAGCTATTAGCCCTGCAATTAATTGCAGGGCGGGATTTGTGGCTGACTGAGAAGGGGGAGCAACGAAAATGCGTGCAAATATACCCTTCTGTTGGAGTCCAACCATGCAGCATGTAGCGCTCTTAAAGCGATCGCATCCAGCAATTCTGCTAGGATCTAGTTGCTCTAGGAACTTAGGACGATGTTCCGGTATCGATTCGGCGTACTTCGTCCTCAGACAGTTTTACATCAACAGCCCGCACAGAATCTTCGATGCTGGATATTTTACTGGCACCGGGGATAGGCACCACAACTGGTGACTTAGCCCGCAACCATGCTAGGACAATCTGATATACCGAGACACCCTTTTCCTTTGCCAATTTGGAGATAACGGGAATATCTTCAAGCTTGCTAACGCGACGACTGCCCCCTAACGGACTCCAAGGGAAAAAGGTGAGTTTTTCTTTCTGGCAATACTCCAGAACTCCATCAAACTCAGGCTGCCGAGACCAAGGATTGTACTGGTTCTGGACAGAGACAATATCAACCACATCACGGGCGCGTTTGATTTGCTCCACAGAAAAGTTAGAAACGCCAACAAACCTCATCATTCCCGCTGCTACTGCTTCTTTTGCTGGTGCCAGAGATTCTTCAATGCTATAGTTGGTATCAGGTGCGTGGTACTGCCAGACGTCGATCGGTTTTTCACCACCCAAAGCCTCGAAGCTGGCGCGGATTGTTTGCCGCAAATGGTCGGGGTTTCCGTTGCGCGTCCAACTGCCATTAGGTCGCATCAAACCGCCCTTAGTGGCTACAGTAACGTGGCTGACATCGCCTTTATACTGCCGGAGTGCCTTAGCGATGAGTTTTTCGTTGTGGTGCTTATCAGACTCGTCCTGGCAGTACGAATCTGCGGTGTCAATTAGGGTAACACCTAAATCAAGGGCGCGATGGATTACCTTAATGGCTTCAGGCTCCGCAGGTCTACCACTCAACGACATCGGCATACCGCCAAGACCTATAGCACTGATAGTAACGCTACTGTTTCCGAGCTGTTTTGTTTGCACTGTTTAATCTCGCTTTCGTCGATCGAACTTTTCTTCAATTTATTGCCTAAGGCGAGTTGTAAGTCCTCTGTCTGATGGTTAATTTTCTGTGCTAGCTAAAAGCACTGACTGTCAAGACTGAAGTCCTTACTACAAACCCGATCGCAAACGACTGCCAAGGATAACTAACGATAGCTACGACAGAATGGTTATTCATATTATTAGAAACACTCAGCGGTAAAAAAATATAGTAATTAGGGTACAACCTGCGGTAGTCTAGATCGAGTGACTCTATCTGCTCCGTGGATGCTCTCGCTTTATGTCTCCAACCGTTTCCAGTCCTCCTCGCACCATTCGCATCGGCTCTCGCAAAAGCCAACTTGCCCTTGTCCAAACTTACTGGGTACAAGAACAACTCCAGAAACACTTCCCCTCCCGTACCTTTGAAGTCCACACCATGAGTACCCAGGGTGACAAAATTCTCGATGTCGCTTTATCCAAGATTGGCGATAAGGGACTATTTACTAAAGAACTAGAACTTGGTATGATCGATCGGTCGGTGGACTTAGCTGTCCATTCCCTCAAAGACTTGCCCACCCACTTGCCAGAAGGCTTAGTATTAGGCTGCGTCACGGAACGAGAAAATCCCGCCGACGCCCTAGTGGTGCATGAAAAACACCGAGACAAACAACTGGCAACCCTGCCACCTGGTACCGTAATCGGAACCTCTTCTTTGCGACGTCTCGCCCAACTGCGTTACCACTACCCGCACCTCACTTTTAAAGATGTTCGAGGTAACCTGAATACCCGACTAGCCAAACTAGATGCTGGCGAGTACGATGCGCTCATTTTAGCAGTAGCTGGGTTGCAACGTCTGGGAATGGCCGATCGCATCCACGAAATTATCTCAGCAGAAATTTCCCTCCATGCCGTTAGTCAAGGAGCTTTGGGCATTGAATGCCGCGCTGATGACAGGGAAGTGCTGGAATTGCTCAAAGCCCTAGAACATAGCCCAACTGCTCAACGGTGTTATGCTGAACGCGCTTTCTTGCGAGAATTAGAAGGCGGCTGCCAAGTACCGATCGGCGTCAACACTACACTCGTTGGTGATACTCTTACTTTAGTTGGTCTTGTCGCTAGTTTAGATGGTCAGAGGCTGGTGAAAGATAGTATCACTGGTGCTGCTACTGATGCCGAAAAATTAGGCATTGAACTAGCTCACGCTTTGCGGAAAGAAGGGGCGCAGGAAATTTTAAATGAGATTTTTGCCCAAATTCAGCGGTAATGGGTATAAAATAACTAGCATTAGATAAAAATCTAATACTGGTTATTTTGTCTAGGTTTTAAGCATAGCTAATGTAGGGGTATTTGTTAATGCGGATTCTATTTGTTGCAGCAGAAGCAGCACCAATTGCCAAAGTTGGCGGGATGGGCGATGTTGTCGGTGCCTTACCCAAATTTTTGAGACAAATGGGGCATGATGTGCGGATTTTTATGCCCTATTACGGCTTTTTACCAGATAAGATGGAGCTTCCTAAAGATCCCATCTGGCGGGGATATGCTATGTTCCAGAACTTTGCCGTCTATGAAAGCGTCCTGCCTGGTACTGATGTCCCGCTATATTTGTTTGGGCATCCCGTCTTCTCGCCTCGCCGGATTTATTCTGGAGAAGATGAAAATTGGCGGTTCACCCTGTTCGCTAATGGGGCAGCAGAGTTTTGCTGGAATTACTGGAAGCCGCAGATTATTCACTGCCATGACTGGCATACTGGGATGATACCAGTGTGGATGAACCAAGACCCAGATATTACTACAGTATTCACGATTCACAATCTAGCTTATCAAGGTCCGTGGAGTTGGTATTTAGAGAAGATTACCTGGTGTCCCTGGTATATGCAGGGGCATAATACAATGGCTGCTGCTGTGCAGTTTGCTAACAAGGTAAATACTGTTTCCCCAACCTACGCCCAGCAAATTCAAACTGCTGCCTACGGCGAAACTTTGGAAGGCTTGTTGTCTTTCATTAGTGGTAAGTTATCGGGCATTGTTAATGGTATTGATACCCAGGTTTATAACCCAGCGGATGATAAGTATATTGCTCAGACTTTTACCGTTGATACCCTGGATAAACGCCGCGCTAATAAGATTGCTCTGCAAGAAGAAGTGGGCTTAGAAGTCAACGCCAAAGCGTTTCTCATTGGCATCGTAACGCGACTGGTAGAACAGAAGGGTATTGACCTGATCTTACAGATACTAGACCGTTTCATGTCTTACACTGATGCTCAGTTTGTCATACTGGGAACAGGCGATCGCTACTATGAAACCCAACTATGGCAGATGGCGTCTCGGTTCTCTGGGCGCATGGCTACTTACTTACTCTATAACGACGCCCTATCCCGACGCATCTATGCTGGCTGTGATGCTTTTCTCATGCCCAGCCGCTTTGAGCCTTGCGGGATTAGCCAAATGTTAGCGATGCGTTACGGCTGCGTGCCTATCGTGCGCCGCACTGGTGGTTTAGTAGATACTGTAACCCACCACGATCCTGCCAATCATGCTGGCACTGGCTACTGTTTCGATCGCTACGAACCCTTAGATCTTTATACCTGTTTAGTGCGAGCTTGGGAAGGCTTCCGCTTCAAACCGCAATGGCAAGAGCTACAACAGCGGGGTATGCAGACAGACTTTAGCTGGGATAAATCCGCCAAGGAGTATGTCAGGTTGTACAACTCTATGTACGGCATCACTGAGCCAGAGCCAGAACAAGTCGCACCAGAGCCAGAATTAGCTAAGGTAGGCGATTAATTACAGTACTGTAGCACTGCCTCTACATATAGCGGTTTGTAGGGGCAATCCCCCTGTAGTTGCCCCTCTATAGTTTTTTGGGATATTTTCAGTCCTCTTCAGAGTCCTGCCAAGGATTTAAATCCCTGGCGGTTCGTTGCAAATCCTGCAAGATTTCACTACTACAAATTCAGCGGGTTTATTTGGGTGAATGTATCGATCGCGATGGTGGAATTAGGACTAAAGTCCTCACTACGAGCCTTTTTTGTAGGTTGGGTTGAGGAACGAAACCCAACAAGCTAGTTGTAAAACCTTATTCGATAAATATTGGTTTGATTGAGTTCTCGCTTTTTAGCTGTTCGTGATTCTCGATGAGAAAATCAATTGCTTTTTTAAAGTATTTCTTGCTCTGAGTACTAAAAATCGTACTATCTAAGTCGGCTTGCTGAAGCTTCTTCTCAAGTTGAGCTCGATATTTATCGCTATTAATAAGTTTTACCGTCAACTTAATATACTCTTGTGCATTGGTGGCGATTAATTCCGATAATCCAACGGTTCGCAGCATCTGAGAACCAATGCGGTTGTACCACCTATCCCCTTCAAAGGTAATAATTAGTTTTCTCAGATACAAGCTATCAAAAACTGTGTTGCAGCCTCCAAAATGGTACGAATCGATACATATATCGCTCGATTGAATAAGCTGCATATATTCGTCGTAGGGTTTGCCTGGGATAATCTCAAAGTTTTCTTTACCCAATATAGATTCTAAATCTCT
>CASBRB010000111.1 GCA_949127975.1 Oscillatoriales cyanobacterium PMM_0019 | reverse complement strand
ATTCGGTTAGACAGGGTGCTGCGAGCGATCGCGGGTTTGACTCTATTCAGTGCCGCTTATCTGGCTGAAAACGTGCGGGGTGGTCTCCAGGCACTGCCTCCGGGACAAATCGAAGCTGCCATTGCGCTAGGATTAAAGATGCCTTTGGTGGTTCTACTGATTGTATTGCCCCAAGCCTTGCGTGCTGTTATCCCAGCTATTGTCGGTCAGTTTATTGGGTTATTTAAAGACACTTCTCTTTTATCTCTGGTTGGATTAGTAGAACTGACAGGAATTGCCCGATCGATTTTGGCACAACCGGAGTTCCTCGGTCGCTATGCAGAGGTCTATTTGTTCATCGGATTCATCTATTGGGTCTTCTGTTACTCTATCTCACTAGCAAGTCGGCGATTGGAGCAACAGCTAGAGCACTAAATTATTTTTATGACAAATCAACAACCCATTATCATCGCTCAGGAAGTTCACAAGTGGTATGGAAAGTTCCACGCTCTTCGCGGCGTCAGCCTAACAGTAAACCGGGGGGAAGTGGTGGTACTCATGGGGCCTTCAGGTTCGGGAAAATCGACTTTTATCCGTACCTTTAACGCTTTAGAGGAATACCAACAGGGTCGAATTCAAATTGATGGCATTACCCTCAGCCACGACCTGCGAAATATTGACGCTATTAGACGAGAAGTAGGGATGGTGTTTCAACAGTTTAACCTGTTTCCTCATTTGACAGTTCTGCAAAATGTCACCCTGGCACCCATTTGGGTGCTACGGTTGCCCAAGACGAAAGCGGAAGAAACAGCGATGCAGTTGCTGGAGCGGGTAGGCATTTTAGAACAGGCACGGAAATACCCAAGTCAATTGTCTGGTGGGCAGCAGCAACGGGTAGCGATCGCTAGAGCCTTAGCCATGAAGCCCAAGATTATGTTATTTGATGAACCCACCTCAGCTCTAGACCCAGAAATGGTGCGTGAAGTGCTAGACGTAATGCGAGCGCTGGCTACTGATGGCATGACGATGGTGATTGTCACTCACGAGGTTGGTTTTGCCCGTGAGGTTGCTTCCCGAGTGTGCCTCATGGATAGTGGCTCTCTTGTGGAGGAGGGTACGCCAGAAGCCTTTTTCCAATTCCCCAAAGAGGAGCGCACTCGCAAGTTTTTATCCCAAATTCTTTAAAGAGGAAGTCGAGTTTTAGCCCAAATCAAAGATTTGGACAATTCCGGCAAGGACGGTTGTCAGCACGGGGACGATCGGCTATGCTAGTTACTGTAATTTGTGTCTAAGTCTTTTTGAAGAAAATTTTGGATAAATTTAAACAGCCTCTTAACTACATTTGATTGATGTCTAGACGTGATGACTTACACTTTTCCCTATGTAAAACCCTCGAAAAAGATGGGTGGACAATTACCGACAGTCCTAAATTAGTTATTGTAGTTGAGCGTAAGCGAAACCCAACATTACCATAGGGAGAGAGTTAGATTTTCTCACTTGTATCACCGTGACAACCCCAGGCTCCCCAACAATACGGATGCTTACGAGGTCGATCGCTCTCCTAACAAGGTATAATGGTTTATAGTGATATATAAAAAGAAGATGGTTCACAAAATTGCCTTATTCAATCACAAGGGTGGTGTGAGTAAAACCACAACTACTTTTAACTTAGGTTGGATGCTTGCCTCAAAGGGTAAGAGAGTAATCCTGGTAGATGAACCTATACCCACGGATTATGACTCAAGACTTCACACCACAATTAACAACGGATGGCTCATTTACTTTTTTCTCCACTGAGTTTGGCGAAACGTTTCACAGTCTTCAAGGTGCCCGGAAAGAAGCCCAGTTGAAATTTGTAGAGCCAACCCAGCTAAAACAAAAAGCCCCACAATCCAGCTTAAAGCTGCTTGATGTCTGTTATGGACTCGGCTATAATACAGCAGCGGCTTTGGAAACAATTTGGGATATCAATCCCAAATGTTATGTAGAGTTAATCGGATTGGAGTTAGATCCCACTGTGCCTGCGGCAGCGCCAGCTCATCAACTGCTCAATAGCTTTCGCCCGCCTATACCTGAAATTTTGACTGAACTGGCGACATTTCACCAAGTTCAGACAGAGCAACTACAAGCGCAGTTGCTTATCGGTGACGCCCGGAAAACTATTCAGCAAGTCCAGCAAGCAGGCATCCTTGCAGATGCAATTTTCCTCGATCCTTTTTCCCCGCCCAGTTGCCCTCAACTGTGGACAGTCGAGTTTCTTAATTTAGTCGCTCAGTGCTTAAAACCTGATGGTAGACTGGCAACCTATTCTTGTGCCGCTGCTGTGCGCACGGCACTTATGAAAGCCGGATTACACATTGGCTCCACGCCTCCCGTAGGCAGAAAGTCACCAAGTACGGTTGCCTGCTTCACTGCTACTGATTTACCGCTGCCGTCTGTACAAGAACAAGAGCATTTACAAACCCGCGCTGCCATTCCTTACCGCGATCCCCATCTAGGGGACAATGGTACAGCAATATGGGATCGGCGTCAACTGGAACAACAATCCAGTTCCCTTGAACCCACTTCCCACTGGAAAAAGCGCTGGAGTGGTGCCGAGTAATGGAAAACACTGAGATCAAAATAACCGATCGCAGGTTTAATATTAAATATCCGTAAATAACCTGATTTCAAAGGAACTGTTTTCCTACGATACTGATGGTAAGTCCCTGGCGGTAGGTTATGTTGAATTTACAAGCTGCTTCTTCAGTTTATCCAGTAAGGTGTTTGTCAGTGAGCTTTTCCGATTCCCAGCAACCTAAAGTTCTTGTTGTTGACGATCATCCCTCTAGCCGGATGACAGCAGTGGCATTGCTGTCGGTGGAAGGGTATCAGGTATTGGAGGCAGACAGTGGATTAGCCGCGTTGGAGTGCGTAGCCCGAACCAACCCGGATTTGATTTTGTTGGATGTGATGATGCCGGGGATGGATGGTTATGAAGTGTGTCGTCGCTTGAAGGTGGACGAGCAAACACGTCTGATCCCGATCGTTTTCATTACCGCACTTAATGACAGGCGATCGCGTATCATGGGTATCGAAGCGGGTGGTGATGACTTTCTCACCAAACCTTTTGACCGCTTAGAACTCTCTGCCCGTGTGAAGTCCCTTGTCCATCAAAAGCGCCTCAATGAAGACTTAGACCACGCCGGACAAGTTCTTTTCTCAATGGCGCGGGCAGTCGAAAGCCGCGATCCCAATACTGGCGACCACTGTGAAAGACTGGTAGGCTTAAGTAAAGCATTTGCTGAATTTATCAAGCTTTCTCGGCCGGAAATTCGGGATTTGATGTGGGGCAGCTATCTCCATGACATTGGCAAAGTTGGCATTCCAGACTCGGTACTACTGAAGACTGGACAACTTACACCCCAAGAGTGGGAGATTATGAAGCAGCACGTCATCATCGGCGAACAAATTTGCCAGCCGATGCGCACCGTGCATGGAGTTCTACCCATCATTCGCCATCACCACGAGCGCTGGGATGGCAGCGGATATCCCGATCGGTTAGCAGGCGATGAAATTCCTTACCTGGCTCAGGTGTTTCAACTGATTGATATCTATGACGCGCTTACCAGTGAACGTCCTTATAAAAGAGCTTTTACAATAGCAGAAGCCCTAGAAATTATATCAAAGGAAACAGCAAAAGGTTGGCGCAATCCTGAACTCGTGGGGCAATTTGAAGATTTTATCCATTCGCGTCATATCGTAGAGACGCCACCACTAGCAGTAAGCTGATAAAATTGACCGAAACAAGCGTTAAAATTTATATGCTCAATCGGGCAGTACAAACTCTAAATATATTATGGTAGCGGTAGCAATTCTAGCGGCTGGACGCGGGACGCGAATGAAATCAGATCTACCCAAAGTTTTGCATTCTTTGGGTGGGCTGACGCTCGTTGAAAGAGTTCTCAACAGTTTCTCTGAGATGAAACCACAGCGGTGTCTCGTGATTGTGGGCTATCAAGGCGATCGAGTGAAAAACGCCCTCAATTCATTTGGGGATCTGGAATTTGTCGAACAAACCCAGCAGTTGGGTACAGGTCATGCAGTGCAACAACTCCTACCCCACTTGGAAGGATTTACGGGGGATTTGTTGGTATTAAATGGGGATGTTCCCCTGTTGCGCCCTGAAACTATCAAACTGCTGATGCAGACTCATAAGCAATATCAAAACGCCTGCACTCTGCTTACCGCCCAACTGCTCAATCCTCAAGGCTATGGGCGGGTTTTTTGTAACGGTCAAAATCTGGTTAAAGAAATTGTCGAAGAGCGGGACTGCACCCCAGCTCAAAAGCAAAATCGCCGCGTTAATGCTGGGATCTACTGCTTCAACTGGCCTGAACTGGCAAAAGTGCTGCCTAAGCTGCAATCAAATAATGACCAACAGGAATACTACTTAACAGACGTTTGTAGTTTTCTGGAACCAGTTATGGCGGTGGATGTTGAGGATTATCAAGAAATTCTCGGCGTCAATGACCGCAAACAACTGGCATCAGTTTACTATATTTTGCAAACTAGAGTCAAGGACGCTTGGATGGCGGCTGGTGCCACATTGATCGATCCAGACAGTATCACCATTGATGACACGGTGCAACTACAACCTGATGTAATTATTGAACCCCAAACTCATTTGCGGGGTAAAACCTTGATTGGCTCAGGTAGCCGCATTGGACCGGGTAGCTTGATAGAAGATAGCGAGATTGGCGAGAATGTGACGGTGATGTATTCCGTCGTAACTAATAGTATTGTTGGGGCAAATAGCCGGATTGGTCCTTATGCCCATCTACGGGGTGATGTCAAGGTAGGGGCATCCTGTAAGGTGGGAAATTTTGTAGAGTTGAAAAACAGCCAACTGGGCTCTAGCACTAATGTCGCCCATTTGTCTTATATGGGAGATGCCACTGTGGGCTCTAGGGTTAATATTGGTGCTGGTACGATTACAGCCAACTATGATGGCGTGAATAAGCATGCCACTTTGATAGGCGATGGTACTAAAACAGGTTCTAATAGCGTTCTAGTCGCACCGCTCACACTAGGAACAGATGTCACTATAGCTGCTGGTTCCGTAGTTACAGAAGATGTTCCTGATGATTGCCTGGTTATTGCTCGTGCTCGTCAAGTAGTCAAACCAGCTTGGCGCTTAAAATCTCAACCAGAATAAAGGAGTAAAAAGAATTGTAAAATTGGTTAAGGCTTGCTATATAACAGGACTTACGCATAGAACCTATTCGTAGGGTGGGTTAGCGCCAGCGTAACCCACCATCCCCTATGCGGTGTGCGAGCGTAAGTCCTGAAGTCGTTGTTCCCAAAGAAGTGCGAGAAGCCTTGGGGCTAAAACCAGGCTCGATCTTAGACGTGCAGATAGTGGATGGTAAAGTGGTCATGGTTCCCCAGACAAGTTATACCTCGCGTCTGTTTGGCAAGCACCGCAGCTTGTGGCAAGGCGAAGAGGCTGTAGATTACATCCGCAGCCAAAGAGAATCATGGTGCGACTAAATTAAGGAGGTAATATGAATCAAATAGTTTTAGAAAATGTCAATCCTACTTTGGTTGAGAAATTGCAAATTTTGGCACAAAAACACAACCGCAGTTTAGAAGAGGAAATTAAAGCGATTATTTCACAGGTAGCTGAAGCTGAAATCATCGAACAAAAAGATACTATTGCTACAGGTTGGGCAAAAATTGAGGAAGCACGTCAGCGTCATTCTGGGCAATTTTTTAGCGATAGTGTAGAAATTTTACGGGAGGATAGAAACCGTTGACTAAAATAGAAAACTTACCTAATAATTGATTAGGGAACTACTCACACTAGATCGATTTGGTCGCATTCAAATTCCTGAAAAAGTCCGAGAACAACTTGGGCTAAAAGATGAAGATTGTTTAGCATTATAAATCCAAGAAGGTAAACTAATTTTGCAACCTTTACCTAAAGAACCAGAGGCTTACTATGAACAAGGCGTATTAGTAGTTAAATCTGAACCGATAGCCAATCCTGAAACTATCATAGACGACCTGCGAACCGAGCGCATTAACGAACTGTTATCGTGGTAAAAACTCTATTTTTAGTGTTTATCATCCTGATGTAATCAGAACTTATCCTGACGAATTCAATAAAAATTGGGAAAGAGCTTGGGGGATTACATAAAATGCAAGATATCAATTTAGACTTTCACAGTAAAGCTCGTGTTTGGCTAAAAGATAGTCCAGCTATAATTTATCCAGCTCTAGAGGTTATTACTAAAAATGTCCGAACTGGCCTAACCTGCAAATCAGTAACCAGACAAGCAACGCTGGAAATCATTATCCCTGTAAGCCCTAGAGTTTGTTATGGACTTTTAGGTGCAGTATTTATTCCTAATAAGTCTGGTAATCTATCTGTAGAAATCCGAGTGTCAACTGATAGCGAATCCATTTTAAATAATTCAATTGCTGCCCAATTTGATACAGTCAGAGTTGGGTTGCCAATGGAGTACAGCCAGAGTATTATCGAGGAAATTTTTAATTCACTCAATAATCAAGTTATAGATTTTTTTGGTTCAGGAGTTATTCGATTTGATAAAGCTGCACATGGAGAAATTAGTTCTTCTAAGAAAATTTTCCGAAGTGTTGCAGCTATTGTTATGCAGTTGCTTCTGCTAGAACAAGTCAGTCCCCCGGAAGAAGTGACAAAAATTGTTAAAACCTACAGCTTTGCTTAAAATAGGGAATAAGGATCAGATTTGCTGTAGATCCTCACTCAGTTCTATTCGTGCGATTCGTTGGCATCAACTATATAGCAAGCCTTACTCCCTTCCCGCTCTAAGATTATGTATTAAGCCAGCTTTCTTGAGTGTGGGGAGTGTGGGGAGTGTGGGGGGAGCAGAAAATACACATTCTTCTGGCTCCTGATTCTTGACTGCTATAATTAGTCGGTTTTAACCGACTTAAGCTATTAGCCAGCGATTTGAATCGCTGGCGGGATTGAAACGAAGCTAGAAATATGGGTAAGGACAAGGGCAGAGCCTGGGAACGAGAGCAAATAATTATCTAAAAAATTATGCCTTTAAACAGTCACTGTAATTATTCCTATCATATCACTTCGCGCTGTAATAATCGGGAGTTTAGATTAACTCGTTTGGAATGTCGTCAGGTTTTTTTGTACATTCTCAAACAAGCCATCATCAAATATGATTTTAAACTTTATTCTTTATGCATCATGTCCTTGTGGAAAAAGTTGATCGTATGTCAAGTCCAAAATAACCCAGATTTTCCATTACCACCGATTTCGTTACATTTCTTAATCTTAGTACAGGCGCGATCGAGTGTTAGTCGATCGCAATCTTCCAGCCTGCTCAACCAGGTAAACCTTTAACTATACATCCGGTTAGGTTGTCATCGGACCATTCCAAGGTGTCTCCCATTTGTTCGCCAGTGTGATAGGCTGCCAGGAGAATTTGGCTGGTTTTACCCCAAGCTAGAGCTCCTGTAGCATCAATCCCGATCGCTCCTAAATCCCGTTGGCGCTGCTGAGATTCGGCAAACGATCGCTCAAATGCCTCTACCAGAGAAAGCCCATCTGTCACGCGCACCACAATCCGCGCTGCCAGACACTCATCCATAATGTCTTCTCCAATCCCAGTACAGCTAATAGCTGCCAAAAGGTTTGCATAGTTACCCGCTGGCATAGCCGAGTCGCTAACTCTACCAATACGCTCAAAGCCCTTGCCTCCGGTTGAAGTTCCTGCCGCCAAGCAACCTAAGCCATCCAGCGCTACTACCCCAATCGTACCGACTCCCGCCTTGGTATGTTCAACTGGGTTATCAACCAGCTCTTTTTCAGCCACTACCCCAGCGGCTTCTTTGATAAAATTCTCCCCACGCTCCTGTAGCCACTCCAGTAACCGAATATTAATTAGGGGATTGTACACAGGAACCTGCAATTCCCGCATCAGTTCTGCTGACCCATAATCTGATAGTACCCGATCAGGAAATTTCTGTAAAGCTTCAGCTAGATCGATCGGATGTTGCACCCGAGAGGCATTAATCACGCCACTGAATCGCTGTGTTGAACCATCCATCAGCGAAGCACTCATGCGGATTTGACCATCTGATTGCAGCACTGAACCAGTTCCGGCATTGAAGCGAGGATCGTCTTCTAGCAAATGACAGCCACGCACAACGGCAGCCGAGGCACTGGCTCCTGCCTGTAGCAGCGAATAAACTTCCTCTAAGACCTTGTAGAGTGAGGAGCGTACTACTTGCACTCCCTCTTTCCCTTTGAGGGAACTACCAGCACCACCGTGAATAATTAGCTTAGGTTGCACCTGATTGATTAACATTTTTTCATACCAATAACATGAACTGCTCCGCCCCTACTAGCGGCGACGGCGACAGCGTTCCGAACAGTACCTTACATCATCCCAACAATCGGCCCATTTTTTTCGCCAAGTAAAGGAACGTTGACAAACGGGGCAAATTTTCGTAGGTAAATCGTATTTGGATCGCTGGCGTCCCATAGTTGACGATAAGATTTACCATCTAATTGAAGCACAGCCGATCGGCAAAAGTGATGGAAGAAACGGCATTAGCGAGAGTGCGAATTATTTTGGTAGAGCCTGCTGGTTCCCTCAACGTGGGTTCTGTGGCTCGCGTCATGAAAAATATGGGGTTGCGCCAAATGGTGTTGGTGAATCCCCAGTGCGATTTTTTGGGGGAAGACGCCCGAAAAATGGCAGTTCATGCCGTGGACATTTTGGAAGCCGCCGAGCAGGTTGCCACGTTGCCAGATGGTTTGAAGGGATGTTCCAGAGCGTTAGCCACTACCGCCCGTTCCCGAACTCTTACCACCGAACTAGAACATCCCAGAACAGCACTGCCTTGGTTGCTAGCAGAAAAAGCCACATCAGCCTTAATTTTTGGTCCAGAAGACCGAGGATTAAGTAATCTGGAACTAAATTATGCTCAGCGATTTGTCCGCATTCCGTCTCATCCGGAGTATCCTTCTTTAAATCTAGCTCAGTCAGTAGCAATTTGTTGTTATGAGCTTTATCAGTCGTATTTGCAACAGACAACAGACAGGGATCGGCAATCTACCATTGGGGATCAGATTTTATCCAACTTTAACACCAATCCACCTACCTCCAACCCCGCAGCACCCACATTTAACCCTCCAATTGACGTTTCCCCACTAGACGTATTGGAAGGTTATTATCAACAGATGGAAGCTGTGTTATTAAAAATGGGATACCTTTATCCCCACACTGCCGCCAGTCGGATGGAGAAACTACGACGCCTGTTTAATCGAGCTGGTGTTTCCACAGCGGAAGTTGCCATGCTAAGAGGCATTTTCAGCCAGATGGAATGGGCGCTACAATTTCTGCCTCATTCTGATGGGTAGTTGGGGAAGAGGTGGAATTCTCCCCCTGCCATCGGGAGCAGCCCCCCTACCCCCCTAATGACCTACTCCCGGTTAAAATCACGAGTTATGTGTTGAGTAGTAGGGTGGCTCAGAAGTCTGTAACTGACCCTCTGTTAAGACACCGCAAACATTGCATTTACGCCGGAGATTTTAGTTATGAACACCCGACAGCGTCGGTATCGACAAAAAGCACGAACCAAATTAGCTAGAACGACAGCCCAACTGCAAAAGCCCCAGATGCCCAGACGCATTGACAGCAAACAAGTCTCCCGCAAATCTAATGGAGTTAGCAAACTGTCTCGACTTGCCACAAATAAACCCAGCACCGAAGTAGGGGCAGGTATAACTCCGCTCCCTGCCAGAGGAGACAATGTCAGAAGTTTCCCGAAACGCAGCAAACCCCAAACCCCAGAAACAAGGGCAAGAGTTAAAAGAGAAGCCCTAGGCTTAGAGCAACGCCCTGTCTCGTCAGCTTACCAGATGCAGGCATCAAAAAAGCCCAGAGGTACCCGCGCCAAATCATCTACCCTGATATACGGGATGCGCCTGTTGATTTTGGGAGTAGGAATTGGCGCGATCGCTGGTACACTGATGGCAGCATGGGACCCTATTAGCCGTCAACCCACAGGAAGGGAAGTACTTACCACTACTCAAGTCCAACAAGTTCGTACCGAAAAACAACCATTCGCCGCGCTGTCTATTACACAAGAGATCCTGCCCCTCAAGGCGCAACTACAGACTCTGGCGGAGCAAAAGCCAAAATTGCAAGCCGGAATGTTTTTATTAGATCTCGATACAGGTGCTTATATTGACTTAGATGCTACTTCAATATTTCCTTCTGCCAGCACAATTAAGCTACCAATCCTGCTAGCTCTGTTTCAGGATATCGATGCTGGGAAAGTCAGTTTGGATGAAAAGTTAACACTCAAGCCAGAAATCATCGGTAGCGGTTCCGGCAATATGCAGTACCAAAAGCCAGGAACCCAATTTACCGTCTTGGATACAGTTACCAAGATGATTACCATCAGCGATAACACAGCTACTAATATGCTCATCTCTCGGTTAGGAGGTGCTGAAGTATTGAATCAGCGCTTTCGCTCTTGGGGCTTGACAACAACGACAATCAGCAATCCACTGCCGGATTTAGAAGGCACTAATACCACTAGCCCTAAAGAACTGGGTACTGTTATGTTTATGATTAATCAAGCGGATGTAGTTTCAGCAGCATCGCGCGATCGCATGTTAGATATTCTGCGGCATACGTCCACCAATACCCTACTGCCACATGGACTAGGTGCAGGTGCCACCATTGCCCACAAAACCGGTGATATCGGCTCCTTAGTGGCAGATGTTGGCTTAATTGAGATGCCCATCGGCAAGCGTTACATTGCCGCTGTCATGGTGAAGCGCCCCCACAACGATCCTAGCGCCCAAGAGCTAATTCGCCAGTTGTCTCGCGTGGCTTACTCTTACCTGAGCCAACCAGTAGCCATCCCCAGTACCAATGCCTCACCGTTAGTGACGGCTGGAACTATTGGCACTACTACACATTAAGATTGACTTGGATTATCTGCTAACATGGAATTGCAAACACATCGCTAATGCTCAGATTCAAGTAAAATTGGCAGAGATCTGTTTTGATTTTGGGTACGATTTACCGATTCTTTGTACGCCCCATGAAGTACTTGAAGGTTGATTATGTTGCAGGATGAAATTGTAGAAGAGATTCACAGGATTCGTGAAGAGTATTCCCGGTCATTTAATCATGACTTAAAAGCGATTTTTGCTGATTTGCTTCATCAGCAAGCCCAAAGTGGAAGAGAGGTTGTAAGATTATCACCAAAGCGCGACACAAAACGTTGGAGCAGACGGGCGCGAGATCTTGATGAGAAACCCACCCAGGGTTAAATTCTTTATATGAAAGTAGAATTTTCGGCAAAAGAGCTGTACGATCGCATCTCTAATCAAGTTCACAATCGGTTTGATCGACAAACACCGATGTTGCTGGGAGAGACAGAGCGCACTTTGTTTGGATTTATCCTGAAGGAGCTACTTATGAAGTTGTAGAACCCTGTTAATAACGCCTGATTTTTAAGTTCTATTGCCCTATCCATCTTCTAACTATATCAAAGCATCACCAAACCTAGTCTTGCACCTAGAGTAACAGCTTCTGTGCGGCTTTTGGCGTTCAGCTTGGTAAAGATTGATGATACCGTCGCCCTTCATCTATCTTAGGGTCGTAGGCTATACGCACAGCATCCATTACACGACCATCTGATAGTTCGACGATCGCCTGGCTGTTGGTGGCGACATGAGCATTGGTGATGATTAACCCATCAGAACGAATTCAACCGAGTATTTCATTGCTACTTCAATCCCAGTTTTTTGGCAACTTCCTCCGCCGGAATACCTCGTTCTCCTGATTTTGTGCGTCTCATTGACTCAAGCAATTGTTGTTTGACTTCTTCTCTAACTTCTTTACCTTCATCTGGATCGGGTAAAAACTCTTCTAAAACTTCTTCAACAGTTTCCCGAATCAATACTTTTAGTTGTTCTGCCGTCATATCTTTGATTAGCATTTTAATCTCCTGTCGGTTAAAAAAAATATTATCCCGATCGCTGGGCAGTTCATATATAATATAACATAAAATGATATCATTCTATTTTCGAGACATAGCCTCAAGGTAACGTACCCAGGCTGAACGTGGGAACGAAAGTTATATAATGGTGTAGAGAGGAAGCTGAAAAATCAACCAACAGTTTTTTAAAAGGGGGAGGCATGGCAAAATTTAGAGATATTGTACTGTACTACCAAAAGTATTGGTCGATCGGCATTTTCAGTATCATCGCATCTAGTGCTTTAGAAATAATCGATCTGCTCGTTCCTTACGCCATTGGGCAGATTTTGAATATATTATCGGGGCAGCCTCTGGATAAACCATTGCAAAGAGCGATCGCAAGTATTATTGTCTGGGCACATTGGTCCTCAAATCCCATTACTTTTTTATCTGTACTACTAGGATTAATTTTTCTAGTTACAGTATGCAGAGCGCCGATACAACCTTGGCTGAGTTCTTGGTTTCACTGGTATATTGCTCTGGTTACTCGTCGGGATCATTTTCAAAAGGTTATACAAAAAATACTCACACTCCCCCTGGCATTTTACGACGAATATAATCCTGGTAGAATTGCAGGGCGGATTTCTAGAGGATTGGAAAACCATACCTGGAGCTACCCGGAAATTGCAGGTGAGATGATTCCCAAACTGTTTAGGGTGTTGGCTATATTTGTGATGATATGGCTGATAGAATGGCGAATTGCAGTTGCCTTTTTAATTTCGTTTATTTTTATTCTCAGCTTTAGTATTACCAATTTGCAAAAACTAATTAAAATGGAAGCTGTTTTAGATCGATACTATGAAAATACCGAAAGTCGTACTTCTGAGATAATTACCAATATCAAAACTGTTAAAGCTTTTGCTGTTGAAACCGCTGAATTAACCAGGCAATCACGGCGTTTAGACAGACATTTCCAAGTGGTTAATAATCGACTGCACAAGGGGTATGTTAACTTACGCGCCAAAGAAAAAACGGTGGTGGAGACTTGCTTGTTCTTGATTTTGATTTTTACTTTAGTGGCTACTGTGCAGGGGCATATATCTTTAGGACATTTTATCACGACACTGACGGTTTCCAGTATGGCTTATGCAGAATTGGGACCGATCGGTAACTTGGCTGAAACTTTTGCCCGTCGCTCTGCTTCAATGATTCGCTTTCATGAATTCATGCAGCAGCCTGTGGGGATGGATGCAGGGATGGTAGACTTAAACAGGCATTCCCCGATCGTTTACAAATTTACGGGGAAGATAGAATTTTCTGATGTATCATTTGGATATGACCGCGATCGCCCGGTACTGGAAAATATTAACCTGTTAATTGAACCTTATCAAACAGTAGCATTGGTAGGTCGCTCTGGTTCTGGCAAGTCTACCCTGGTGAAGCTGCTGTTTCGGTATTTTGAACCCCAGCAAGGCAGTATCCTAATTGATGGGGCGGACATTAGCACTCTGGATATTGCTGGTTATCGACGGCGGTTAGCGATCGTTCACCAGGAAGTTGATATTTTTAATGGTACGCTGTTGGATAATCTCACTTATGGCAATCGGGAGGCTAGCTTAGAGAAGGTAGAGTCAGCCTGTGCTCACGCTAGAGTAGATGAATTTATCCACCAACTCCCCCAAGGTTATTATACCGTAGTTGGCGAACGGGGAGTAAGACTATCAGGTGGACAACGACAACGGCTAGGAATTGCTAGAGCTTTACTGGTGGAGCCAGATGTGCTAATATTTGATGAAGCCACCTCTAGCCTGGATTATGAATCTGAGCGATCGATACAGCTAGCGATGCAAGCTATAGAAGGCACTCGAACCATGATTATTATCGCCCACCGTTTGAGTACAGTCCGGGAAGCAGACGTAATTGTCGTACTTGACAAAGGGCAGATTGTAGAAGTCGGCAACCATACAGAATTATTGAATCGTCAAGGAATTTATCGTCGCTTACATGCCCTCCAAGAAACAGGCGATTTGTTAGCTTGATCCGTAACCCTGTCTCTGTGGTTTAAATATTAAATTGGTAGAGAAACGCGCACAGTTGTTTTTTGATTGGGTACACTCTCTATTGTTAATTCCCCTCCATGTAACTCAACTAACTGTTTACAAATAATTAGTCCTAATCCTGAACCTTCCTGAGCATAGACTTTCCGCTCGAACTGCATGAAAGCTCCTGTATTCTTAATCTGTTCCGCTGTCATGCCCCGTCCTTGATTAGTTATTTCCAGGATAAAATAGTCGCCACTCACATTATTAGCTACACGTACAGGTGTAGCAGCCGGGGAATATTTAAAAGCATTATCAACTAATTCTCCGACTATTTTCCTGATGTCTGTTTCTGAAATATTCACAGGCGTTTCTTTCAGATCGAGAAATAAATCTGCTTTTCTACCTAAAATATTAGCTTTTTCTTGAACAACTTCTGTAATAACTGTTGCTGCAAAATCAGTATAATTATTCTTTAAAGTTTTTAATTTTTCTGGGTCGCTAGCTAGTATTTCAAGTTCTGCATACAGTAAAAAATTTTGGATCAGATAATCTAACCGCTGAGCAGAAGTATTAATAGTTTCTGCCATTTCCATAACTTCTGCAGGCGACAGCGATTCTGCATCCATCATCAATATTTCTGAAAATCCGAGAATCCCATTCAAAGGAGTTCGTAATTCGTGAGGTAAGGATAAAGTAATGCTACTACGTAATTTAGCGAGTTTTTCTTCAGACTGGTTTTTATACTTTTCTTGTTTTTCTAGTTGAGTTCTGACAGTTTTTAGCAATTCATCTCTGGTAAAAGGTTTGTTGAGATAATCATTTGCTCCCAATTCCATTCCTTGGCGCAAATCTTCTTTAGCAGCCTTTGCAGTCAAGAAAATAAAAGGAATCGTTGCTGTGTTATCATCTTGACGCAAGGCATTCAACACGCCATAACCATCCAACTCTGGCATCATTACGTCACAGATAATTAAATCAGGTTGCTGTTCTTTAGCTAGCTGCAATCCAATAGCACCATTTGCTGCTCCTACCACCTCGAAATCTTCAAAGGTAAGCAACCTAAGGATATTACTACGAACCGATTCTTCGTCTTCAATTACCAGTATTTTAGCCATCTGTGTAAAACCTGCTATTCAACGGAATATTAACTGTAAAGGTAGATGCAACCCCAACAGATTACTTAATTGATCTACTATGTTTAATTTACTGTATCTGTAGCTAGGCGTCACTATAATTCTATACCCAAAATATCGGCGGCAGCTAGTCTGTCTGGCTTTACTCCTGACTCCTGACTCCCTACTCAGACCGCCTGACTCCTGCTATAATTGACGCTGATATGATAGTTCGACAGCTAGTTTGATGGCAGCTTTCATGCTGCTGGCACTAGCCATGCCACGACCTGCGATATCAAAGGCTGTGCCATGATCCGGAGAGGTGCGGATAAACGGCAAACCGATCGAGGTGTTGATTGCTTGGTCAAAAGCCATCAGTTTGACAGGGATTAAGCCTTGGTCGTGGTACAATGCTAGGTAGGCATCAGCTAAATTAGTAATGGGTGATTGGTGTAATTCTCCCCCTGTTCCAAACCAAGCTTGACCTGGTTTTACCCACATAGTATCAGGTGGCACGGGACCCAAAAGGCTCAGTTGAGGGCGATTAGTGCGTTCTTGCTCCAGCCAGGGGATTAACCAGTCTATTTCTTCTCGTCCGAGTTGTCCTTGTTCGCCGCTGTGGGGATTTAAGCCTGCGATCGCAATTACAGGTGTTTCCAGTCCAAAATCCTGTCGTAAGCTCTCTACCAATAGATCGAGTTTATTGGTGAGTAATGCTGGGGTTAGAGTATCGGCAACTAGGCGTAGGGGGATGTGGGTAGTAGCAAGCAAAGTGCGGAGCGTCCAACCAGTATAGGGCGATCGCGCCACGAATAACATCCCAAATTTTACCACATCCGAGCGATCGGCAAGCAGTTCTGTTTGACCAGGATAATCATACCCCGCTGCCTTCCAAGCAGATTTAGCGATCGGAGCAGTAACAATAGCCTCAAACTGGTTGTCGAGGGTATGGGCTAGAGCAGTTTCCATATAAGCAAAACTGGCGGCCCCACTAGCTGCGTTACCAGTACCAACTGTAATTTTACCCCACCTAGACTCATCAAGAGGTACGTCGATAATTGATAACTGTGCTGGATTTGCCAGAGTGTCTGCCTTTTGGGGCATCTGCCGCTGTAGCTGGGTGTAAGTTTCTTGCAGTAGCGATAAGCTGCCAATCACAGTGACATCACAATTTTGTGTCACTTGTGAATCTGCCAACGCCTTTAGCACCACTTCCGCTCCAATCCCCGCTGGATCTCCCAATGTTACAGCTAACCGGGGACGCCCATCAGTGTTACCGAATTTTTCATTTTTTGTAAAGAAATTTTTCGCTGCCTTCATTTTAGGAACCGCCCCCTCTGCTGTTCTAAAATACTGCAAGTGGGCTGATATCACCCCTGCTGGTAGTCTATACCAGTCAGGACTGAAATTCCCACTCCGACGGCAGATTTAGTAGTATGGCGCGAGCCAAGGAGAATTTAACTAATGAGCAGTGAGCTTTTGAATGCAGCGATTTTGTGCTTCACCTTACCTTTAGTGGGCATGGGCTTGGGCTTCTTGTTACTCAAAATCCAAGGAGGAGAAGCCGAGTAGAGCGTAGGGGCAGGGACTACCCCCTAGCCCCTACCCCCTTTTGTTAAGTTTTTTATACATAACTGAGAAATTTTTGATAATATCTTAGAGAAACGTTAAGATTTGTTACTTATTTCTCAATGAATTTATTAATCGTCGGTGCCACAGGCACCTTAGGAAGACAGGTGGCTCGTCGGGCGCTTGATGAGGGCTATCAAGTACGATGTCTGGTACGCAGTCCTAGAAAAGCCGCCTTTTTGAAAGAATGGGGTGCGGAGCTAGTACCAGGCGACATTTGCCAGCCGGAAACCCTGAAATCTGCCCTTGAGGGCGTTACAGCAGTGATTGACGCGGCAACGGAGCGAGCTACAGATTCTCTCAGCATCAAAGAGGTAGACTGGGATGGTAAAGTAGCACTAATCCAAGCAGCATCAGCCGCAGATGTCAAGCGGTTTATTTTCTTCTCGATTCTGGATGCTGAGAAATACCCCCAAGTGCCCCTGATGGAAATCAAGCGGTGTACGGAACTGTTTCTAGCAGAATCGGGGTTGAATTACACCATCCTTTCTCCTTGTGGCTTTTTGCAAAACTTGATTGCTGATTATGCGATTCCCATTTTAGAGGGGCATGCAGTTTATGTGACTGGTGATACCTCACCGATAGCTTATATGGATACCCAGGATGTTGCCAAATTTGCACTCCGCGCTCTCTCGGTTCCAGAAACAGAAAAGAAAGCCTTTCCGGTTGTAGGACCTCGTGCTTGGAGTGGATACGAAATAATCCGCCTGTGCGAGCGCTTATCTGGGCGGGAAGCTAAGGTGTCGCGCCTACCTCTAGGCTTACTACGTGCCACTCGCCATGCCACCCGTTTTTTCGAGTGGACTTGGAATATAGCTGAAAGGCTAGCTTTCGCCGAGGTGATAGCCAGTGGTAAACCGCTAAATGCGTCGATGGATGAGGTTTATGGTGTTTTTGGGATAGAGCCAGAGAACATTACCACATTAGAAGCTTACCTGCAAGAGTATTTCAGTCGGATTATGAAGAAGCTCAAAGAACTAGACTACGAGAAAGCAAAAACCAAGCAAAAATCTAAAAAGCTAACGTTTTAACTACAGCATCGAGGTGGGAGGGTTGGCGGCGGTACGGTAAAATATCAAGCACACTAAGCGGGAATTGGAGCGTGCCCAAAGCAGGCATTATTTACAATGAGATTAAACCAGTGGCTTGTCGCATCGCTGCCGAGTTGAAAGACAAGCTGACAGCCGCTGGTTGGGAAGTTTTTATGACCAATGCTGGCGGCGGGATTCTGGGTTATTCTCAGCCCAACCGTCCGGTTTGTCATACTACCATTGAATCCTTGGTTCCTCCTGGTTTCGACGGCGAAATGGCTTTTGCCGTAGTGCTGGGAGGCGATGGCACGGTGTTGGCAGCTTTTCGCCAGGTGGCTCCTTGTGGAATTCCGTTACTGACGGTAAATACTGGCCACATGGGTTTTCTCACGGAAACTTATGTGAACCAGTTGCCAAAAGCGATGGAAATGGTAATGGGTGGTGAGTATCAAGTAGAAGAGCGGGCGATGCTCGCAGTAACCCTATTTCGCGATCGCACTTTGCTATGGCAAGCTTTATGTCTCAATGAAATGGTAATCCACCGAGAGCCTCTTACCAGTATGTGCCACTTTGAAATTGAGGTGGGACATCATGCGCGGGTGGATATTGCAGCAGATGGCGTGATTATCTCCACACCGACTGGCTCAACGGCTTACTCTCTCAGTGCTGGTGGGCCGGTGGTGGCTCCTGGAGTCCCGGCGCTACAATTAGTGCCGATTTGTCCCCATTCCCTCGCGTCTCGTGCTTTGGTGTTTTCTGATAGTGAACCTGTGAACATTTACCCTGCAACCCCTAACCGGATGGTGCTGGTTGTGGATGGCAATGGTGGGTGTTATGTGCTGCCAGAAGATCGGGTACATTTAGTTCGCTCAGCCTACTCGGCGCGATTTATCCGCCTGCAATCCCCTGAGTTCTTCAAGATTTTGCGAGAAAAATTAGGCTGGGGTTTGCCTCACATTGCTAAACCAACCTCTGTAGAACTGCCTTGAATGAGGGACTACGTTAAAGTAGGTAACTAAGCGATCGACTACCCAAACCCGGATAGACAAATGAATACAATTATTCTTGACTCCAAAACTTGTATCCTTGTTGTGGAAACAGACGAAACCCTAGCTCAACGGGTGAGGCTGGACTTAAACGAAGCCGGTTATACCCCGGTGTTGGCGTTTGATGCCAGTAGTGGTTTCCACCAAGCCTGTAACATTCAGCCTGCTATGGTGGTTGTCGATCGAGCTTTGGCAGGAGAATCAGCACTGAAGTTGTGCCACAAAATCAGGAATACAGGCTCTCGCGTGCCCTTGCTGCTGTTAATGGCTCGTGATACAGTTGACGATCGAGTAGCTTGTCTAGAGGCTGGTGCCGACGATTATTTCCTCAAACCTTATCGCTCAGATGCGTTTTTGCAGCTAGTGCGCCTTTACCTGAAACCAGAAACAAGTCCTACGGAACAGTTACGTTTTGGTGAACTGGTTTTAGATCTGGCAACTCGCAGAGCGATGCGTAACGGGCGGGCGATCGACTTGACAATGAAGGAGTTTGAACTGTTAAAGTTCTTGATGTCCCACCCTCGTGAAGTGTTAACCCGCGAACAAATTCTGGAAAATGTTTGGGGTTACGACTTTATGGGAGAGTCGAACGTGATTGAAGTATATATCCGTTATTTGAGGATAAAGATTGAAGATGAAGGTGAGAAGCGCTTGATTCAAACGGTGCGAGGTGTTGGGTACGTAATGCGGGAAACTTAAAGGCTAACAAACAAGTCTATGAAGAGAAAACTTCTGGAGAGCGGAATATAATGGTGATACACAGACTAGATAAAGCTAATGTCAGGCGTGGGGTAAGTTTTATCGGCATGATGCTAGGTATTTTGCTGTTGGGCTGTTCTCCACCAGGAGCGGCAATACCTCACACACCGGATACTAGCGCTAACTCCCCTGTTTCAGTGTCATCGGCAAAACAAGGTCAGATGTTACCAATTTCTGCCACCGCAATGGTAGCGGGCAAAGTGATTCATCTAGAAGTGGCTAAAACGCCACAGCAGCAAGAAATTGGGTTGATGTACAGAACATCTTTACCAGATGACAGAGGGATGCTATTTACTTTCGATCCGCCACAATCAGTGATGTTCTGGATGAAGAATACGCTGATATCTCTAGATATGGTATTTTTGCGACAGGGAGTAGTGCAAGCGATCGCTCCTTCCGTGCCACCCTGCCGCCAAGAACCTTGTCCCACCTATGGTCCCAACTCGGATATAATAATCGATCAGGTAATTGAACTTCGGGCAGGTCTAACGGCTGAACTCGGTCTCAAAGAGGGCTCACGGATTACTATCCAACCATTGGATGCCAATCCTAAATCCCCTACTTCTTCTGGCTTATAGAATTTTTTACACAGATCGTCCCCTCAAGGAAAGGAGATTTATGAAGATTTTATAAGTTAAATACCTAATTTTACAGAGATTGAGCCAGTGTTGGTTATAAAAATCCAGTATTATTTCGGTAGACAGAGTGGGACTAAGAAAACTTAAGATACTGTTAATGTTTAAATGCATTTAAACCTCCGGTAAGCTTGCCGATTCAGCTAAGGATTATCTGACGCAAATTTAATCGTCTGAAATCCGCCATGAGTGGTGTTAGAGCAGTTAAACTCTAAGCACAACTCTAATCGTCAGTATTCCCCCCCAGGTCGAGTTCTGGTCAGCACCCCGCTCTCTCATAGACGGGGCGTCATGCCTCTAACTTTAGATAGCTGACCCGCCTAAGTCCCAGAAATGGGGAAACTATGTTATCGGTAAGTGTTTAAGTTCCTACCGAGGACAATGCGACGCCAGTTCCATGCTCTAGAACCGAGTGGTTAAACAGTTT
>CASBRB010000110.1 GCA_949127975.1 Oscillatoriales cyanobacterium PMM_0019 | reverse complement strand
TCATCAGGGGTGGCATGGAAACCTTCTAGCAGTGCTGAAGATGCCGTCGGAGAAAGTATCCACAACCAAGGCAAATTTGATTCTGGCTGTCCTTCATTTTCTAGTTTAGCACAAATATCCAACAGTTTGCTCAGGCAACTCCGAACTTCAGGGAGCCTGACTGCTATGTGAAATGGTTCTATCAGGCAGGTACTAGAGGTAAATCTTCCTAATAGACCTAAGATTTCAGAAGCGAGTGTTGGTTGTGATGATGGGACAAAGTAAACATCTACCTGTCTGGCTTCCCCTGAAACTTCGCGACTGATTTCTACTTCTCCAAGGGGAGATAGAAGTTCTTTTAAGTAGTCTTTGGCAAAGCGATCGAATGGAAATTGTGTCATTACTATGGCGATAGTAGTTGGAGTTTCTGAACTGGCAACAGCTAAAAGGTTCTCCGGAAGCGAAAGAATTTCTCTAGTAATGTCTGGAGGGTGTGGTTCTTGGTATATTTTTGCTTGGTAAACTGTAGTGCCGCTTTGCTGTTGACTTCTGCCAGGGTAGGGTAGACATAGATTCCGCCCAGAGCAGAAATTTTCAGTTTGTGGGACATCGCTAAAACAATTTGGTGAATTAACTCACCCGCAGAGGCACCAACTAGATGGGCGCCAAGAATCTCGCCATTTCCCCTGGTGATGATTTTGGCAAACCCACTGGTTGCTGCTTCTGTCTGGGCGCGATCGACATCTGCAAATTCCTGCTTGAGTACATAGACATCATCCCCGTGTTTTTCCCTAGCTTGCTTCTCAGTTAAGCCCACACGAGCTAGTTCTGGTTCGGTAAATGTCGATCGCACTTTTACACCGCCGTAGGGCTAGAAGCGTGTCTTCTGGAAAGGCAACTTTCATAATCGCCACATCAAAGGCAACCTCGGCAGGGCAGACGTTTGCTACCTTGGCATTGAGGGCTTCAAAAGTTTCTCGCAGTGCTTGCGGCTCTACGCGGTGACGCTCAGCACAATTTGCTGTTTTTACAGGTAGTGCCGACGTATCCGCTTCTGGAAACAAACTCAACTGGTGGCAGATTGTACTCAGGAAATACTCGACCCCGACGGCGGGGGTGTTTGTCAAGTGATTGTGGCATGGCTCTGTGTTTCTTTAGTGCTACTAAAAGTTTAGCAATTAATCCGGGCACCGTGCTACCGTCAATTTATTGTGGTCGAAGTGAATGCGGCTTGAACAGATGTCAATAATTGTAGGTTGGCTTGACTTTTCCATTTTCTTCAGGTATACTATATTATATATTCCCAAAGGTGTAGTGAGTCTACAGTTATTATGCATATACCCTGGACTAAGAGATTATCAGTTTTTCAAGGTGTCCTGCTAAGTCTACTCGCCAGTTTCCCCGCTGCGGCACAGATTAAGCCAGATACCACGCTGCCCCATAACTCGTTAGTCTCGCCAAACAGAAATGTCCTTCAGATTGATGGGGGGACTAGAGCGGGAAGTAACCTATTCCACAGCTTCACTCAGTTTAATGTACCTACGGGCGGGACTGCGTTCTTCAATAATGCCCTGGACGTGAGTAATATTTTCAGCCGGGTGACGGGTGGTACGGCTTCCAGTATTGATGGTATCCTTAAGGCTAATGGTACTGCTAGTTTATTCCTGCTCAACCCCAATGGCATTATCTTTGGGAAAAATGCCCAGTTGAATATCGGCGGTTCATTTGTAGCTACGACAGCTAATGCCATTGAATTTGGAAATCTAGGGTTATTTAGTGCTACTACTCCGAATAATCCTGCACCCGTGCTAACAGTCAATCCTTCAGCATTTCTGTTTAATCAGATTGCCGCTCAGTCTATTGTTGCTCAGTCAGATAATATAAATAAATCCGATCGCAATGGTAATCCTATATATGATGGGCTAGTTCATGGACTAGCAGTTAATCCGGCTCAGAGTATTATATTATTAGGTGGTAATATTAACCTGTCTAGCGTACAGATATTAGCTCCAGGCGGACGAGTTGAGTTGGGAGGCGTGTCTGGGACAGGTACAGTAAAGTTAAATGTCGATCGCAATAATTATAGCTTAAATTTTTCTCCAGAAGTCCAGAGAGCAGATGTCAAATTAGATAATAATTCTGAAGTAAACGTCCGAGCAGGAGGTGGCGGAAATATCGCTATCAATGCCCAGAATTTAAATATACTTGGAAACAGCGTAGTTCGCGCAGGGATAGCTGCAAATAGTGGTTCTGTTGGTAGTCAAGGGGGAAATATTGATGTTAATACAACAAGTGCAATTACTATTGATAATAGCAGCTCAATTTCTAATAAGCCGTTAACAGGCGCAACTGGGAATGCAGGGAATATCAGTATCACTTCTAAGGCACTGAGTCTTACCAATGGTAGTGTAATAAATGCCGATACTGTTGGAAATGGAAATGCAGGAAATGTGACGATTAGTGCCACAGAAGTATCGATTGATGGAGTGGATAGCAATGGTAACCCCAGTGCTGTAGTCAGCCAAGTAGCACCGGAAGCCAAGGGTAATGGGAGCAGTATCAGTATCACTTCTAATTCACTTAGTCTTACCAATGGTGGTGAAATAGATGCCTCTACTTTTGGAAAGGGAAATGCAGGAAATGTGACGATTACTGCTACAGATAGCATCAGTCTTACCAATGGTGGTATAATATCTGCCTCTACTTCTGGAAAGGGAAATGCAGGGAATGTGACGATTACTGCTGGCGGTAAAGTTGGGTCTTCCGTACCTGGTATGCTAAAATGTTACTAAATACAGCTCAACCCCCTGGAAACTTAAATCATGCTCATATTAATGACTAAGCTACTCAACTTACCTGGCGTTATCGTAGAAG
>CASBRB010000109.1 GCA_949127975.1 Oscillatoriales cyanobacterium PMM_0019 | reverse complement strand
TTTGTTTTTGGGGGTGTGGCAGGGAAGTCATGAAGATCGAACAGGTTATTGGCTAAGATGGTGGAATGATCGGGGAGAGTTACTACTGTGGTCAGAAGAACGAACCGAGCAGGAACGCCAGCGAGCCGAGCAGGAACGCCTTGACAAGGAATTAGCTCAGCAGCAAGTTGAGCAGGAACGCCAGCGAGCCGAGCAGGAACGCCTTGACAAGGAATTAGCCCAGCAGCAAGTTGAGCAGTCACAGGCGTTGCTGGAACAGGAACGGCAGCGATCGCAGTTATTATTAGAGCGATTGCGCTCGCTTGGTATTGAGCCCGGTTCGTAGTTGTAAGTTGGGTTGAGGCATTAGTGCCATTCGACTTAGGAATGAAACCTGATATTGCTTTGGGAACAATTCATAAATAAGCTGGTCTTTGAACAGGAGTCAGGAGTCAGGAGTCAGGAGCCAGGAGTCAGGAGTAGGGAGTTAATTAGTGCGGCACAAAGTAATTAATCTTCTAGGAATCTAGCGGTGATATTATCAAAGCTGAAGAAACTGGCTTGGGAATGGCGCGGGGCATTGATTACAGCTCCTAGTATTGCCTTCTTGGTAATGGGGCTGCGTTTTGCAGGCTGGTTGCAGCCATTGGAGTGGGCAGCTTTCGATCAATATTTTCTGTGGCGTAGGAATGAACCTACCGAACCACGCATTGTGATTGTTGGTATTAATGAGCTAGATATCAATAACTTAGGGCAATGGCCAATGACTGATGAGGTATTGGCTCAGTTGCTGGAAAAACTCAAAGAACAGCAGCCTAGAGCTCTAGGCTTAGATTTAGTAAGAGATGTGCCTGTAGAACCCGATCATCAGGCATTAATCAAAGTTTTTGAGACTACACCGAATTTGATTGGTATCGAAAAATTACCTGACTTGATCGGGGAAAATCAAAAAATTGAGGACAAAAGCTCTGGAATTGCTCCACCGCCACAGTTAGACGATCTCCATCAAGTTGCTGCTGCTGATTTGGTATTAGATCCAGATGGCAGGGTTCGTCGCGGCTTGCTATTTCTCAAAACTCACAAGGGTAAATCAGTAAAAAGTCTGGGGCTAAAGCTGGCTCTGATGTACCTAGAGCGCGAAGGCATTACTTCTTCTTCAGCAGGCGACAAAGACAGAAGTATGGCATTGGGTGAGACTGTGTTTAAGCGGTTTAGAGCTAATGATGGCGGTTACGTGCGAGCCGATGATGGGGGTTACCAAATTTTATTGAACTACACAGGACCCAAAGGAAGTTTTACCACTGTATCAATGAGTGATGTTTTAGCGAGTCGGATACCGCCCGACTTGATGCGCGATCGGATCGTCTTAGTTGGTGTCACCGCAGCTAGCCTGAAAGACCGCTTCTACACCCCCTACAGTAACCATCTCATCACTGCTCCTGAATTTACTTCTGGTGTATAAATTCATGCCAATTTAACCAAGCAGATTTTGAGTGCAGTGCTGGATGGGCGACCTTTAATCAAAACCTGGGATGTTTCTTTAGAATACCTCTGGATTTTTGGTTGGTCAGTATTCAGTGCTACATTGCATTGGCGTTGGCGATATGCTGGCGGACTCATCAAGTTCTCACCCTGGAGAGCTATCAGTACGGTGGTTGCCGGGGGTAGCTTGGTTGTAGGTACTTACATTGCTTTTCTGGCAGGCTGGTGGATACCTGTGATTCCCCCGTTCCTGACTTTGGTAGGTTCTGCGATCGCCATCATCACTTATGTAGCTTTAAGTGCAATACATATTCGTCAAACCTTTTCTCGCTATCTCACCGATCAAGTGGTCGCTAATTTGCTAGAAACTCCCGAAGGTTTGAACTTGGGAGGTGAACTGCGTAAAGTTACTATCTTGATGACCGATCTCAGAGGATTTTCCGCTGTATCAGAACGATTAAAGCCTGGAGAAGTTGTAACTTTTTTAAACATTTATCTAGGGATAATGGCAGATATAATTACTCAGTATAGCGGCACCATTGATGAGTTTATTGGTGATGCTATACTGGTAATTTTTGGTGCCCCAAATCAAAGAGAGGATGACTCCCAAAGAGCGGTAGCTTGTGCCTTAGCTATGCAGTCAGCCATGCAAACCGTTAACGAAAAAATCAAACACTTGAATATACCAAAACTAGAGATGGGTATTGGCATCAACACTGGGGAAGTGGTAGCGGGGAATATCGGTTCACAAAAACGTGCTAAGTATGGTGTAGTTGGCAGTCACGTCAATTTAACTGGGCGCATCGAGTCCTATACAGTCGGGGGTCAAATCTTAGTTTCGGAATACACCCTACAAGATACAGGACCAATCTTGAAAATTAATCAGGAAATGCAGGTAGAACCAAAGGGGATTAAACAACCGATTACTCTATACGATGTAGTTGGTATTGCTGGCAAATACAACATCTATTTAGAGAAAGAAGCAGAAAACTTTTTCCCGATAGAGTCACCGTTAACCATACAATTTAATATTTTAGAGGGCAAGCACGTCGCGGGCAATATGATAAATGGTAGTTTAGTCAAAATTTCAGCTAATGGAGCTGAAATAAGCTCGGAAAATTCAGTGGAAATTTTGAAAAATCTCAAACTAAATTTATTAACTGGAAACCATCCGGGAGACATTTATGGGATGACGGTTCCACCGACAATTCGGTGGAAATTGCCCGTGAATACTCAAAACGCGATCGCCGAGTCAGGGTGGTAGCAGCATTCCATCAAGGAGTAAGCCCCTCCCTGAAAGCAGCACTCGCTCAAACCACCGGAACTTACATCGGGTTGGTAGACAGTGATGATTTATTGGCTCCGACAGCACTAGAAGAAACAGTTGCCGTGCTGGAGGCAAACCCATCCCTGGGTTTTGTCTATACCGACTACATAGACATTAACTCTCAAGGCAAAGTTATCGGCTACGGAAAGCGCTGCCACATCCCCTACTCTAAAGAGCGGCTGTTGCTCGACTTTATGACTTTTCACTTTCGGCTGATGCGTCGAGTAGTGTACGAGCAAGTCGGCGGAATTGATGAGTCTATAGCTCACGTTCCAGATTACGACATTTGCCTGAAATTTTCCGAAATCGCACCAGTACAACACCTCACCAAACCGCTCTATTACTACCGACAGCATCAAGCGAGTATTTGCTCTCAACAGAGAATTGAACTAGACCAAAATTCAGTAAAAGCGATCGCCAAGGCACTAAAACGCCGAAGATTAGCCGAACGCTTCCAGGTAAATTTAGAAATACTCAGCCAATCTCCCTACCAGTCAAGAGTCAGATTAACAGCTAAAAAACCTGCGCTTCATCTCTCATGTCTGACTTTGGGAACCAAAGTTTTGGGAATGCTTTTGCCCCTTACCTGCTGCCTATCGCCAACTTTCGCCCAAGTACAACCAATTACTCCGGCTCGCGACGGCACTAACACCATTATTCAGCCTACAGGTAATCGCGTCGATATTACTGGCGGACAACTGTCAAAAGATGGCTCCAACCTCTTCCATAGTTTCACCGACTTTAACGTCAATCAAAACCAAACTGCCAACTTTCTCTCTAACCCAAGTATTCGCAATATTCTTGGGAGGATTAACGGTGGCAACCCCTCGATTATTAACGGTATCCTGCAAGTCACGGGTGGCAACTCTAACTTATTCTTAATGAACCCAGCCGGGTTTTTATTTGGTCCTACTGCCCAGCTAAATTTACCTGCTGCCTTCACTGCTACCACTGCTAACGGTATTGGTTTTGGCTCCAATTGGTTTAATGCTACAGGTGCTAACGCTTATACCGCTTTAGTGGGAACGCCCAGTGTTTTCGGTTTTACCACATCTGGACCGGGAGCGATCGTTAATGCCGGACAATTGGCTGTAGGTGCGGGACAAAATTTAACTTTAGTGGGCGGCACAGTTGTCAATACTGGGCAAATAACAGCAACAGGAGGACAAATCATCCTTACCAGTGTTCCTGGTGAAAACTTAGTTCGCCTCAGTCAGCCCGGGCATCTACTGAATTTGGAAATTACTCCCCCTAACTCTGGCACTCTACCAAATAATTGGACGTTGCCGATTTTATCTTTACCTCAATTGCTCACAGGTACAGGTAATGCTACTGGATTGAGCGTTAATAGTAATAATCAAGTAGGATTAACTGGCTCTTCAACTCAAATACCAACTTCCCCAGGTACTACTATTGTATCGGGCAACCTAAATACCTCCGGGCAGACAGGCGGCACAGTTTATGTTTTAGGTAATACAGTGGGGCTGATTGGTGCTAATATTAACGCTTCTGGCACTAATGGTGGGGGTACAGTGCTGGTTGGTGGCGATTATCAGGGACATGGCATCGTGCCGAATGCCGATCGCACTTACATCAGTAAAGATTCTACCATTAACGCAGATAGCCTAATTAATGGTAACGGTGGTCGAATTATAGTCTGGGCTAATCAAGCGACTGGTTTTTTGGTAACATCAGCGCTCGTGGTGGTAGTAATTCAGGTAATGGCGGATTAGTAGAAATATCGAGTAAGGATAACCTTTCTTTCAATGGCAGTGTGGAACTGAGAGCTGATAAAGGCAGTTTTGGTAACTTGCTGTTAGATCCACTAAATATCACGATAGTCGGTGGTAGTGGTGCTACAGACGACGCCCAGTTAACCCCCCCAAGTCATCAAATACTATTTGGTAATAGCCCTGGTGCAAATTTCACGCTTTCCAAAACTGCAATAGAGAACGCCGTCGGTACTGGTAATCTTACTCTACAAGCTACTAACGATATTAAAATTAATCCTCTAAATACTACCCCATTGACCTTGAGACTTGGTTATGGTTCAGGTTCGCTCACATTCAATGCAGGTGGCTCTTTTTCTATGAATCCAGGAGACACCATCAACAGTTTGGGGTACTCAAATACAAAAATTACCATAACGGCTGCTAATGTCACACTAGGAACTATAAACACGTCAAGTATTTTTAAAAGTGCTGATGTTAACATTACTGCCCAGAACGGCATTAATGTTATCGGTGCTATCAACACTTCAGCAAGTGGTCCTGGTTACAATGCTGGTGAAGTCACCCTTAATAGTGGTAATGGCAATATCAACATAGGGGGTGACATCAATGCTTCGGCTACTGGTGGTAGTGGAAATAATATTAATCTCACTGGCAATGTTTTGTTCAGTAAAAACGCCTCCGCTACAACTACCTTGACAACGACAGGAACTACCGCAAACGGGAACATTATTGTCCAGGGAACGCTAAATGGTGCAGCAGGTCAAAACCTAAACTTGATTGCAGGCACAGGGAACGTCACTTTTAATAACTCTGCTGGCAATAACATCCTTCAGGGTAACTTGACTATCAGTAGTGCCAACCAAGTTAACTTCAACGGTGCCCTTACCACTCAGAACAACGGTAGTCTGAACATCAATAATAGTGGTATACTAACAATTGCCCCAGGTGCAAGTATAAACCTTGCTGGAGCTTTTAGTCAAATTGGTACAGGTGCAGTTTCTAGCGCAGGTAATATCACCGCAGATAACAATATCAACTTTAACAGCCCCGTTACACTTACAACAGTAAATGGAGGAGCGGGAAATATTACCTTTAATGGTGCAGTGGGTAATATTAACCCGTTAAACAGTTTGACTACAGTTGGTAGTGGCACCACCCAACTTAACGGTAACGTCACCACCATCGGAACCCCTGGGCAGAATTATAATAATCCCATTCAACTGAACAATACTGTTACCCTACTTAGCAATGGCAACCCCATATTCTTCGGCAGTACCATTAACGGTGCCCAAAGCTTAACAGTAAATTCAGGTGCAGGTAACATTACCTTTACAGGCGCAGTGGGTAACAGTAGTATCCCCTTGGGCAATCTGACATCTAATAGCAGTGGTACTACACTATTCAACAGCACAGTCAATGCCAGTAGTTTGACAACAGGCGGAGGTGGTAACACCCAACTTAATGATAATGTTACCACCTCCGGAGCGCAAACCTATGGGGAAAACGTTATACTGCGATCGCCTGTAACATTAAACAACAGCAACAGTAATATCAGCTTTACTGGCACAGTTGATAGCACCACTGGTACAGCCAATGCTCTGGCAGTGAATGCTACAGCAGGCAATATTAACTTTACAGGAGCCGTAGGCAGCATTACACCCCTAGGAAATATTAGCCTTAATGCCGGAGCTAACATTACCACTGCTGACTTAATCACCTCATCTTCTGGCACCAGCAATGGCGGAAATATTACCCTACTTGCTCCAGGTACAATTAATATAGGTTCTATAAACACCAGTTCTGCCGCTGGAAATGGTGGCTCAGTTCTAATAGATCCCCAAAGTGTAACTTTCAACACCATCAACACTCAAAGCCTAGGCGCAGGTACTGGCGGAAATGTCGATATCACAGCCACTGGGCTTGTCCGGGGTTTAGGCACCTTTACTGATAAAAATGGGAGTAATGCCAGTATTTCTAGCACTGGAGGACCTATTGGTGGCTCAATTACCATCCGGCATGGTGGAAATGGCATCACTCCCTTTATTGTAGGTAATGCTGCCACAAATGGCACTAATGGAACTCTCACCACTGGTAATACAACTATTAACTCTGGCTCATTTCTTTATACCTATACTCAGGGTGTACCACCGAGTAATATTAGCATTATTTCCGTACCTGCCCCGACAGATAGTAACCCGAACATAGTTAACCATACAACCCCACCGCAAACTAACGTACAGCCACAAATAAATCAACCTGAAGGACGGATTACCCAGGACATCCTGGATTACTTGCAACCACCTTTTAATATTGAGATTGTCACCCTAGATCAGACGCGGGAAATCCTCAGTGCCATTGAGAAAAATACAGGGATAAAACCTGCAATTATTTATGTCGATTTTGTCCCAGAATCAGTTAATGAGGATCGCATTTTAAATTTACCTAAGCAAGATAGCGATATACTAGAAATTGTAGTTTTGACAGCCAAGGGTATACCAATTCGCCAACGGATTCCTGGGGTAACGCGCAAGCAAGGAGTTCAAGCCGCTAAAGACTTCGAGAATGACGTGCGCAACTTTGCTAACAAGCGCGGCTATAAAATCTCAGGCAAGCAACTTTATCAATGGTTAATTGCACCTATAGAAGCCGATTTACAAGCGCGTGGCATTCAGAATCTCGCCTTTATTATGGATTCTGGCTTGCGCGGAGTTCCTCTGGCGGCTCTCTATGATGGAGAAAAATTCCTGGTAGAAAAATACAGTGTTGGTTTGATGCCGAGTCTTAGTTTAACAGATACTCGCTATGTAGACATTAGGAAGGGTGTGCAAGTTTTGGCTATGGGAGCCGATCGGTTTACCGACCTCGACCCCTTACCAGCAGTACCAACAGAATTATTAACCATTACCGAGAAACTTTGGAAAGGTAAGGAATTCCTCAATCAAGAATTTACCCTAGAAAATCTCAAAAAGCAACGCCAGCAAGCACCTTATGGCATTATTCACTTAGGTACTCATGGTCAATTTAACGCTGGTTCGCTAAAAGATTCCTACATTCAACTATGGGATACTAAATTGCGCTTAGACCAATTAAGAGAATTGGGCTTGAATAATCCACCCACAGAGCTAATGACATTGAGCGCCTGTAAGACTGCCGTGGGAAATGAAGAAGCCGAGTTAGGTTTTGCGGGATTTGCGGCTCAAGCTGGGGTTAAGTCAGTGGTAGCCAGTCTGTGGTACATCAGCGCTGAGGGCACTCTTGGATTAATGATGGATTTTTACCAACAGTTAAAAATTGCCCCAATTAAGGCAGAAGCACTACGGCAGGCACAACTGGAAATGCTCAAAGGGCAAGTGAGTATCGTCTCTGGAAAACTGCACACTCCCCGTTTGGATGTGCCTCTGCCACCTGCCCTGGCTAATTTGCCTAGCAAAGATTTGA